>JAYUAU010000089.1:0-8066 GCA_043741135.1 Sphingomonadales bacterium | reverse complement strand
TGCGAGAAGCCAAAGGCGACGCGGCAATCCAGAAAGTCTCACATTTCCGCCACCTTCTGGATTGCTTCGCTACGCTCGCAATGACGAAGTGGAGGTTGCTGGAGGTTCCCAACTGTGTAGAGCTTTTTGCGGCTTGCCTCGAAGGTTCGTGAGTTTTGATCGCCACATTTGCGTTATTTTTGGCAAATGCCGGAGGCGCGATAAGCGGTATTGGTGAGAAATTCGCTGCTAACCCAGTCACTGGCACGGGTTCAATGTCAGCACCAATATTTGCAAGCCCGGGACGCGCAGGGTTTGGCCCTCAATTATCGTTGAGCTATGATGCCGGTGGAGAGCAGCGCGAACCGCGACTGACATCGATCGACGTCGCGCGCGCGGCGGGGGTAACCACAGTGTTTAGCGATTGACATTCGTATTTGCCTGAGTGGGGTCGCTAGGAGCCACTCGGAGACATTAGGTCACTCGGAGGCAAAATACCAAATAGGTTCTCTAGCATATCTCGCAGGGCATTTTAGAGGCTATTAGGTCTAGCCCGCCAAACCTAATTTGCGAAGTGCACGCAGTGTGAGCGACTTGACTCTATTTTGCTCAGGGAAACGTTTTGGGGTTGACGGACTCAACCCGCGTTTGCGCAATAAATGGTTCAACGCACGCGCATCAGCCTCAGCATAGCTCCACGCCGAACGCCAAGTGACTGAGAGCGAAATCGATACGGCATCGCCGTTTTTTACCCAGTGCGGCGATTTCACGGGCACATAGACCGCATCGCCGGGCGTCAGAGCGTAGGGCGTGCCCTTTGCTGAAAAATCGTCGCTCCACGTAAGGTTGCGGTGATGTTCGCCGCGGTGAAAGGCTTCGTGCGCGGCTGGCGGAGCGACCGTCTCATCATCGGCGGGGAAGATGTTCATCACCTTTTGCCCACGGATTTGCATGAGAATATTGTGCTCGGGGTCAAAATGAAACGGCGTTACTGCGTGCGGTGATGAGATGAATATAAAACCTTGCAGCGTTAGCATCTCGCCCGTTTTTGCACACACCGATGGTTCAAGCTCGCTAAGCGTTTGGGCAAGCAACGCTGCATATGTCGGATTTGTTTCAACAAACTTGAGAACCATCCACGATCCATTTTCCTCAATCGACCGGATTGTCTCGCTAATGCTGAGCTTTGGCGAGGGCACGTCAGCGGGATCAATCCCAATCGGCAACGCGCCCAGATTATATTCAACATGATGCGGCGGCAACGACGCGGCAAGTTCAACCAAAGCTGGTAGCGTGAGCAGCGCGTTATCGATGAGGCTGTGACGCAACAAGATCGGCACTTCGGGATAAGCGCTTTCAAAAATCGCGCGGGCGTCGGATGAAAATGCTATTTCAGACATCATGTTTTGCCCTCAAGCGCCTCAGTTTTGCTGATCCTTGTTCAGCTGTTCGACAAACCTTGTAGGCAAGGCCACGCACCATGCCTGAAAGCGGGATACTCACTTGAACTATGGCACGCCGTTCGCCCCACAGACTGTTAATCATCGGGTGGTTTTTGACAGCGCAGCTATCCATCCAATCAATCCTCGGGTCGCCAATAACGCGCGGTATATTTTCGAGTTCAATGAGCACGCCGGGTGAAAAGCGCGCCAACGTCTCATCATAAGCAATCTTAAACGACCAGCTGCCCGGCGGCGTTTTGAAATTGACGAGCATCGCAATCGCCTTGCCGTCTAAATTCAAGCGCTGGAAATCAAGCCTGCCGCTTGAAAAGGCGCCCTCAATGATTTCGCGAAAGAAAGCGCTAGTTTCGGCTGTATTGCCAAGTGCTGATCCTCGCTCACCCTTCCAGCCCGCTGATTCGAGGCGAAGAAAATCATCGCACCAATCATTGATCTCGCTCGCTTGATCAAGCACGCTGAATTCAACAGGGCCTGATTCAGCGAGGCGATGCGATAATCGGCGTAATTCTTTACGCTTTTTTGCCCGAATATTGGTCTCAAGATAGGTCTCAGGCGAACCGATCGAGGCCAAGGCTGCGCGTTCATAGCGGTGAACAACGGGGCAGGGTCGAATGAGGTTGTTGGCGGCTTCGATCAAAGCAAGATGGCTTGCGCCGTTTTCAAGGAGTCCCGCAACACTGAACAAACCACGCGCCCAATCGCAGCCATCAAGATGTAAAATCACCGCCTGCCAAAACGCGACTTCATCGCCTGAACGAACCAGTGGCGTTCCCATAAAACACTGAAAATGCATCCAATTTGTGACATGCGCAATCGGCATTCGCCCATAGTTTGGACTGATACAAAGCGGCACGACACCGCAAAGCTGGCCATCACCTGCACGCGCTTCAATCAGATAGATAGTGCGATCATTGCGGAGGTATCGCAGCGCAGGCGCTAGAAACCAGGCTTCGCCAAACATGTTCGGTTCAAAGGCATGTGCCGCGAGTTCAGTGCACTCGCTCATCAGTGCTTCAGACATTGAAGTGGACATCTGCGAAACAATCGAGAGCACTCGCGGGTTGGTTGCGTTGATGTCTGATACAGAGAACATGATTGGGCTTTACCACTCAACGCCTAACATGACCCTAATCAATCGCAAATTCTCTCATTTGCGCGGGCTCGATTGTGATGTAACCAGCGCAGATGAACCAGCCATCCTTTCCCGCACTCCGCCTTCGCCGCACACGCGCTTCTGCGTGGAGCCGTGCGATGGTATCCGAAACGTCGCTTAGCCCAGCGCATTTGATCTGGCCGCTATTTGTTACGTCAGACTCCGCAGTCGAGGAGCCGATTGCATCGCTCCCTGGCGTATCTCGTTGGTCAGTTGACGGAATCGTGGATCGCGCAAAGGAAGCGCGGGATCTTGGGATTTCCTGCGTGGCGCTGTTTCCCAACACCCCCCTCGAACTACGCACCGCAGATGGACGCGAGGCTTTGAACCCTGATAATCTCATGTGTCAGGCAATTCGTGCGATCAAAGCAGAGGTGCCCGAAATTGGTGTTCTGACCGACGTCGCGCTCGATCCCTATACCGCGCATGGCCATGATGGCTTGGTTGATCAGGCTGGATATGTTCTCAACGACGCGACGAGCGCTGTGCTTGTCGAACAAGCACTCAACCAAGCGCGGGCAGGGGCCGATATCATCGCGCCTTCAGATATGATGGACGGTCGTATCGGCGCGATTCGAGCTGGGTTAGAAGGGGCAGGGCACCACAATGTCCAGATCATGTCCTACGCCGCTAAATATGCGAGCGCCTTTTACGGCCCGTTCCGTGATGCAGTGGGATCGAGCGGGTTGCTCAAAGGCGATAAGAAAACTTACCAAATGGATCCCGCGAACGCGCAAGAGGCGTTGCGCGAAGTCGCACTCGATATCGCTGAGGGTGCTGATAGCGTGATGGTGAAACCGGGCTTACCCTATCTCGACATCATTGCGCAGGTGAAAGCGCGCTTTGAAATTCCGGTCTTTGCTTACCAAGTATCAGGCGAATATGCGATGATCGAAGCAGCTGTTGCGGTAGGCGCGGGCGACCGTGACGCGCTCGTGCTTGAAACCTTGATGGCGTTCCGTCGGGCTGGATGTTCGGGTGTGCTGACATATCACGCGGCGCATGCGGCAAGGTTGCTGGGTGGGTAAACATATTATCGCGACAGATAGATTGATCCTTAGGGATTGGCGCAGCGACGATGCGGGGTGGCTTCATGCTATCTGTGCTGATCCGCTTGTCATGGAATTTCTTGGGCCGCTTCAAGGCGAAACCGAAGTGATCGAAGCGATTGCGCGTCAACAAGCCTCTCACGCCGAATTTGGCCATTGCTATTGGGCCATCGAGCGCAAAAGTGACGATGCGATGATCGGCTTTTGTGGCTTGATCCTTGAGCCGGAGGGCACACCAATTGCAGGGCAAATCGATATCGGGTGGCGGCTTGCGGCCAGTGAATGGGGCAATGGTTATGCGTTTGAAGCCGCAAACGCCTGTTTGGAATGGGGCTTTTTAACCTTAAAAGCTGAATCGATTTGGGCGATTACCGTGCCAGCCAATGTGCGCAGTTGGGGATTGATGGAGCGGTTAGGCATGGAGCGGCACCATGATCTTGACTTTGATCATCCAAATGTTCCGCGCGGCAGTCCCCTTAAGCGCCACCTCACTTATGGCATCACGCGCGAGTCTTGGTTTGTTAACCATAAGATAAGTGATTAGGGCCTAACGCCAAAGCAGTTCAACATGGGAAGGGCGTATTTTGGGGGCACAAGGCGAAGCATCACAAGCGCTAAAAATGCGGTATATCATGACAATCTGTGCAGGGTCATTCCTGCTCTTTTTGGTTCAGCCAATGGTGGCACGGATGGCGTTGCCGCGGCTTGGCGGTGCGCCTGCGGTTTGGAACTCAGCGATGCTTGTTTATCAAGCGCTTCTGCTCGGCGGCTATGCTTATGCGCATTTTATCGGACGCTTTTTGCCGCGAACGCAGGCGATCGTCCATTTGAGCGGTTTTGTGCTTGCCGCGTTGATGTTGCCCATCGGCCTTGTTGCCACTGACCCGCCTACCAATGCCAGCCCTTTTGTCTGGGTACCGTGGCTGTTCACCGTTTCTATCGGCCCGCTGTTTTTCATGATCTCAGCCCAAGCACCGCTGATGCAACGTTGGTTTACGCTCTCGGGCGGCGCAAATCCCTATCCGCTTTACGCTGCATCAAACCTTGGCAGTTTTGGCGGGCTGATTGCATACCCTCTGTTGGTTGAACCGTTCTTGCCACTTGATGATCAGCGCTTGATCTGGAGTATCGGCTACGGTGTTGTACTGCTCCTGATCGCCTTTTGCGCACTGACATTGCCCAAGACCGGAACCGAAAAGGCGGTGGTCGTTGAACAGATTGCGCCGCCAACCGCGAAAACCTTCCTCTACTGGATATTGCTTGCGGCCGTTCCATCAGGGCTGATGCTGTCAACGAGTTTACATCTCACTACTGATATCGTTGCAATGCCGCTGCTGTGGGTGCTCCCGCTCGGGCTTTATCTGTTGAGCTTTTCAGTGGCATTTGCAGAGAACCGTCGTCTCGCGAATTTGATCGTCAAAATAGCGCCCTATCTCCTCGTATTTGCGGCCGCGTGTGCCTTTGCCAACACTGCAAAGTTCACATTTTTATACGCTGCGCTCGGGCTGTTGATGTTGTTCGCAGTTTCATCGGCACTTCACACAGAAATGTTTGCACGGCGGCCGCATCCTCAGCATCTCACGCGCTTTTATCTAGCAATGTCGATTGGTGGCGTTGTTGGCGGGATATTCTGTGCGCTGATTGCCCCATTAGTTTTCAACTGGGCTTATGAATATCCAATCCTGATCGCAGTCAGTGCGTTGTTGCTATCTCAGCGTTCGCTCATTGCGACGAACATATTGGGTGACAGCTCGATCAAGCTTCGACGGTCGCTTAGCATCATCGTTTTCGCATTGATCGTTTCGCAGGTTGCAGGCGAAATGCTGTGGACGAAGGCGCCCGATTTCGTGCCGTTGATTGCGATTTTCATCGTTTTCATGCTCACGATTTTGACGATGGGGCATAAAGTTGTGTTCGCGCTATGCATCGTCATGTTGATGCTTAGCGGTGGCGGGTGGAAGCGAGTGGCCTTTTCACTCCGCCCTGATGTCATGACGCGTAGCTTTTTTGGCATTTATACGGTTGGCACAAATTCCAATGGTGATCGCTCGCTCATCCACGGCACAACGCTTCACGGTGTGCAAATGCGCGGAAGTGACAAACGTGAGCGGACGCCCACAACTTATTATGCGCCTTATTCAGGAGTGGGTCTTGCGCTCACCGCCGCGCCAAAGATGTTCGGGCCAAAAGCAAGAATTGCCGCAGTTGGCCTCGGTGCTGGAACGCTCGCTTGCTACGCACAACCCGGACAATCATGGCGTTTCTATGAAATTGATCCTGCGATTGTAAAAATTGCGAGTGATCCAAAACGCTTTACTTCGCTCTCAAAATGCTTGCCGTCGGTGCCGATCATCATTGGTGACGCGAGGCTGATGCTGGCCCGCGAACCAGCGGCCAGTGCGGACATCATAATTGTTGATGCTTTTTCCTCAGACTCAGTGCCGATGCACTTGCTCACGCGTGAAGCGTTTGAAACCTATGGTCGTCATTTGGCGCCAAATGGCGTTTTGATGATTCATATTTCAAATCGATATCTCGCGCTTGAGCCAGTCCTTGCCGCCGCTGCAAAAAACGGTTGGAACGCCAGAGTGCGCGAATATCGTACAACCGAAATTGACCGCGACAATAATTTGACTGATTCAAACTGGGTGTCATTCGCGCGCGACCCTGCGACGCTCAACAAGCTTGAAAGCGTCAATCCGGCACAATCGTGGCGGCCGATCAAGCCGCGCGAAGGCTTTGCCGCGTGGACTGATGATTATGGCAGCATCCTGCCGATCATAAAAATGTCGAAGCAGGATTGATGCAAAACACTTCGCGTGCCAATCATTCGTGATGAACGACATCAGCATCATCACGCTTAACGGCAAAACGCCGCGCATCCATGAAACCGCCTTTGTCGCGCCGGGGTGCAGGATCATTGGCGATGTTGAAATCGGCGACGGCGCGAGCATTTGGTATAATTGCGTCATTCGCGGTGATGTGAATTACATTCGTATAGGTGCGCGGAGTAATATTCAGGATGGCAGCGTGATCCACTGCGATTCAGGTTTCGGCGATAACGCAGGGTTCCCAACGATCATCGGTGATGATTGCTTGGTTGGTCATATGGCGATGCTGCACGGATGCGTGATTGAAGATCGCGGCTTCGTTGGGCTTGGCGCAATTGTGATGGATGGCTGTGTTATCGAAAGTGACGCGATGGTAGCAGCGGGCGCTATGCTCACTCCGGGAAAACGAGTGCTAGCGGGCCAATTATGGGGTGGCCGCCCCGCAAAATATATGCGTGACCTTGATCCCGCATTTCATATGGGTAACCGGTTAGGTGTGGCGCATTACGTTCAAAACGGCGCTGCGCATAAAGCGGCGGTTAGTTCGATCTGAGCATCGCTGATAGTCGTGCGACCGTATCAGCTTGGGCATTGCTGATCGATTCAACTTCGATGAGCGCAGCATTGAGGCCGGCTTCATCTTCAGAAGGCATGTCTCCGATCAAAAGCCTTCGTTCATTATCAAGGTTTGCTAACGCCACTTGCACGGGGCTACGCAGCGCCGTGAGGCGTGATATTGCCAATTGGGCAACAAACCATGGTTCGCTAGTCACCGAAGCGCCGCGCGCTGATGCAAATACCTTTTCGGCGGTCGCGACATTAGTGGCGAACTTCGATTGTCCTTGTCGGGCTTGATTCAAAAATGAAGCGATACGCGCGACCCGCGCAGGATTGGATGGCTTTGGTTTGATTGCCACAACTGGGGGTGGCGCGCCGATGGTTTCAAAAGGCCGTTTTGCCAGCGAAGGCGGTTCTCCGCGCTCAGTACAACCAGTCACCATCACCGCGCTAGAAGCGACGATTACCAATACAGTTTGTTTCAAATCGATCATCCGCCCTTCTACGCACCGAAATTTTCCTACGCAACGGGGTTGCACCTTTGGCACCTTGCGACTAACGACAGCCTTCTTGTGCGCCCGTAGCTCAGCTGGATAGAGCATCAGACTACGAATCTGAGGGCCGGGCGTTCGAATCGCTCCGGGCGCACCATTTCCCACCATGGAAGCCGTGGCGTTAAGCGTGAGAGTAGGGCGACCGCGTAATGCTTCCGCTCTATCGGCGACGAACCACCAAAGCGGAGGGTCACACTAAGGTCCCACCTAAACGCCTTTCGTAACTCAGCTATTCCGCTTAATAAACCGCTGATCGCATTGCTCGGTCGCAGCGTCTGGGTAGTGACGGCAAACGAAATCCTATTTTGCAAAGGTGAGCTTGAGTTAAGTGCATTTATTAAACTTGCACGGTAGTTCTGGAACTCTAGAGCATGATGAGATTAGGTAGAGCAAATGTGTTCCCCTGCGTAGGCAGGGGTCCAGTCCCAGACAAAAAGAGTCTTTGTTAAGGACTGGACTCGGTGGGTTAACACTTGAAG
>JAYUAU010000088.1:0-19308 GCA_043741135.1 Sphingomonadales bacterium | reverse complement strand
GTATGAAAGTAGCCGTTTCAATCCCTGATGCGACGTTTGCCAAGGCTGACGCGCTCGCCAAGAAACTGGGAACATCGCGCAGCACGCTTTATGCGCGGGCTTTGCACGACTTTGTAGCGCGTGATGAATATGATCTTACCGAGCAGATAAATGCGGCTGTGGACAGCATGACTGCCGAAGAACGTGAAGAGCAGGCGATGTGGGTCAGAGCGGGGGCAATGACCGCCCTTAAGCATACGCAGTGGTGAGTGAAGAGGTTAGGCAAGGGCAGATTTGGCTTGCTGACTTGGGGCAACCCGTCGGTTCCATCGCGGGCTATCGCCGTCCGGTCGTGATCCTGCAAGGAGATCGCGTTAATGCCAGCCTCCTTGAAACCTATCTCACTACGCCGCTAACCAGCAATTTGCGCTTGAGCCGTTTTCCAACGAATTTGGCTTTGGCGGCGTCGGCCACTGGTTTGCCTAAAGACTCCATTGCACAATTACCACTGACGTTGGCCGTTGACCAAAGCCAGTTGATTGAGCGCGTCGGGCAAGTGAGCGAGGCGCAACTTGCGCAACTCTTCTTGCGGCTCGATATCGTATTGGGGCGGACATGACCCGCAGCGATGTCATCCTTGTCACCGGGGCTACAGGTGCTGGAAAGACCAGCTATGCCATTGATCTTGCAAAGCGGATCGACGGCGTTCGTTTCTCCATCGATGACTGGATGACGACCTTGTTCTGGATGGATAGCCCGCAGCCGATCACGTTTGACTGGACGATGGTGCGCATTGAACGTTGCGAGGCGCAGATTCTCGAGCAGGTCGAGGCACTGTCCGCGCTAGGGGTTCCTTCGATCCTTGATCTCGGTTTCACTCGTATCGATCATCGCGCGCGTTTTGCCGCCGCAGCGCGAACGATAGGTGCGGCTTGTTCGCTACACTGGGTCAACATCCCTGCCACGGAACGGTGGCAGCGCGTGCAACTGCGAAACGCCGAAAAGGGAGAAACCTATGCGATGCACGTTGACCGTGACATGTTCGATTTTATGGAAGGGCAATGGCAAGCCCCGTCTGACGATGAAATCAGCGCCTTGAACGGGCACATTATCCAATGAGTGCTACATTTGATATCATCATTATCGGTTCAGGCGCTGCAGGCCTCACAGCGGCGCTCACACTTGCGCAAACCAAAAAGGTGGCAGTGATTGCGAAGGGTGGGCTGTCCGAAGGATCAACCGCATGGGCGCAAGGCGGGATTGCGGCGGTGCTTGAACCTGGCGATACATTTGAAAACCATATCGAAGATACGATGGTTGCAGGCGCGGGCCTTAACAATCGCAAGACCGTTGAACTTGTCGTTGAAAGCGCGCCCGCCGCGATTGCAAACCTTGAGCAGCTCGGCGTGCCTTTCAACCTTGGTGAAGGCAATGAGCTTCATCTGACACGTGAAGGCGGGCATAGTCACCGCCGCATTGTCCATGTTGACGACGCGACAGGATGGGCAGTGCAACAAGCACTTGAGAAAGCCGCTTTTGCCAATCCCAATATCACGCTCATCCCCGATATGGTCGCGATTGACCTCATCCTTGGGCGTCATCAGATGCATTTTTCGACCAGTGGTCGCATCCACGGCGTTTATGCGCTCAACCGGAAAAGTGGGAAAGTTGAGGCGCTTACCGCACACGCCACAATCCTTGCAACGGGCGGAGCGGGGCGCACCTACCTCTATTCAACCGCGCCCCGAGGAGCGACGGGGGACGGCATAGCGATGGCGTGGCGCGCGGGATGCCGCGTATCGAATATGGAATTCATGCAATTCCATCCCACATGCCTTTATAATCTCACGGTCAAAAACTTCCTGATCACTGAGGCTGTTCGCGGCGAGGGCGGGCATCTCAAAATCCCAACGAGCGGCGAGCGCTTCATGCCGCGCTTTGATGCGCGCGCTGAATTGGCCCCGCGCGATGTGGTTGCCCGCGCGATTGACCATGAGATTAAGCGGCTTGGGCTTGATTATGTTCACCTCGATATCAGCCACAAACCGCCCGAATTTATCCGCGAACATTTTCCCAATATCTATGAGAAATTGATGGGGCTGGGGATTGATATCACCGTGGAGCCGATCCCTGTCGTGCCTGCACAGCATTATACGTGCGGCGGCGTGCTCGTCGATCTTGATGGCCGCACTGATGCGCAGGGGCTTTATGCGGCGGGTGAAGTGACGCAATCGGGGCTTCATGGCGCGAACCGGCTGGCATCAAATTCGCTGCTTGAATGCTTCGTCTTTGGTGAGGCCTGCGCGCGGCATATTTTGGATAATTGGGATAAGTTACCAGCGCCGCCCGCGATCCAGCCGTGGGATGAAAGCCGCGTTACCGATTCAGATGAAGAGGTTGTCATCCAGCAATGCTGGCGCGAAATCAGGCAATTCATGTGGAATTTCGTCGGCATCGTCCGCACGACCAAGCGGCTTGAGCGCGCGAAGCACCGGATTGATTTGCTACGCAAGGAAATCGCTGAATATTACAATGCCTTTCGCGTGACACCCGATTTGATCGAGCTGCGCAATTTGGTGGAGGTAGCTGATCTGATCGTCAGCTCAGCAATCAAGCGGCACGAAAGCCGCGGGCTTCATTACACACTCGACTATCCTGAAATGGCAGAGAGAGCGGTTGATACGGTGCTGATTCCGTAAAATGACATTGACCAATACACCTTGAAGGTCTATCGATAATGTTCAAATTGAAACCACACCATGATCTTGCGACGATGCAAGCGCGGTTTGCGACTGTGGACGATTTGGAAGTTACTAATTCCGCGATCCAATCATCGCGAGCACTTGGTTTTGCATTGGTAGATGTTCTTGATGTCATACAGTCGCTTGAGATGGGGGATTTCGTAAAATCTGAAACCGCGCATAGCCCGCCTAATTCGAAAATTTGGCATGATACATATGTAATCGAATTCGGCGGATGGTGGCTTTACCTAAAATTTGCAGGCGAGACGCTGATTGATGTGAAGCTAACCTCGTTCAAGGAATGGAACTGATGGAAAATACTAAAATTAACCCAAGTAGTGGCGAAACATATCATCGCGGTGTCCGCAAACAGCTTGTGCGCTTTGGTGGTTTAAGCCGGGAGATTGAGGTCGCTGGGTGGTATCCACTTGACCCGCATGATGATGAGGCGGTGCTGAGTGGAGCGGATTTGATTGAATCGGATCGTATCTATCGTGAGCTTCGCACTCAATATGGTGCGCGGATTCGTAAAATCCGCAAGAAACTTGGCCTTACGCAAGAAGAAGCAGGACGGATCATTGGCGGTGGCAAGCGCGCGTTCCAGAAATATGAGAGTGGCAAAATGCCGCCTTCAGATGCCGCGATTGGCTTGATCGAAATCCTCGCGCGCCATCCTGAAGAGATTGAAACTTTGCGCGCGTTACGCGGCTAATACAACGGCCCATCGCTTGATTAGAATCGTTCGTCGCTTGGGCGATGCCGTTTGGCAGATCGTGCGATAGGATCAAAAACATGTCATATTTCAAAGCCATTGCCGCTCTTGCCCTTGTCATTCTTGCCTCAGCCTGTGTGTCGGCACCGCGGGCAGAACGCGCGCCGCCGCCCAAGCCCAATTTCATCCCTGTGCCACAACGATTGCCACCCGTGCGGACTGAACCCGCACCGCTTTCGGATTACCGGATAAACCCACCACCCGCGCTGTTTACGGCTTTACGTAACATCGCGCAGAGTTTTGATGGCGTGGTCGGTATCGCGGTGACCCGCAGTGATGGTTCATGGCTATTCAGCCACCAAGCCGGCCAACATTATCCCCAGCAAAGCGTTTCGAAGCTCTGGGTGGCGCTCACACTGTTAGACGCGGTTGATACTGGCAGGATCAAACTCGATCAAACTGTGCGGATCATGCATGATGATTTAACACTCTTCAATCAGCCAATCGCAACCTTGGTTGACGACGATGGCTATGAGACGACAGTGCTCGACCTCCTCAACCGCGCGATGACCAAAAGCGATAATACCGCCAATGATCGGCTGCTGACGCTAGTCGGCGGGTCTGACAAAGTGCGTGCGATGCTTGTGGCCAAAGGCTTGAGCGGCATCCGCTTTGGCCCGGGCGAACGCGCGCTGCAAAGCAAGACGGCGGGGCTGACGTGGCAGCAAAGCTATTCAAAGGGCAATGCATTTCAAGTCGCGCGCGCCAAATTGACGCCAGAGGTGCGGCTCAAAGCACTGGATACCTATCTCGAAACGCTTCCCGATGGCGCAACGCCGCAGGGGATCACAAGCGCACTCGCCAAGCTCAAACGCGGTGAGTTGCTCTCGGTGAACTCGACACAGTTGATGCTCTCAATGATGGACGAAGCGATTACGGGTAAGCAACGGATCAAAGGCGGCGTGCCCTATGATTGGAAATATGGCCACAAGACCGGCACCGGCCAATCACTCAGCGGGCGTGATACGGGGTATAATGACGTCGGCATTATGACGGCACCCGATGGCACTGACTATGTCGTGGCAGTGATGATCGCACAAACGCGCGTGGGCGTGCCGACGCGGCAAGCGATGATGCAGGGGGTGGCGGCAGTGATTGCTGCTAATCATTTGAAGTGATTTGTAATCGATTTCGGGCCTAATTCAGTTGTTCATCCAGTGACGTTTGAGATACTCATCAAACATCGGTACAGTGAATGCAATGTCACCATGCGCTGGGCTGTAGATCATCCCTTTTGCGATTATCTGCGCGCGCCGCGGCCCCAGTGAGGTTAGTTTTTCGCCAAGGATGTCGGCCACATCCGCTGATCGGTATGGCCCAGCACCCAGCTGTGCCATGGCAATGACATATTCTCTTTCCTTTGGCGTAAGCCGGTCAATTCGAACCTTAAAGAATCCTTCATCCAGCCTTCTCAATGCTTCTGCTTCGGCGGTTTCAATACAGTTGATAGAGATTGGAGATTTGATTGATGCATTCCATACCTGATGTCCCCATTCTTGAAGGAAGTAAGGATACCCTCTGGTCAGTGCGACAATCCGATCAAGCAAGATTTCATCAATTGATTCGCCTTCATCTTCGATTGGCTGGCGGATTGCATTCGCAGCATCGTCATTGGAGAGTGCATCTACCTTAGGGAAGATGAAGAGCCTTTCTGCGTATGATTTAGCATCTCCCGATAAAGCTGCGATAGCGGGAAGACCTGCGCCAAACATAAGAATGGGCAATGACCTTTGGTTGACGCGGTGGATTGCGACGATCAGTGCTCCAAGTTCCTCGCGTTTAAGATATTGCACTTCATCAATCAGTAGCGCCCACCCTCGATCGGCAGCCTTCGCCGCTTCTCCAACTTTTAAGAAAAGTTCTGTAATATCATATTCTAGGTTGCCGCTGTCTGCCACTCCCGGTTCGGGGTCTACGGATACTTCGAAATCGCCGACACTGATCTTAAATGCACCCGCAAAGCTGCGGAGTGCTCGCATCGCGGCGTAGGTAGCAGTTTTCGCTGCCTCGACAAGCGATAGCTTGCGAAGGACTTGGTGAATTTTTGGGTAGAGCAGGTCAACGAGATACTTGTCTTCGGGGGCCTCTATAAATGACGTTAGATATTTACGCCCCTCGGCGATTTGCTCGACCTTGTTAAGAAGAACAGTTTTCCCGACGCCACGCAGACCTAATAGCATTTGTGACTGCGCTGGGCGACCGAGTAGGATACGTTGCAAGGCTGTATCCGCTGTTGAGACGATTTCTGCTCGACCAGCCAATTCAGGTGGTTGAGATCCTGCTCCTGGCGCAAATGGGTTTCGAACAGGATCCATATTTATCTCTTTATGCGGATGTATATTAAACTGTCGCTATACTTATATCAATTTCACTATAAGTCAATGTTTGACGATGTTGCGAACCGACTGCTTCTTTGAGTTCCTCAGAATTCACCTCCAACCTCTACTCCCCTGTCGCCAAAGCGATGTGGCATTGCTAAACATGTCAGTAATGTCACAAAATCATCTCTATCTCATCGACGGCTCAGGCTATATTTTTAGGGCTTATCACCGTTTGCCACCGCTCACCAATATTCGCGGGGAGCCGGTGGGCGCGGTTTATGGTTATACCACTATGCTGTGGAAACTGGCTGAGGCGCTGCATAAGGCTGATGGGCCGACGCATATGGCGGTGATCCTTGACGCGTCGGGCAAGTCATTTCGCAACGATATTTACCCCGCGTATAAGGCGCACCGTCCGCCTGCGCCCGAAGACCTTGTGCCCCAATTTCCGATGATCCGAGATGCCACGCGCGCCTTCTCGCTGCCGTGCATTGAGGAGGTCGGGCTGGAGGCTGATGATATCATCGCGTCCTATGCGGTCGCCGCCGTTCGCGACGGGTGGAAGGTGACGATTGTTTCGTCCGACAAGGATCTGATGCAACTGATCGATCTGGGTAAGATCGATATGCTTGATACGATGAAGAATATCCGGCTGGGGCCTGAGGCGGTGGTTGAGAAATTCGGCGTGGGGCCTGAGCAGCTTGGCGATGTGCTCGCGCTGATGGGCGATAGCGCGGATAATGTGCCTGGCGTTCCAGGGATCGGGCCAAAGACCGCGACTAAGCTGATGCTCGAATTTGGGTCACTCGAAGGCGTGCTCGGCGCGGCGGAGGGCATGAAGCCTTCGAAAATGCGCGAAAACTTGATCAGTTTTGCCGATCAAGCGCGGCTGAGTCGTGTGCTGGTGACGCTCAAGGAAGATGCTGCGTTGCCAGAGCCGCTTGATGATTTGTTACTCAAAGAGATACCCGAAGCACCTTTGCGCGCGTTCCTTGAACATCATGGCTTCAAATCTTTGCTCGCGCGCGTGGGTGGCACTGCCCCTGCTGACAATAGCACGATGAAGATGATCAATCAGGCCGCGCATGTGCCCGCGCCGCCGCCGATTGAAGCGGGGCCACAATTGCCCTTTGACCGTGACGCCTATGAATGCGTGCAGACGATTGAGGCGCTGGATCGGTGGATTGCCGAAGCTTACGCGGCGGGGGTGATCGCGGTTGATACCGAGACTGACGCGCTCGATTCGGTGGCGGCAGGGCTTGTCGGGATCAGCCTCGCAACCGCGCCGGGGCGAGCGTGCTACATCCCGCTGGCGCACGGCAGCAATGATATGTTTGCTGAAAATCCCGTGCAGATACCCATCGGGGATGTTGTCACGCGGCTGGGGCCACTGCTCAGTGATCCTGCGGTGATGAAAGTGGGGCACAATATCAAATATGATATCAACGTGTTGGTTCGCTACCTAAAGCCCCTCCCGCTCGCGGGAGGGGTTGGGGTGGGGAGTGTCCACAACTTTCAGACAGCGCCCACCCCCGACCCCTCCCGCGCGCGGGAGGGGAGCGTGATTTTCCCCATCGACGACACAATGGTGATGAGCTTCAACCTTGATGCGGGCCGTCACAATCATGGGATGGATGAACTTGCTTTGCTTTATCTTGGGCACAGTTGCATCTCGTTCAAAGAAATGTGTGGCACAGGCAAATCGCAGATTAGTTTCAATCAAGTGCCGCTCGCCGACGCCACGCGCTATGCCGCCGAAGATGCTGATGTTACGCTGCGACTGTGGCACTTGTTCAAACCGCGTCTCTCTGCCGAGAGCGTAACGCGCGTTTATGAACGTGTTGATCGCCCGCTCGTTGCAGTGCTGGCGCATATGGAGCGTGAAGGAATCAAGGTCGACGCCGCTGAACTCGCGCGGATGTCAGCCGAATTTGCTACAGGGATTGCTGCGCTCGAAATTGAAATCCACGGCCTCGCGGGCACGCCTTTCTTGGTCAGCAGCCCTAAGCAGCTCGGCGAAATATTGTTCGGTCAGATGGGATTGAAAGGCGGCAAGAAGGGCAAATCAGGCGATTATTCTACCGATGTTACCGTGCTCGAAAAGTTAGCGAGTGAGGGCGTTCCGATCGCGAATAAAGTGCTTGAATGGCGCCAATTATCAAAGCTTAAATCAACCTATACCGATAGCTTGCAAGCACAGATCAATCCGGTGACGGGGCGTGTGCATACGAGTTATTCGCTCACCGGCGCGCAGACGGGTCGGCTTTCCTCGAACGACCCAAACCTTCAAAATATTCCGATCCGCACTGAGGTGGGGCGGCGGATTCGCGAAGCGTTCATTGCTGAACCCGGCAATGTGCTGATGTCAGCCGATTATAGCCAGATCGAATTGCGGCTCGCCGCGCATATGGCCGATGTTCCCGCGCTCAAGGACGCGTTTGCCAAGGGTGAAGATATTCATTCGCTCACCGCGATGGAGCTGTTTGGTGAGGTCAACCGCGATACACGGGGCCGCGCGAAAACGATCAACTTCTCATTGCTCTACGGCATTTCACGCTGGGGATTGGCGGGACGGCTGGGGATCAAGGCCGATGAAGCGCAAGATATGATCGACCGCTATTTCGAACGCTTCCCCGGCATTCGCAGTTATATTTCGAACACACTGACTGAGGCGAAGGAGGTGGGTTTCACCAAAACTTTGTTCGGGCGAAAGACGCATTTCACGCGGATCAATGCGGCGAACCAAACCGAGCGGCAGGGCAGCGAACGCGCGGCGATGAACGCGCCGATTCAAGGGACGAGTGCTGATATCATCAAGCGCGCGATGGTGCGGATGCTGCCCGCACTCGCGGAGGCGGGCTTGCCACATGTCCGCATGTTGCTGCAGGTTCATGATGAACTGGTATTTGAGCTTCCCGAAGGCGATGTTGCGCGTGCATCAAAGGTGATAGAGCAGGTCATGGCAGAGGCCGCTGAACCGCTTGTAAAACTCGATGTGCCGCTGGGTATTGAGATCGGCACTGGCAAAAACTGGGGTGCCGCGCATTGAGCGATAGCACTGCCCCACCCGATGATATTGCGACACTCGCAAAGGGCGGACGCACCAATTTCATAGGCTTTTGGCTGCGTTTGGCGGCGCGAATACCCTTTCTGTTTATCGCGGGCCGGATTTACGGGGCCGAAGCGCTTGGGCGGATGGCCTATGCGATCCTGATCATCGAATTTGCGGCTCAAATTGCAACGATGGGTCTGCGGCGTGGGCTTGCACTCCAGCTGGCCAAGGAAGAAAGCAGCGATACGCATGAGGTGTGGGATGCGTTGCTAACGGTCTTCATCGTCGCATTGCCCGCCACCGTGTTGCTGATGGTGTTCCCTCAGATCATGTTTCCCAATAGCCAATTGCGCGGGCTAGATCTGCTGATTCCACTGACGGTTTTCCTGATTGCTGCGACTGATATCATGCTCTCAGCACTGGCTTACCGCTTTGATATTGCCGCCTCAGTGCGCGCGCGCGCGATCATTGAACCGTGGACGATCAGCATCGCGGCGGGGGTAATGGCGTTCTTCGCACCCAAAGAGGATGGGCTGCTCATCGCTTATGTCTTGTCGGTGTTCGCCGCGCTGATTGCTTCGATTGTGCCCTTCGTCAAAAGTTTTGGTGTGCCAACAGGCTGGCGACCGAACCGAGCGCGCGTGATGGCACTAGCGCGGCGTAACACCCCGCTTGCACTCGCCGATGCGCTTGAATGGCTATCTCGCCGAATTGACTTGGCGATCCTTGGGCTGTTCGTTTCTCCAGCGACGGTTGGAATTTATTATGTCGCACAGCAAGTGACGAGCCTGCCGCAAAAGCTAAAAACCAGTTTCGACCCCGTCCTTGGCCCGGTGATAACGCGCAAGTTGAATGAGGGAGACCGCGCGGCGGTGGCCAAGCAAATCAGCCAAGTCGGGTTCTGGATACTCGCGGCACAAGCGGGAGGGGCGCTAGCGCTCGGCATTCCGGGCGAGGCTGTGCTGGGATTGGTCGGCCCGAATTTTGTAAGTGGCAATGGCGCGCTTGCTTTCCTGCTCATTGCAGAGGTGGCCGCTGCGGCAGCGGGGGTAAGCGAAGCAGCTTTGATCTATATCGCCGGTTACCGCAACGTTATGATCTCAGCCGCGATGATTGCGGTGCAAGCCGCGCTCAGTTTCATTTTCATCATGATCATCCGCGCACACGGCTATAATGAATTTTATCAAGCCGCAGGACCAGCGGTTGCGCTCGCGGTGTCGCTTGGGCTGGGTTCGATCATTAAGGTCAATCTCGTGCAAAGGCTGCTCGGTGCGCGGGTTTCGGTGTGGCGTTGGCCGCTCGTCTGGGCATCGCTGGCGGCAGCGCTTGTTGGATGGGTCGCAACGAAAGGGCCTGAATGGAGTGAGCTTTTGTTCGGTATTCCCGCCGTTGTGCTGACCTACGGCGTGATCATTTGGCGGCGCGGCTTTGGCGAAGAGGATCGCGCGCTGTTTCGCAAGGCTGTCTAACCCGTCTTTGCGAGGAGCCCTTCGACTGGCTGGCAAGCCAGCCGCTCAGGACAGGCTGGGGCATATGCCCCAGCGACGCGGCAATCCACTCGCCGCACGAGTGTATGGATTGCCGCGCTTCGCTCGCAAAGTCGATTAAACCAAATCCCGTCTCGCCCTAATGCCGAAAATGCCGCATCCCTGTGAAGACCATCGCAATCCCCGCTTCGTCAGCGGCTGCAATCACTTCATCATCGCGGATTGATCCACCGGGCTGGATAACAGCCGTCGCGCCGGCTTCAACCGCTGCGAGGAGGCCATCTGCAAAAGGGAAAAACGCGTCTGAGGCAACCGCTGATCCAATCGTGCGAGGCACTTCCCAACCGGCTTTCTCTGCCGCATCCTTGGCTTTCCATGCCGCAATCCGCGCTGACTCAAGCCGGTTCATCTGACCTGCACCTATGCCTGCGGTACTGCCATCTTTGGCGTAAATAATCGCATTTGATTTGGTGTGTTTGGCGACGGTCCACGCGAAGAGGCAGTCGGCAAGTTCGGACTGTGTCGGCGCGCGTTTGGTGACAGTCTTAAGGTCAGCGGCGGTGATCCGTCCGCTATCACGACTCTGAACAAGCATCCCGCCAGCAATCGTCTTCATCATCATTCCGCACCGCGCAGGATCAGGCAGGTCGCCAGTGAGGATTAGTCGCAAATTCTTCTTCTTGGCAAAAACCGCGCGCGCGGCCTCGTCGGCATCAGGCGCGCAAACAACTTCAGTGAAAATGCCGCTGATCGCTTCGGCGGTTGGCCCATCAAGCGGGCGATTGACCGCGATAATCCCGCCAAAGGCTGACACTGTGTCACACGCAAACGCCGCGCGGTAAGCTTCGATCAGCGTATCGCCGCAGGCCACGCCGCACGGATTTGCATGTTTGACGATGACCACTGTTGGCGGGCCATCTCGAAACTCGCTCACCAGTTCTAGCGCGGCATCGGCATCGTTATAATTATTAAAACTGAGTTCCTTGCCTTGGACTTGGGTGCCCTGCGCAATCCCGCGATCAGCGCCGCTGCTCAGGTAAAGTGCGGCTGATTGATGAGGATTTTCGCCGTAGCGTAGAGTTGTAGCAAGCGAGCCGCTTACCGTCATGCTGGCCGGAAACATCTCGCCCTGATCGACGGTAGCAAACCAGTTGGCGATTCCGCTGTCATACGCTGCGGTTGCCGCATAGGCCTTGGCAGCCAAAGCCTTACGCTGCGTCAGTGTGGTAGAGCCGCTGGAGACACTGGCATAGTCAGCAGGGTCAGTCACAATCGCAACCGAGGCATGGTTTTTGGCAGCTGAGCGCACCATGCTCGGCCCGCCGATATCGATATTCTCGATAATCTCATCGCGCGATGCCCCCTTCGCAACGGTCGCGGCAAAGGGATAGAGATTGACGACAACAAGATCGATTGGCTCGATACTATGCTGAGCCATTGCGGCGAGATGCTCTGGATTATCGCGGACGGCGAGCAAGCCACCGTGAACATTTGGATGAAGCGTCTTCACGCGCCCATCCATCATTTCGGGGAAGCCGGTAAGGTCTGAGATGTCGCGGACGCTCAGGCCCGCATCACGCAGAGCCTTGGCGGTGCCGCCAGTTGACACCAATTCAACCCCGTGCGCGGCGAGTGCGGTGCTAAGTTCGATCAAGCCGCTCTTGTCCGATACAGACAAAAGCGCGCGGCTTATTTTAACGTCAGTCATTCACGTCCCTTATTTTCCGGCCTTTATCATCCGGCGCGTTTTAGCACCCATCCAATTGTTGCGCCGCCAGGGGGCACCTCACCTGAAACGACTAACTGAGTGGTGGCGTTGGGCCGCCCTTCGCCGTCAATCCAGACGCTGTCGTCAAGGCTGAGCGTGCCGCCGCGACAACGAAATTGCCACAGTGCGCCGCCGTCTATGCGCAGCAATGCCCCCAGCGCATCAGCGGTTGCGGTCGCTTCAATCTCAATCCCAAGGTGGAAACGCACGGCAAACGGGTGCGCCATGCGCTTTCTGCTTTTGGGTGCGGGAAGGAGTACATCTTCGCCGCGCACTTCGCGGCCATCGCTTGATAAAATGATCGTGCGGCGGTGGATGACGCCGTAGCGCGCGCCGTAGCCATCATGGCTGGCCTCAATTCGGCTGCTCGTTTCGCTTTCAAGCCGGTTGATCTCAACTTCATTGACGCCCTTGCCGAGCATCCCGTCACTATGGATTGCGGTTGAATTGCTATCGGCAACAATGAGTGTTGAATGCGCAGCGGTTGTGCGGAGGCCGTCAGCAAGCCCCGCTGTCACATAAGCACCGCCCGCTTTGGCGCCGCCGCAATTGACGATCACGCGGTGCTGCGCGTCGGAAAGTTCAAATGCCAGTGTTGAAGCGCATCCGCCGCCTGTCACCCGACCCGTGGGCGGCGGGGCGGCATCCATGATGATCGCGGTGTGACCGGCATGAAGCCGGTGATAGCCCCATTCACGCGGTTGGCGCAGTGGTCGGGTACGCACGCCGCTATTGTCAATGATGGCGTCAATAATGGTTGGCGGCAAAGGTGCGCTGCCTTGCCAGCTTGAAAGGCCACCATCACCCAGCCGAACCGATAGCAAGGGCGGCACCGCGCGCGTGATGACCTCAGACAGATATTCGGGCACATCAAGTTTGCGTGCGAGATAGGCATTGCGCAGGTTTGTAAGCAACAAAACGGCTTGCGCTTGCGCTTGCGGGGTGCGGCAGACGATCCCGCCGTCTTTGCCCAAATCGCTCGCAATCGCATTGATCAACCCCGCTTCACCAAAAACTTGGCGCGGTTTCCCGCCAGCGATGAGCAGCCCCGCCATGACGATGCCGATCCATGCGGTTAAATGCGGCAAGCCCGGCGGTGCGCGGTCAGCGGCTTGATCAAGATGGCGTGATCCGCGTGCCATCGCGTTCAGAACTGATGACCGGTAGACCAGATCATTGTTAGCAAGAATTAGCGGCGCATAAGCCGCCCAGTTGAATATCCGTTTCGCCCACAGATCAGCGCGCCACGCTGGTTCGTTCACCTTATCACCGTGCTGCGTGATCCATTTACGCACCAAGGCTTCGGCGATGGGAGCAGATTGTTCGCGCGGTGCGGCGGCTGAAAGATCAGCCAGCCAATCAAACGAGTGGAGATAATCAATCATCCCGCGTGAATGCGAGCGAGGCGCAAAGACTTCATCCGCTGTGCTCACAATTTGCCCGCGAAGCACGAAATTGCCCGCGATAATCGCTGCCCCTGCATCGGGCGAACCGATCAGTGCATTATCAGGAACAGCGAGCAATTTGAGCGGGTGCCGCCCGCGCAGCCGAAACGCATAAAGCGGTGTGCGCCATGTAAGGCGATAGAATTGATTGGCGACTTTCTCACTGAGTGACAGGCCCACTTCGCTGCGCACGCGGATCAGCCGCTTGCTGTCATCAGGGCTGCGGTCGCCTTCATCATCCACGGTCGATCTACCCAATTGACTGGCGCAATCCCGATATGTTGGCGGCATAAGCAGATGCGCCGCCTTTGAATGTCGCGGTGCCAGCAACAAGCACATCAGCGCCTGCCGCGATCACGCGCGGCGCAGTGTTCGCATCGACGCCGCCATCAACTTGTAAGTGAATGGGCTTGCCCGTCTTGTCGATCATCTTGCGGATGGCTTCGATCTTGCGCAATTGGCTTTCAATGAAAGATTGCCCGCCAAAGCCGGGGTTTACGCTCATCACCAGCACGAGATCAATTTCATCAATCACATAATCAAGCATTTTAGCGGGTGTTGCGGGATTGAGCGACACGCCCGCGCGTTTGCCCAGCGCTTTGATCCGCTGGATCGTGCGGTGAAGGTGGGGGCCAGCCTCTTGATGGACGGTGATGATATCCGATCCAGCCTCAGCAAAGGCATCAAGCATCTGATCAACCGGCGAAATCATCAAATGAACATCGAATATTTTCTGCGAATGCGGACGGAGCGCTTTAACAACCATCGGCCCGATTGTGATATTAGGCACGAAATGACCGTCCATCACGTCAACGTGAATCCAGTCTGCGCCCGCCGTGTCAATCGCGCGAACTTCTTCACCAAGCCGCGCAAAATCGGCGGAAAGGATTGAGGGAGCGATGAGGATGGGGCGGGTCATGATGGGTGCCGTCTAGCCTTCCAAACGTGCGGCTGCAAGGAGAGTTCAGGGTTTCGTAAACCGCGCAATGAAGAAACCGTCGGCATGATTACCGGGCAAAACACGCATCCATCCTTCAGGGGTCGGGGTAAAGCCCGGCACAAGCTCTTGTGTTTGCAGTGGATTTAGAACGAGGCCACTCGCGAGTGCCGCCTCAACTTGAGCCTCACCCTCAGCGCGTTCGAGCGAACAGGTCGCGAAAACAAATTGACCGTCGGGCAGTAGCCATTTGGCGACGCGCGCAATCATCGCGGATTGCTGCGTTGCGAGTTCGGCTATGTCCTTTGGCCTTACACGGTGGAGTACATCGGGATGGCGCGCAAAAATACCTGTCGCACTACACGGCGCGTCAAGCAGAATTGCCGAAACGGGCTCCTTTGGCTCCCATTTCAATACATCGCCTTGCACGACGTACGCTGAGAGTTTCGTCCGCGTCAGATTATCCTCAAGCCGCACCAAACGCGCGCGGTCTGAATCGAGTGCAGTGACCTCCCAGCCAGCGGCGGCCAATTGCATCGTTTTGCCGCCAGGGGCCGCACAAAGATCGATCACCGTACGGCCCTGACCAGCGCCAAGTGCGCGCGCTGGCAGTGATGCTGAGATATTCTGAACCCACCACGCACCTTCATCATAGCCGGGCAAGTCATGGATTGCGGTGCCACGGCTCAGCCGCACATGGCCCGGCGCAAGGCTCGATCCGCTAAGTTTTTCAGCCCATAGATCGGTTGTTGCGGGGTCTTTAATTGTCAGATCAACCGGCGGCGGGGCGGCTATGGCAACAGAAGCTGCGTCGATCATATCATCGCCCCATGCCGGATGCCAGCGCGCCAGAACCGCATCGGGCAGCGTTGGGTGGGGGGGCAGAATTGGAGCACGCCTCAGCAATGTGCCAATCACACCGTGAACAAGGCGTCGTGGCCCGCCGTCAACCAGCGGCAGTGCGGTTGCAATCGCAGCATGGTCAGGCGTGCCAAGCACCAGAACTTGAACGAGCGCGATCCTGATCACCATTCGCGCCTTGGCATCATCAGCAAGCCGGTTTCGCGTTGCGCTATCGATGAGCGCATCAAGATCAGGCAGGCGGCGCAGCGTTTCCGCCGCAATCGCGCGGGCGAGCGCACGGTCTTCAGCACGCTCAATCCCGCGCGTTGATCCGGCCAGAGCTGCTTCAAGTGGCAATCCGCGCCGCAGCACGGCATCAAGTAATTTCAGCGCAGCTAGGCGCGGCGCAAGGCCCGGAACATCAGTCATGCGGGTGGCCCTAACAACTTTAGCGCTGCTTGTCGAAAGCGGCGTAAAGGTTGATATAAGGCATATGAACAAAGATCGCCCCGCTCACGTAAAACCGCCCGCGCACTTATCGCCGAGTCCGCCCGTTCCCGAGCCCGAAGCGCCCGCTACGCCAAAAACTGAAGCCGGTGGCCCGAAGGGTTTGGAGCCAGTGCGCTACGGTGATTGGGAGAATAACGGCATCGCGTGGGATTTTTAGCATCAACCGAAAGTTAAAGTATTGTCAGTATGGCTAAAGAATAGCTTTATTGGATGATTGCGATGGATGTTGAATTAAGCGGTGCGCTCGCAAAATTGGTGCAAGCGGGAAAAGTCACGAGCGCTGATATTTCGGATTTGCGCGAATTGGTGTGGGCGGACGAATATCTCTCAACCAATGCGGTCGATGCGCTGTTCATGCTGCTGCGCAAATGTGAAATCGATACACCCGTGTGGGACGATTTCTTCATCGAAGCCGTTGAACATTATCTCTTGCATCAAAATGCTCCCCACGGCTTCATCGATGAAGGTGGCGCGCAGTGGTTGCGCGATCATGTCGCGAGCGAAGGTCATGTCCAAACGCGGTGTGAGATTGAGCTGCTTGTTACAATCCTCGAAAATGCAGAAAACGCCCCCGATCGATTGCTGTCGTTCACATTGGCTGAGATTGAAACGGTTATTGTTTCAGGTATTGGCGCAACACGGCTCAATCAATCGCCGCGCCCCAATTGTGTCGATGATGTCGAAGCACATATGCTCCGCCGCCTTATCCTTACAAGTGGCAGCGAAGACGCGATCATCGTCAGCAGCGGCGAAGCTGACATGCTGTTTCGCATTAAGGATCAAACACTTGATGGCGATAATTCGCCTGAGTGGAAGACGCTTTTTGTGCAAGCTGTTGGCAATCACTTGATGGCGCATAGCGATTATCGACCGCTTTCAATCGACGAAGCACGGCGATTGCACGCTGAGATGGATAATGCCACGCCCAATATTTTTGGATTTCTAGCGCGGACATTGCCCTCAGACATGATCGGGCGCGGGACGATTGTTGACGCGTTCAAATCACTATTCCCAGCTGAGCCTGATGCGTTTTCAAAATCGCTGTCGATTGACAGTGCGCGCGCCATCACCGCGGAGGAAGCAGGCTGGTTAAAGCAACAGATTGCAGCAGACGGACAAACTGATGATTATGAAAAAGCGTTGCTGACCTTCATCGTTGAAGAATCAGGAAGCATGCCCTCACAGCTTACATCGCTACGCCGCGCTGGATAGAATGTGCTGACGTGAGATAGATCGGGTTGAACCGTCTCCCACGAGGAGCCCTTCGACTGGCTGGCAAGCCAGCCGCACCACCACCCTATGGATTGCCGCGCTTCGCTCGCAATGACGAATAGGCAAATGTGATCGAATAGGGGTCTAAGCCTCAGTGCGCAGTGGCCGGGCGAGCAGTGCGCTGACCACTTCATCAATATCAACCTCGTCTGAGAGCAAAGCACAGACCGCGTCTGTTACAGGCATATCGACGCAGATGCGCTTCGCGATCTTTTGCAAAACGGGGGCGGTAAAAGCGCCTTCGATTATGTTGTTTTCGGCGTTTGCTGCTTCGCCTTGACCAAGACGCAGGCCCAGCGAATAGTTGCGCGACGCGGGCGATGTGCATGTCAGCACCAGATCACCTAGCCCGGATAGGCCCGCCATCGTTTCGGCCTGAGCGCCCATCGCAAGGCCAAAGCGCGACATTTCAGCAAAGCCGCGCGCGATTAACGCCGCTGCCGAATTTTGACCAAGGCGTCGCCCCTCAACAGCGCCGCACGCAATCGCGAGTACATTCTTAACCGCGCCGCCGATTTCTGCGCCGATCACATCATCGCAAAGATAGGGGCGAAAATGGGGCCGCGCGATCCGTACCGCAATGTGTTGCGCGAGTGTGGTGTCCGAACAAGCAAGAGTGAAAGCAGTCGGCAGTCCCGCTGCCACTTCATTCGCAAATGTTGGCCCGCTGAGGATGGCAATCGGCGCGTTGGGGCACACGTCCCGAGCGACCTCTGACATTAACATTTGCGATGAGGATTCAATGCCTTTCGCACATAGCACCAGCGGGCGAGCGCCAATTTTCGCTTGCGACAAAATTGGGCGCATATGCTGTGCGGGTGTCACGACGAGCAAGAGGTCACATTCTCGTAAATCGGCTATGACAGTGGTTGCGGTAAGTGTGGGAGAGAGCGTTACACCGGGCAGGAAATCAGAATTTCGATGAGTGTGATTGATAGCGCCAACAACAACTTGATTGCGTGCCCATAGCAGAACTTCCTCACCGTCTTGTGCACATATTTGAGCGAGCGCGGTTCCCCAAGCGCCGCCGCCGATCACGCCAATTCTCACGCTTTCACGCCGGCGCCGCGCGCTTTTTCGGCTGAGGGGTCAAGTGGCCAGCGCGGCCGAGCTTCACAATTAAGTGCATCAAATAATCCCGCAGCATATCGTTCAGCGCCCGCCCATCCAATCATTGCGGCATTATCAGTGCACAGCCACAACGGGGGGGCGATGAAGCGCAGTCCATGCTCGGTCGCTAAGGTTTCAAGGGCGTTTCTGATGCTTAGATTTGCTGCGACGCCGCCCGCGACGACAAGCGCAGTTGCGCCGTCGGCATGATCAATTGCGCGACCTGTGCGGTCAATCAAGCAGTCAATCACAGCTTGCTGGAAAGAGGCGGCAATATCCTCATGCCGGTACATGCCCGCATCGCGTGCTCGCAACACTGCGCTTTTTAGGCCAGCAAATGAAAAATGGGGCTCAGCACTGCCAAGCAAGGGGCGGGGCAGGGGCACGGCACTAGGATTGCCGCGTTTGGAGGCCTCCTCGACCAGTGGCCCACCGGGAAAACCGAGGCCCAGAAGTTTTGCAGTCTTGTCAAAAGCCTCACCCGCCGCATCATCGATTGTTGTCGCCAGCCGCTGATAATTGCCGACGCCGCGCACCATGAGCAATTGGCAATGCCCACCCGAAACAAGCAAAAGCAAATACGGAAATTCAAGGCTAGGGTCAGCGAGGCGCGGAGAGAGCGCATGGCCCTCAAGATGGTTGACCGCAATCAACGGTTTGCCTGAGGCATGGGCAAGCGCCTTTGCTGTAACAAGCCCAACCATCACACCGCCAATCAGCCCCGGCCCTGCGGTGGCGGCAATCGCATCGACCGCGCTTAACTTCAGGCCAGCATCAGAAAGCGCACCTTCGATCAACGGGGCCAATGCCTCAACATGCGCGCGCGCGGCGATTTCAGGAACAACGCCGCCATAAGGTCGGTGTTCGGCCTCTTGCCCCGCCAGCCTGTGTGATAAAATAGCGCGATCACTCGTCACAATCGATGCCGCCGTTTCATCACAACTTGATTCAATGCCAAGGATTATCGCCATGGCAGGGCAATCGCATTTGACTTTTTTGACAAAATTACTTGTTTCACCTGAGAGTAGGATGTTCCCCTGCGAAGGCAGGGGCCCAGACGGGCCACGTTTT
>JAYUAU010000087.1:0-8289 GCA_043741135.1 Sphingomonadales bacterium | reverse complement strand
CGGGCGCACCGATCACGCCGGTATGGGGCGGCCGCCCCATACCGGCACCTTGATTATGCATTCATAACAAGATTACACCAAACTAACGAGGCTCAGGGTAGACGGAGTTTGGGTCAACCATATGTCATCATGCTCTAATGTCACCACCTTCTAAATTCCCATCGCCTTTGCCGCCGCAATAACGTCAGGCTCTTTCATGATTTCGAGTGCTTCTGGCGTTTGAGAGGCGGCTGCCTTGTGAAACCAGCGGGTGGCTTGGTTGATGTCTTTAGCCACGCCCTCGCCGAAATAATAATATTTGCCCATGCGCACTTGTGACTCGCCGTGCCCCGCCTCCGCAGCTTTTCGGCTATAAGCGATTGAGCTTGGCACGTCTTTGGGAACCAAAATACCGTCGTAGAGCACCGACGCGTAGAAGGCTTGGCTGATTGTATCGTCCAAATCTGCGGCCTTTCTCATGAGCTTGACCGCTTCGGTCTTATTCTCTGCAAATCCGTAAGTGCCGCCAAAGTTAAACTGGGCGAGAAAACCAATCGCCTCAGGGTCATTTTTCGCCGCTGCTTGCTGGATCAATCGAACCGCTTTCGGTTCATTCTTTTCAATGCCATTGAACCCAAAAGCATAAAATTTGCTCAGCTGAACCATCGCACGCGCATCACCAAGCGCGACTGATCGTTCGAGGAACGAAACGCCTTTGGGAACATCTTTGGTGACGCCATCGCCGCCGTAAACATACCATTTGCCCAGAAAGCGCAGCCCCATTGCACTGTTTTGCGCGACCGCTTGAGTGAGATATTTGAACGATTTGGCGCTATCCTGCGCTGAACCTTCATAATAAATGATAGAGCCAAGCAATATCTGCGCGGTTAAATCGCCCGCGTCGGCTGCTTCCACTGCATAAGCGGTCGCCTTCGCCATGTTTGAACTGTCGTTCGCCAGCACTATGTTAAGTGCGTACCAGCCCTTTGCATAATTATCGCCCATTTGCGCCGCTTTGAGGAAATATGGGGTCGCTCCGCTCTCATCAACTGAACCGCCGATCCCCTTTTGCAGCATATAACCGTACTGACCCGCCGATATAGCATGACCTTGATCAGCCGCCTTTTTGATCCAATAACGAGCTTTCACATCATTTCGCGGTATGCCATCAACACCCGCATAATTGAATACACCCATCTTGTATTGGGCGTCGATGTCGCCGCTCTCTCCCGCCTTGGCGAGGCGAACGGCCATCTGAGCGCCGGTTTCTCTGATCGTTATCGTTGAAACAACCGACTGCGGGCCTTGATTGCTTGAAGGCGTATATCCCGGCCCCGAATAGCCCGAACCGCTGCTTGAGCTAGATGATGAGCTGCTTCCTGAGCTCCCGCTCGAACTGCTGCGCAATCCTGATTGAAACTGCGCATCAGCATTGCGGCGATCATTGGCCGCTGACGTTTCGCGCATAGAAGACATGGCGCGCTGGCGGTTTGCCTCATCATTATTCTGGTTCCAGTCAGCCTGCGCGCTCACAGGGATCATCAGCAAACAGAACGCGGAAAGCAAGCAACTGCTATGCATCTTTACATAAGTGGCCATATCTCAATTCCCCTTTGAACCAAAGCATAGGCGCTCACGCCGTGATTGTATTGGATAAAATCGGCGTCAATCATGATGGCATTAGGGAGGATTAACACTTCACTCCGCTGATCCTGAGCTACGATGAGCGGAGTGAGGTGTAACCAATGTGCTTTGGCATAAGCGGATTGACACAGCGATCCTATTTGGTTTTAGCTACCAAGGTAGCCAAGCCCCTTCACATATAGCCTCACGGGCGCTTAGAACGCCTCTCAAGCCTATATAAAACCATAAAGGCTAATTTGAGAAAGCAATCATCACCGCGTGGAGCGTCAACGCGCCTAGGCATAAACTCGATAACGTGAATAAACCAAAGCGGATGATGACACGGTTTGTTGTGACTTGCACAAGGCTGTGTAGGATACGGAACACAACATAGGCCCAAGCAATCGTCGCATTGAGGCTATTGCCCGCCCCCATGAACGCGAGCGCCAAAGCGACCGCGTAAAACACCGTCGGCTGTTCATGCAGATGGTTATAATTATGCGCAACCCACTGTGTTTTGGCGGGCAACACCTTTTCAAGATCTGCCCCCGTGCCGCCAACCCAACTTTTTGAATCTATTTTTGCCTTGCTCATCGCGGGCAGACGTGTGGCATACATCCAAAGCCACATGATCATCGTCCATGCGGCCAGCACGACGACTGGTTTAAGGATTTCGCTCTGCATAAATCTTCCCCTCCAAAAATTCACTTAAAGACTGCCTCAGATTGGAAAAGTTGTCAAATGCAACGTGATGGTGCGATCACCCGTGTTGCAAGCAAATGGCTTTTGACGAAGCGAGTTGCTTTGCCTAAGCGGATATCATGCTCTCAACTGAACAAGCCAAAGACCGCGCCGCAGATTTGATCGCGCGCGCCGTAAAAGCCGGGGCCGATGCCGCTGATGCGGTTTATTCGGGCGACGGGGCAACGCAAGTGCAGATGCGGCTTGGCCTGCTTGAAGATGTTGAGCGTTCCGAAGGCGAGGAAATGTCGCTGCGGGTGTTCGTTGGCAATCAGCTGGCAAGCGCATCAAGCTCTGATCTATCGCCCGAAGCGCTTGACGCCCTTGCCGCTCGCGCAGTGGCGATGGCGCGTGAGGCGCCTGAGGATATTTATGCGGGCCTTGCCCCTCAAGATCGGTTGATGACGGGCGTACCGCTTGATCTAGACCTTGATGATCATGTGGATGTTCATCCCGAACGCTTGAAAGAACGCGCGTTGATCGCTGAGACGGCAGCACTTGCAATCGCGGGCGTGACCAACAGCAACGGCGCAAGTGCCAGCGCTGGCCGTGCGGTATTTGGGCTCGCCACCAGTCACGGCTTTGTCGGCGGCTACAGCGGAAGCAGCCACGGCCTTTCAGCAAGCGTGCTTGCGGGCAGCGGCGGCGATATGCAGCGCGATTATGCTTACAGTTCAACGCGTCACTTGGCCGATTTGGAAGCTGCTGCTGATATTGGGATTGAAGCCGGAACGCGCGCGGTTGCGCGTATGAACCCGATTAAGCTCAAAAGCGGCCCGATGCCTGTCGTGCTTGATCCGCGCGTCAGTTCATCTTTGCTCGGCCATTTGATTGGCGCAATTACAGGGGCGGCCATAGCGCGTAAAACGAGCTTTCTGCTCGAAGCGCTGGGCACTGCGATTTTTTCGAGTGGGATCACAATCATCGATGAACCCCACCGGATTCGCGGCCTCCGCTCACGCCCGTTTGATGGCGAAGGTCTACTCACCGCAACGACTATGATCATCGATAAGGGCGTGCTCACCACATGGCTGATTGACAGCACATCAGGGCGGCAATTGGGGCTGGCACCAACGGGGCACGGCACACGCGGAGGTGCTGGGCCAAGCAATCTTCATATGGCGGCGGGGGCGATTAGCCCTACTGCATTGATGGCTGATATCGGCCACGGCTTTTACGTCACAGACCTTATCGGCATGGGGGTGAACGGGCTGACGGGCGATTATAGTCGCGGCGCGTCTGGGTTTCAGATTATCGATGGCCAGATTGCGGGGCCGGTGGCTGAGGTGACGATCGCCGGTAATTTGAAGGATATGTTTGCCGCTCTGATCCCCGCTAATGATCTTGAATTTCGCCACGCCACGAACGCGCCGACGATCCGGATTGACGGGATGATCCTTGCGGGTGATTGATCGACTATCTGGGCGCGTGAGTAAAATCGCGGCTGAGGCGGGCGCGCTCGCGATGAAAAGCTGGCGCGGCGATTTTGATCATTGGGAAAAAGCGCCGGGCGATCCCGTAAGCGCGGTTGATATGGCGGTGAATGAGCTATTGCGTGAGCGGCTTTATGCACTTGATCCTGAGGCTGGCTGGCTGTCCGAAGAAACCGTCGATAATGCTGAGCGCCTGTTGTGCAGCCGCGTCTGGGTGGTTGATCCGATTGATGGTACGCGCGACTTCGTGCGCGGGCGCCGGGGGTGGTCGGTTTCGATCGGACTGGTTGAAGGTGGGCGCCCCATCATCGGCGTTCTTGAGGCGCCTGCGCGCGGCGAACATTGGCGCGCGCAAGCGGGAATGGGCGCGTTTCGCAATGGCGTGCGTTTAGCTGCCGGCACGCGCACTGTTCTTGCAGGATCGCGAGTGCCCGCTGATGTGCTACCAAAAGCGGACATTGACCTCATTTGTGTCGATAAACCCAATTCAATCGCGCTGCGAATTGCAATGGTCGGGGCGGGTGAGGCCGATCTCGTCGCGTCGCTGCGCTGGGGGCATGAATGGGATATCGCGGCTGCCGCGCTGATCGCGCAAGAGGCGGGTGCGGTCGTCACCGATGCACGCGGCGGCAATATCCGCTATAACTCAACCAAGGGCGAAGCCTTCGGCGTCCTCGCAACCTCAGCGGGAATTCACGAGCAAGCGGTCGAGCGACTGGCATTACGCGCAGCGGTAGAGATTGTTCGATAGGCTGGATTTTGGGTTTGGATGATGTTAAGCTCTGTAATATGGCAAGCTTAGCAACTAAACGCGTTCCAACGCCGGTTACGATTACATCAACCCCAAATATCATGGGTGGGATGCCGTGTGTGTCGGGAACCCGTGTTCCCGCAGAAACAATTTTAGCTTGTATCAATGCCGGCGAAACGGTTTATGAAATTTTTTCGGGATATCCTTATCTGCCATTCGGATCAGTAGAAGCAGTAGTAGAATGGGCGCAATCAAATGGACGAGATGTATTGCTTCCTATTCGACGAATGCCTGACGCAGGCTTTGGTCGCAGTCGCTCATAGCTATGGCCATGACGCCAGCCACGTTATTTATCGCGGGTTAAGCAGTGTTGATGATCCTGCAATAGCAAAATATGCAAGCCGCCACGATATGGTGTTCGTTACGAACAACCGACGTGATTTTGTAAAATTGTATCGCGACATTGAGCTTCACCCCGGGCTGATCATCATTGTCCCCAGCGTTCAGCTTGCTATACAGAAAGAGCTTTTCGCCGGTTTTTTAACTTATTTGTCTGACGGGAAAGACCTCACCAATCGTCTTATCGACATCCACATTGACGGCTCAATGACAATGATTGAATGGCCGCCCGTTACGATTAAGTGATAATATCTAAATGAGCGACCCCACCACCATCAACCGACTTTATGGCAGGCGATCAGGGCATAAGCTGCGTATCGGGCAATCGGCGTTGGTTGAGGAATTATTGCCACAAGTCGATGTGCCCGACGGGCCGTTAACGTCGCAGATTTTGTTCGGGGATGATCGTCCGCTTCATTTTGAAATCGGTTTTGGTGCAGGTGAGCATTTGGCTGGGCAGGCGCTGCTTCAGCCTGATCACGGTTTCATTGGGTGCGAACCTTTTCTGAACGGCGTCGTTGGCGCGCTTGGCCATATTGACGAACATGGGCTGACCAATGTGCGGCTTCATATGGGCGATGCGCTTGATGTCCTCGCGCGGTTGCCCGATGCGTCGCTTGACCGCGTCTATCTCCTCCATCCTGATCCGTGGCCCAAGGCGCGGCACGCTAAACGGCGGATGATGAACGCAGGCCCGCTTGACCGGATTGCAGCAAAGTTAAAACCGGGATGCGAATTCCGCTTCGGCACTGATCACCCCATCTATTGCCGCTGGGCGCTGATGCAAATGAACAATCATCCGGACTTTGAATGGCAAGCGGCCACTGCAACTGACTTTCTAACGCGTCCCGATGATTGGCCCGAGACGCGCTACGAACGCAAAGCACGGCGATTGGGGCATGAGGTCTGGTATTTCCGTTACCTGCGGCGATAGTTTTCCAAGGCACGAAAATGGGGAGCGTCCGGAAACGCTCCCCACTGTTTCATAAGCGGAATTATGACAGATGATCAGCCTCCAAGACACTATTCTGAGGCATGCCGATATCATTGCCATTGGCCCATGTGGAATGCGTTCCAGCGCAAATCCGTTCGGGCAGGATGATCCGGCAGACGGGGCCAGCCTCAAAGTTTTTGGCGTCGATCAATACACATTCTGATTGATCACTATTGATGTCTGAAATGAACGAGACGAGATAGCCGTCATCCTCGTCCACCGCATTGATGCGCGGCGCGAACGGAGCTTCACTGCCATAGCGGCCTTCGCCAAATTCAAACGATAGGCTGGTGCCACTTTTAAGATCGTGTTTGACGAGCCCCTTGAAGAGGAACCAATAGGGCTCAGGGATCGCGCTATAGGCATAGCGATAAGGGTGCCCGGCATATTTCTGGTTGATCATGCCGAATTCAAGAATGCGATCATCAAGCCGCTCTTCGATTGTCGCGCCGGTCTTGAGATTGAAACGCCAGCGGTGGAGCTTGGGTTTCATCAGGCCTTGGCTCAGATAAGCCATCATCCGCTCAAGCCCCTCAGGCGCATCAGGGTATGATTTGGGCATTGGTTCTTCTTGAAAATAACCATCGAGAATGATCTCATCGCCTTCCTCAAACGCATTGAGCCAGTGCAATGTATAAGTGGGATCAGCTTCGAACCAGCAAATATCCTCAGGATTGCCGTGGCGTGGGATGATCGCAAACCGGCTCTTTTCGTCAGGATGGAATTGAACGACGTGGAGATTGCGCTCTAGCAGATCGGGGTTCCAATAAAGCGGCATATCATTCAATATTGTATAGTTTTTGGTGAACGCCATATCGTGCGGCAGCCTTGGCCCGCTGAGCGGGATCGGGATATAATGTTTGAGTTTGTTATCCGCCCCCACGACGCCGTAATGCATATAGGGGGCATGTTTTGAATAGTTGAAAAACATGAGTTCGCCGCTCGCTGGATCAAGTTTGGCATGCGCTGAAATTCCGTCGAGCGGAACCCATCCCTCAGTGCCATCCTGTTCAAGCGTGAAGGGGTTAAGCCGATACCCTTCGCCGCATTGGTAAAATGTGGAGAGAATTCTGCCAGCATGGATAACAACGTCAGTTGACGAACTGTCCTTGAGCCATTCCTGCGCGCCCCAACCGGGCCGCGTTGATTTATGCGGCGGTTCCATAAGGCCAGCCCACAGCGAACGGCCGGCCTCTTGCTCAGCTTGAAATCCCTTTGTGCGCACGAAGCGGCTGCGATAACTGGCGCGACCACTTTTGAATGACATCGAATGGATGAGACCATCACCGTCAAAGGGGTGATAGCGCCCGATGGGTTCGTTGATCTGATTCTCACCCGTGCGAACATAAACGCCGTCAATATCGTTTGGGATAGTGCCGATCACCTCAGCCTCACCGTTGGCGAAGATCGCATTCCATTCATTGTAAGTCGGTGTCCAAGCGCCCTTTAGATAAGGATGATCATTGGGCTGTATCGTGGACTTTATCGTTTCGATCAGTTCGACGGGCATGTTTTAATCCTTTGCGCCAAAAGACCTCAGATGGCAGGCTGAACGATAAAGATGTTCACGATTGTTCACAAGGTTTCGGAAAACGAAGGGTAACGCAGGCGATGGGTAAATTATCAGGCATCAAAGTTATCGATCTCACGGTGTTTCTGCCCGGGCCAATGATGACGGTGATGATGGCCGATCAAGGCGCTGAGGTGATCAAGATCGAAACCGCTGCGGGTGATCCTGCGCGCGACCAAGCGCCGTTTGAAGCAGCGCAATCAGTGTGGTTCCGCAATCTCAATCGCGGCAAGCAAAGCTTCGTTCTCGACCTTAAAAGCGATGAAGGGTGCGCGAAGCTCTGGGAGTTAATCGATCAGGCTGATGTCTTTGTAGAAGGGTTTCGCCCCGGCGTGATGAAGCGATTGGGGTTTGACTATGTCGCCGTTTCGGCGCGGAACCCTTGGATTGTCTATTGCTCACTCTCAGCTTTTGGTCAGACCGGCGCTATGGCGCATCATCCCGCACATGATTTAGCGGTGCAGGCGCTTACCGGGTTTCTCTCAGTCAATGACGGAGCAGATGGCACGCCGGTTGTCCCGGGAACCGCATCAGCTGATATAGCGGCAGGGCTAACCGCGCTTTCGGCAACGCTCATGGCACTTATCGGGCGCGAACAATCGGGACGGGGAGATTATATCGATTGCGCGATGTTCGACAGTCTATTGCCATGGAGTGTTCATATCGCAGGCGGCGCGATTGCGGGTGCGCCAGCGCCGGTTTCGCGCGCGCAACGCTCGCTTGGGGGTGCGGCCTTTTACCAAGTCTACCGCACCAGCGACGCAAAGCATATTGTGCTCGGCGGACGCGAAATCAAATT
>JAYUAU010000086.1:0-43880 GCA_043741135.1 Sphingomonadales bacterium | reverse complement strand
TTGCCGTTGTTTGAATTCTGGCCAACGGCAGCAACCGCTTGCGGCAGATCGCGCAAAAAGACTTCGGCATCAGTTGTGCCTGAAATCTTAAGCTGTGCCGCAGTTACAACCGTAACGGGGCTTGACGCTTCGAGATCAGGACGGCCGATACGCGAACCTGTCACTACGATGGCATCTTCAACAACTTCTTCAGCGGCAGCCGCATCTTGTGCGAAGGCTGGCGACGAAATCATCGCGAGGCTAAGCACTGCCGAAGCAACGCTTGCGCTCAGCCGCAATCGGCTTTGTGGGTTAAGTGTTTTCATAATATGCCAGTCCCTTATTCTGGAGCGGCTGAGCTCAAAACTCAACCAAAACAAATCGTTTGCTGATCAAGCTCACGCTTAAAAAGCGCGTGCCACTCACAAACTTACGCTTGCCCTGCCCGCTTGCGCCCCATGAGTAAACAATTTTTCGCATGGTGGGCGGCACTTTGCCAATCATGTGTGACTGTTTTGCAACACATATGTTCTGCTTGGTTTCGTTGCCAAATCATGCCATCGTCATCTCGCTTAGAATGAAAGATTATATCGATGACGTCTCCTGTCTCACTCGCAAAATTGGCACTCGCGCTTACGCTGGCGGCAACGCCCACTTTGATTTTTGCCAAAGATAAAATTGAGGCGCGTCCGGAGCTCTTTCAAAAGCTGATTGATTGCCGTGCTATAACCGATGCAACCGCGCGGCTCGCTTGCTTTGATACGCAAGTTGCCAATCTTGATGCAGCAGAAACACGCCAAGACGTTGTGATTGTTGATAAGGCGCAAGTCAAAAAAGCGAAACGAACCTTGTTTGGGCTAACGCTCCCGACACTCGCTATCTTTGGTGGTAAGAATGACGACAAGCCAGGCGCGGCCGACCAATCCGATGAAGCGATTGAGACAGTGATCAAATCGGCTTATGTCAACCGGCTAGGCAAATTGACGATCATCATTGATGACGATGCCAAGTGGGTTCAAATTGATACGCGCGATGTGAACACGCCCAAGCCCGGACAGTCCGTTCGGATCAGGCGTGCGTCGCTCGGAAGCTTTTTTGCCAACATCAACAAACAAGCCGCAATCCGCATGCGCCGCGAAAATTAACTCACCGGCACCACATCCACCGCAACCCGCACATCCTGCGCGCCGCTGCCCGTAAAGATTCCCTCAATTGGCGCGATGTCCTTATAGTCGCGTCCAATGGCGACGATGATGTGGTCGCCTGCCATCAGAATTGCGTTGGTAGGATCAAGCCCGATCCAGCCGCGGCCGCCGTTTACATCCTTTGGTCCACACCAGAGCAACACCCAGCCGTGCATTGCATCAGCGCCTTGTAAACGCTCTTGCCCGGGCGGCGGGATTGTGCGGATATAGCCGCTGACATAAGCGGCGGGCAAGCCAACCGAACGGAGCGCACTGATCATGATTTGCGCGAAATCCTGACAAACGCCAGCGCGCTTATCAAACGCTTCGCGTGGGCTTGTTTCCGTTTTGGTGGCATCGGGATCAAAGCGAAATTCGCGCGCAATTGTTCGCGCCAACTCAAGCGCGGCCAATAGCGCGGGCTGACCCGGATTAAGTCTTTCATTCGCCCACTTGCCAATCACCGGGTCAGCCTGAATCCGGGGTGACGCAAACATGAAATTGGCCGGTGATTGATTAGACGTGTCGTGGCTTGAGCGCGCGAGCGCAGCAACATCGGCAATCGATAGATCGCTTTCGAGGATTGCAGGCACATCGCGGCTAATCTCAACTTGCGCGTCGCTGATGATCGTCAGGCTGCGCGTTGTGTGTGAGACGATCAAACGACTCAGATTACTCAGGCTCCCGCGCGCAGGCGCCGCCTTCATAATGCCATCGGGGTCAACGCTCACCCTGTGGCTGATCACGCGCTGGCCGTCCCACTCAATGGGTTTCAAACGCACATTGCAGCGCGCGAACCGCATCGGGGCTGTGTAATCGCACGAAGTAACGTGATGAATATCAAACGTCACGCTCACGCTAACGTCATCCCCGCCGCCCGCACGGTTTCCCCCCCGTTGAGGAAGAAGCGCTGACCAATCGCATCAGCAAGTGCGAGCAATTGCGCCTCGATTTCAGCGCTCTTTTGGGGGGTGATCGTTTGCGCGGTGAGTGCCACCACGCGGGCCGATAGCATGATCCCTGCGGCTTCATGGGCTTCGGCCATGCCATCATCGCGCAACCGCGGCAATGCGGCCAGATGATCACAGATGGCTTTAATTTGAAACGAAATCGACCGCGGGTTGAACGGATCGAGTGCAACTAAATCGCGGACTGGCAACAGCGCAAGCCCCGTTGAGTAACGCTGCCGGTAGCTGATTTGAGCATCACATAATTCAAGCAGGATCAAAAGATCATCGGCGCTTGCATTATCACCAGCAAAGGCAGTCATCAGCCTGCTCACTGATAAAGCGCGTTCAATCCTTCGCCCAAGGTCATGAAACCGCCAACTCGCAGTGCGCCCCATATGTTCAGCGGCAAGCCCCGCAAATGCGGCAAAGCGCTCCTTCAAAATGATGCTTTTGCGCGCAAACATCCCTTCACTGGGGAAGGGCGCATCAAGCAAATGCCAAAAATCGGGGGCCAATCTCTCACGCGACCCTTCGCCAATTGAGCGTGCAGTCGCCATGAGCGAGGCGACACTCGCGGGCGAACCACGATCATCAAGCGCTGCTGCCAATATGTCGGAATATGTCGCGGTTGTTGATGCGGGCGCGGCTTGATCTTTGACAATGCGTTCGCGGATGCGCGCGGCGGTTGCGGGCGGAATTGACGGCCCGCGGTCACTAACCAGCGACGCGCCTGATCCCGCACGCACCAGCGCCAACACAGCCTCACCCCGCTCAAGATAGCGGCCGAGCCAAAATAGATTGTCAGCAACGCGGCTGGGCAAGGTGCCTGGGTTTCGGCGGATTTCAACAGCGCCGTCGCTCCGCAACAATGTGACCGGTGCCACAGGCTTTTTGCCGTGAATGATCACGTCGGCAGAGCGCGTGCCAGCGCCAATCGATGTCGCGCGGACATCAGCCGCTGGCCCAATCCGCGCAAACCCGCCCGGCATGACACTCCACTCGCCATCAGCGCCGCGCGCTGCAAATACGCGCAGCGTGAACGGACGCGGCACCAATGCGCCGCCTTCAGCGACGGGCATCGTTGAGAGCGTGACGACTTCCTGCCCGATATAATCAACCTGACGCCGCGCCATATCGCCGAACAGATCCGCACCCATTTCAAGCCCAAGCGGCACAGGGCCAAAGGCAGACCCAATTGTAAGCTGATCAATATTAGCAAGCACATGATTATATTGCGATTTGCCGCCACACCACCAAGTCGCGATATTGGGCATCAGCAATGTTGCCCCCAGCAAGTGCCGCGCTAATTTTGGCATGAAGGCGGAAAACACCGGCGCTTCGAGCAGCGCTGCGCCCGGAAAATTCGCGCAAACCACGCCGCCCGCAGCAATTGCATCAACCATTCCCGCAACTCCGATTCCTGAAGCGCCATCAAAGGCAAGCGGATCAAGCAGCCGCGCGTCAATCCTTTGCCACAAAGCATCAACGCGTTTGGATCCTTCAATCGTACGCAGATAAACGCGGCCATCATTAATGGTCAGATCAGCGCCTTCAACAAGGACAAGCCCAAGATAGCGTGCCAAATGCGCTTGTTCGGCATAGCTTTGGTTGAACCGCCCCGGGGTGAGTAGCGCTATACGGGGGTCGCTCCGTTCACAACTGGCAGCAAGCCCGCTGCGCATATCAGCAAAGAAGGGCGCTAGCCGCGCGACATTGAGGCGGTTTGCCAGCCCCGTTACAACGTGCGAACTCGCCAACCGATTTTCGAGCGCATAGCCAGCCCCGGTAGGGGAGCGGGTGTGATCAGCGAGAACGCGCCATTCACCGTCTGGCCCGCGACCAAGGTCGCTTGCGTAAACATGCAGGTAATGCCCACCGGGCGGCTTTATGCCCACCATCGGACGAAGATAATGCGGCGACCCCGTCAGCACCGCTGCGGGCAAAAACCCTTCTGACACTAGCGACTGCGAACTATAAAGATCAGCGACAACCATCTCAGCAAGCGTTGCTCTCTGGATCACTGCGGCGGCAATTGCCTCCCACTCGGCCTCTGCGATCAGGAGAGGGACTGGAGACAGTGGCCAGCGCCGTTCGCCCTCCTCGCCCGCGAGCCGAAAGCTTGTGCCAATTTCATCAACGCGGCGCGCAAGGCGGTCTTGCGTGATTTTAATATCCCCACCGCCAGCATTGGCAACTTCATCGAGAACGATGTTCCACGCATCTGCGCTGTCGCCTTGGCTGGCACACAGCACATCGCCCGCCCCCGCCCCCGCGCAATATTCAGTGCGCAAACTGTTGATCATGGCTGGTGCGACTCCCGATTGGTCGTCCGGCTTGACCACAATCACAGCCGAGGGGCAAGCCACACTCGACTTCGATTCGCGCTATGGCTAAGGAAAGCGTTATGACAAACAACCCTTTCACTTTGTTCGACACTTGGTTTGATGAGGCTCAATTAACTGAGCCAAATGACGCAAATGCGATGACCCTGGCGTCAACAGGAGCAAATGGGCAACCCAGCGCGCGGATGGTGCTGCTCAAAGGGCATAGCGCAGAAGGTTTTGTTTTTTACACCAATCAACAAAGCCATAAAGCGAGCCAGATAAGCGAACGCCCCTTCGTCGCCTTGCTCTTCCATTGGAAATCACTGCGTCGCCAAGTGCGGATCGAAGGTAATGTGACGAGCGTTGATGACGCCACGGCTGATGCTTACTTCGCAACGCGCGCGCGCGACTCGCAACTCGGTGCTTGGGCGTCGGAACAATCGCGCCCGCTTGCCGCGCGCGCTATCTTTGAAGCGCGCTTTGCCGAAATGAGTGCACGGTTTGAGGGCCAGGACGTTCCCCGCCCGCCGCATTGGTCAGGCTATCTCGTAACCCCTGATACAATCGAATTTTGGCAAGACCGCGACTATAGACTACACGAACGCCGCGTCTTTTCCCGCGCTGGGCCTGATAGTTGGAACGAAGGCATGCTTTACCCGTGAGTGATGCGCATCACCACGATCACACACACGCTGCCTTGCCGCACAATCATGAGCGCGCCAAGCTAACCTCGCGCGCGGCCATCGCGAGCGTGTCAATGGCGATTGGCTTGCTTGGGCTCAAAATGTGGGCGGCGGTTGCAACCGGCTCGGTCGCCATGCTTGGATCGCTCGCTGATACCGGACTTGATATCGTCGCTTCACTCGTTACACTCTATAGCGTGCGATTGGCGGCTCAACCCGCCGATCATGATCACCGTTTTGGCCACGGCAAGGCAGAAGCGCTCGCAGCTTTATTCCAGACGGGGATCATTGTTGCCTCCGCCCTCGCAATTGGATGGCGCGGGATCAGCTTGATTGGCCATGATGCAAAACCGAGCCATCCTGAACTTGGCATCGGTGTTTCGCTCATCGCGATCATCGCGACCTTGGTGCTCATCACTTACCAGCGCTATGTTGTAAAGCAGACAGGATCAGTCGCAATCCATGCCGATCATGTCCATTATTCAAGCGACGTGGCGCTTAACGCTTCGGTGATTGCGGCCTTAGTGCTCGACGCGATCCTTGGTGTTCGCGGTGCTGATCCGATGTTTGGTGTTGCGATTGCGGCGTGGCTGCTTTGGCATGCACGCGAAGTCGCTTCGACCGCAATTGATCAGTTGATGGACAAGGAATGGCCGCCTGAAAAACGCGCGCGCTTCTTGGCCGTGGCGCAGAGCCATCCCGAACTGCGCGGTATCCATGATATGCGCACGCGGACGAGCGGCGCGCATGATTTTGTCCAGTTCCATGTTTGGGTTGACCCTGCGATGACGGTGCTCGATGCGCACCGGGTGATGGACGAAGTTGAGGCCAAGCTAATGGCCGAGTTTCCCGGTACCGAAGTGTTGATCCATCCCGATCCTGAGGGGCATGAGGCTGAGGAATTAGGCTATGTGCCTGATGTTACGCCCGGCCACCATGCGGATTGAAAGCGGGATGAGGTTAAGTTGACCTATTTCGTCTTTGCGAGCGAAGCGCGGCAATCCATACTATGGTGCGGCGCGTGGATTGCCGCGTCGCCTTCGGCTCCTCGCAAAGACGAAATGAGTCAACTTAACGTCACCGCGCTCTTAAGAACAACCGCAGCCTACCCTTTCACCGGAAACCCCGCCATAATCTTGCCAAGCGCCTCGTTCACGGGATCACGCGCCGTCTCATCATTTTTGCCGAGCCGAACAAGCACTACGCCTTGATCAGGCGAAACGATCACTGATTGCCCCAAATGGCCTGACGCCGCAAAAATCGTATCGGGTCCCTGCCCTGGAAACAGCACTTGCGTAAGGCCCGCCGAGCGTTTGCGGTTGAGCCAGACATGACCACCGTAATTCGCGTCGGTTGGTGCTGGCGTCCGCATGAACGTCAGCCACTCAGGCGCAATCGCTTGGGCACCGTCAACGCCTTTCCCGGCGAGCAAAATATTGCCAAACCGCCCCCAATCGTCGAGCGTCATATAGATGATCGATCCGCCAATTTGCGTTCCAGCACCGTCAAATTCCATGACCGCATCGTTAATCCCCGCTGGGCCAAACAACCGGTCTTGCGCAAAATCTTTATATGCCTGCGCGCGCACTTTGGGGTTTTTGCTATCAGTCAGCGCGCGTGTGATCAGTTCTGACAGCAAAAGCGATGTCAGCGAGCTATATTCATAGGTGCTGCCCGGCTTTGACTCGAGACGCTTCGCCAGAGCGCGCGCGGCCATATCTTGCGTGCCATCGACAAAGAGGATCGCGGTTGTGTCAGACTTTTTGGGCGTCGCGCTGCCGTCATCAAGCGCATAATTTTCGGTGTGTTCAATCCCTGATGACATGTGGAGCATCTGGCGCAGCGTGATGGCTGCGCGGGGATCGCCCGGCTTCTGCCACTCAGCAAAAGGCACCGGCGCATCAAGGCTGAGTTTACCATCTGCAACCAATTCGCCAATCAGCACGGCGGTCACCGATTTCGCCATCGACCAACTGATAAAGCGCGTTTTATCCGAATAGCCCGCGCCGTAGCGTTTGATCGGTGCCTGCCCCGCGACATGTATGAGCGCCGCGCGTGCATCGCCTTGACCAGCGGCAAAGAGCGGATCGAGGATCGACGCTTGCGTAACCGCGCGCGATTGTCCGCCAAGCAATGCCGCGCCGATCACGCTTGCGAATATTAGTCTTTTCATCTGCATATTGTCAGACTAACCTGCCTTCCCATGAAAGCAAGAACCTTCCTTATCTCGACCGCGCTGATCATCGCGATAGCGGCGGGCGGCGCTTATTCTTATGCGCGCAGCCAGAAACCGTTGCTTGATCTCGGCGTTGGATATGCTGCGCGCGTGGCTTGTGGGTGCCATTATATTGGCAACCGTCCGATAGGGGACTGCAAAGAGGATTTCGAGCCGGGGATGGAATTGATCCAGCTGTCAAACGACCCCGCAATCAAGACTGTAACCGCATCAGTGCCGCTGATCACCAGCCGTTCGGCACGATACGACGCGGTGCTTGGGTGTCAGGTCGAGGTTTTTGAACCCTGACTTACTTTGATTGGCAGCAAAGTTGGGGAGAGCTGACAGGCGGGTTTTGGGGGGTTGCAGTCCAAAGTTGCCATTTGAACCCTTGGCGGGGAGCGAACTCCGAACCCACGCCCAGCAATAGAAGTTTTACGCACTCTGTAACTTGTAGGCAGAACATAAGTTGTATACTCTTGACGAATTGAAGGGGTGGAGCGATCTCACATGAGATGAAGCCGCCCAACCCACCTTCCAATCACCATTTCATCCCCGAATTCCTGATCAAGGAATGGGCAGGCTCAGACGGTAAAGTTGAGCGCTTTGTTAGGGTGCCGGGTGGGCAAGTTCATGCGCGTCGAGTGGCCCCGTCAGCAATCGGGTTTAAGAAGGATCTGTACCTCAACACTCACGTCAGCGATCCATGGAGAGCGCAGGCTCTAGAAACCGAATTTTTCGGTCCGCTCGACAATCTTGCCGCGAAAGCGATGCAAACTATGTTACGCGGCGAGCACATCTCAGATGCGGACATGCGTTCAGCTTGGGCCAGCTTTCTCATGTCACTTTTCCACCGCAGCCCAAAAGATCTTGACGCTGCCAAAACTGAGATTGCCAAGATGTTGGCGGAAAAGGATCCGGAAATTGAAGCGCGCTACCGCCTCAAGCGGAAACCAGACCATCCAGAGACATTTGTGGAATATATGAAAAAAGCAGATCCTGCTTTCGCTGACCGTGTGTCAACCAACATAGTTCCCGGTCTCATTCTCAACGAAAATATCGGAGGGTTTCTCATCAATTGTCACTGGCAGGTACTGGATTTATCGTGCGCTAACGTGACGCTACTTTTGTCAGATGTGCCGATCATGTTTACCCCGCTAAAAAAACCTGGCGGACATCTGGCGCTACCGATCGGGCCAAGTAGGATATTCGTCGCTTCAACCGACTTGTCGTTTCTGGAGGAGCTCAAGCGGACATCAGTCACCCACATCGCCAAGCAAGCCAACCGGCTCGCAGTTGGAAGGGCGCGCCATTTCGTTGTCAGTGCCGATCAAAACCAGTTACCTTTTATCGAAAAGCACTTAGGAACTATTGAGATGGGCAGCTTAGCGCTGGGCTTTGCACGTTAGTCCTCATGATTTTGACACCGCAAATGAGCGGCGGATTCCAAGAAGACGAAATTCGTTTCTAAACGTCCGAAACCTTGTCGCAAGCGGAAACGGAGGGCTAGGATTGCAAACGCCTTACCCTCCACCCTATCGCACCAATGCCGCCTAAACCCCCACAGTTTCTTCAATCCATCCGCCACCTATGACGCGCTCGCCATCATAGAGCACCGCTGCCTGCCCAGGGGACACGCCAAATTCAGGCGTGTCAAACTCTAACCATTCGCCCACCAGCCGCGCAGCCACCGGCTTTGCAAGTGAGCGTACTTTGGCGAGCATTGGCCGTCCTTCGACCGCGCCAATCCAGCTCGGTTCCGAAAGCCTAGCTTTGCTGACTGCGAGTGCCGCTTTTGGCCCGACAACGACGCGCTGTGCTTCGGGCTCTAACCGCACGACATAGTGCGGTTCGGCAAGCCCACCGAGTTCCAATCCTTTGCGCTGCCCTACGGTATAATGAACCAACCCCTTGTGCCGACCAAGTTCAACGCCTGCCATGTCGACAATCGGGCCGTCGCGTTCGGCCTCGGGGCGGACTTTGCGCACGACACTGGCATAATCACCGTTTGGCACGAAGCAGATATCCTGACTGTCAGGCTTCATTGCGACAATCAGCCCCATTTCGGTGGCGATTTCGCGCACCTTTGATTTGGGCATCCCGCCGAGAGGAAAACGCAGATAATCAAGCTGCTCTTGTGTCGTTGCAAACAGGAAATAGCTTTGATCACGCGCGGGATCGATTGAACGGTGAAGCTCCGCGCCCTCTGCTCCGGTCACGCGCTGAACATAATGTCCCGTCGCTAGGCAGTCAGCACCCAATTCGCGCGCGAGCCGGAACAAATCGGTGAATTTCACCCCCATATTACAACGAACGCAAGGGATTGGCGTTCGCCCACGCATATATTCGTCGGCGAAATGTTCAATCACGCCTTCACGAAACTGGCTTTCATGATCAAAAACATAATGCGCAATGCCAAGCTTATCGCAAACATTGCGCGCATCGCGGATATCCTGCCCCGCACAACAGCTGCCAACGCGGTTTACGGCAGCACCGTGATCATAAAGCTGAAGCGTTATACCAATCACCTCAGCACCCGTTCGCGCGGCGAGGGCGGCAACCACCGACGAATCAACCCCGCCAGACATCGCAACGACAATACGGCGCGCTTTTGCGGGGCCTTCAAGCTGAAAAAGATCAATCATCGTTCTGCCTTAGTCTGCCCCAACAATTAACGCCATATTGGGGAAGGCTAACGAGGAGATAACACTGGCTTTACAAGCTCTTCAACCTTTCGTGTCATACCAGCGAAATGGACTTAGGATTCGCCCGCCGCACAAACGCCGCTCAGGCCAAAGCGACCGCCGCGCTCGATCTCGCCAGCTTGCTGTCGCAGATCGCTGCTCGACAATCGCAGACGCCCACCGCGCGCGCCTCAGCAACGGGTGAAACACATGAAAATGTGGCTATGTCCATGCACCCCGAAATTGAGCGCTTTGCCCCCCGGGCAGACCGCAAAGCTATCGGCAATGCAGTGTTTAGCTTTAGTCAGGAGGTTGCCAATGCCATTCGTGGATAATGTAAACCTTCGTAAACGCCGCGTTTACCTTGGCGTTTCAGTCTATCTTCAAACGATTGTGATTAAAGATAAAACATCGGGAAACAATCGGATGCTCCCGCCGAAATTTGAGGTATAAATGATCGAGAACCAAAAAATCCGTCCCGCACGAGTCATTGGCCCGCTTGGCGAATCGCTCACTGTGGATACGCTGCCACCGCCGGGCACGACGCGCTGGGTTGTGCGCCGCAAGGCTGAGGTGGTTGCCGCCGTCAATGGCGGGCTGCTCAGCGCTGACGAAGTGTGTGATCGCTATAACCTCACGCTTGAGGAATTTGCGGGCTGGCAACGCGCGGTTGATCGTTCGGGGATGCCCGGGCTACGCGTCACCCGCATTCAGCATTACAAATCACTTTATGAGCGTCAGCAGCGCTACTAATTCAAGCCAAAATGGCTGGCACAGCTCAGGTGAGATGTGCCAGCCATGTGTTTAACTTCTGGCCTTCACAATCACACGGTAAATCCCAAGCAAGATAATTGCCCCTATCGTTGCCGAGATGATTGAACCAATCCATCCATTGGCATCACCAAATCCCAGCATATTGCCGATATAGCCCGCAACCACCGCGCCGGCGATCCCCAGCAAGATTGTGATGATGAAACCACCTGGATCTTTTCCAGGCATGATGAATTTACCAAGCGTGCCTGCAATGGCACCAACAACGACCGAGCCAATAATACTCATATGAGCCTCCTGTTTTTTTGCGACTGTCTGGGTTAACCGCAGACGGCGCGCATCGTCACCTTCTAAAAACAGAATGGCAAGCCAAAAATGCGTTCATTCAAGTTCGAAAACAACCGACACCGAAATTCCCACAGATTGTTCACCTGGCAAAATCTCTGACTTGGGCGATGATGATGCATCGCGCGCCATTGTTTGCATCAGCACAGGGCCGCCCGATCCTGTATCAACTTCGCTCATAGAAATGATGCGCTTTACCTTCAGACCCGTTGCCTTGGCATAAAGATCAGCACGCGCGCGCGCTTGTTTGATCGCATCGATCCGCGCCTCATTTTGAGCAGCCTCTGGTTGATCAAGTGATAAGGTCGGCCCGTTAATCTGGTTCGCGCCTTCTTTGACTAAAATATCAAGGATTGCACCGCTTTTGGCGATATCGCGGAACCGCACGGTTAATTGATTGCTCGCTTGATACCCTGTGATCACCGGCGCTTGGTTTTCGACATAGCGATATTGCGGCGAAAGGCTGATCGATGCGGTTGACAAATCTTTATCAGCCACGCCCGCTGCCTTGAGCGCGGCAATAACGCGTGACATCCGCGCGGCATTATCGCGCATTGCGGCGGCTGCGTTGACTGACTGGGTGACAACACCTGCACTGATGTTTGCCACGTCAGGAACGCGCCGCACGCTGCCTTGCGCAACGATATCAAGCCGCGTGCCCGTAATCACTGCCGAGGGCGGCGTTTGAGCATCAGCAACCACTGGCAAGACCACCAGCGCAGCGGCCGCGAACAACGAACGAAACTGAACCATATACCATCTTCCTTACTTTCGTTGAATGACCGATCAAAGGTCCCTCAAGTATTTGCGCGCCTTTGCCTGCACTGGAAATGAACATGACTAATGATCAAAAGACAAGCGCAGGAAAACTGCAACTGCGCCTTGCATTAGGTGACTTATCACTATAACACAGTGTCAACCCTATTGAAGCGCTCATTATAGGCGCTGACGGAGCGAATTGAGCCATGAATTATGAAACAAGCATCGATCGCGGAACGCCGCGCACGCACTATGCGATCGAAGATGAGTCGCCGCGTAGCAAGCGAGTGATCTATTGGCTCGCGGCGGCGATTGTCGTGGTTGCTTTGGCTGTCGGCTATTATTTCCTCAAAACGCCAGCGCCCAAAGCGGAGACAGCCAAACAAGTGCCGAGCGTGACAGTTGCGGTGCCAGGGCGCGAATCAATTGCCAATATCGTTTCGGCAACGGGAACTCTGGCTGCGCGCCGTGAAATGCCCGTTGGCGTTGCGGGCGAAGGCGGCGTTGTTTCGCGCGTTTGGGTCGATGCTGGCGACTGGGTTAGTCAAGGCCAAGTGCTCGCCTCAATCGACCGCGCGGTGCAAAATCAGGAATCAAATCAGCTAACAGCGGGGATATCAGCCGCTCAGGCTGATGCACGGTTGGCGCAATCCGAGCTTGATCGTGCGCGCGCACTTGTTGATCGCGGCTTTATTTCAAAGGCAGACATTGACCGGAAATCAGCCACCCGCGATGCAGCGCAAGCGCGCGTTGGCATGGCAGTCGCGCAATTGGGCGCAGCCCGAGCGCGGATGCAACGCTTGGATATTCGCGCGCCAGCCGCTGGCTATGTCCTGTCACGCTCGGTTGAGACGGGTCAAGTGGTAAGCGCTGGCGCAGGTGCGTTGTTCCGCATCGCGCGCGGCGGTGAAATGGAGCTGAATGCTTTACTCTCCGAAGCTGACCTTGCTACTATGTCAGTTGGTTTATCAGCGACGATAACGCCCGTTGGCACGACGGCAGCCTTTAACGGCCAAGTGTGGCAATTATCTCCCACGATTGATCCGCAAACGCGGCAGGGTACCGCGCGGATTGCGCTGCCCTATAATCAAGCGCTGCGCCCGGGCGGCTTTGCCTCAGCCAATATCACAATCGGCGTTGCGAACGCGCCGTTCCTGCCTGAGTCGGCCGTGCAGAGTGATAAAAAGGGCAATTATGTTTATATCGTCAGCGGCGCAAACAAAGCTGAGCGGCGCGATGTAAAGGTCGGCACGGTTTCAAGGAATGGCGTGACAATTCTCTCAGGACTATCGGGCCAAGAACAAGTGATCTTATCGGCGGGGGCCTTTCTTAATTCGGGCGAAACTGTGAAACCAGTGCGTCAAACCCTCCAGAAATAGGCGCTTCGTCAATGAGTTTTCGCAATATTTCAGCGTGGGCAATCAAGAACCCTGTTCCCCCCATCGTGCTGTTCCTCGCACTGATGATTGCGGGCATTATGGCGTTCAACCGACTGCCCGTCAGCCAAGATCCAGACATTGATTTCCCAGGGGCAACGATTTCGATTTCGCAACCCGGCGCGGCACCGTCTGAGCTAGAAACGCAAGTCGCGCAAAAAGTTGAGGCTGCTGTGCGCAGCATCACGGGGGTTGATGAAATCAATTCGACCGTGCGCGAAGGATCAGCGTTCATCTTCGTTCAGTTCAAAATTGGCACGCCCATCGATAGCGCAGTGAATGATGTGCGCGATGCGGTTGCCAATATCCGCAGCGATTTGCCCGATGGCATCCTTGAACCCCAAGTCTCCCGCGTAGCCATAGCTGATGATCCGATCGCGTATTTCTCAGCCGAGGCGGTTGATATGACGATTGAGGAGCTTAGCTGGTATGTCGATAATGTCGTCAGTAAGCGGCTTCGCGCGTTGAAAGGCGTCGGCAGTGTTCAACGCGGCGGCGGCGTGTCGCGCGAGATTCGCGTTATTCTCAACCCTGCTAAGATGCAGGCGTATAATTTGACCGCATCGCTTGTAAATGCGCAATTGCGGCAAACCAATATCAATACCGCGGGCGGGCGCACTGAAATTGCGGGGGCTGAACAATCAATTCGCGTGCTTGGCAATGCTAAGGACGCCTATGAACTAGGGAACACTTTAATTTCAATCGGCGGTGGCCGGTCAGTCAAGCTTTCAGGCATCGCAGACGTGCGCGATCTCTATGCCGAACAACGATCGCTGGCGACGATGGATAAGCGCCAAGTGCTTAGCTTTGGCATCACCCGCGCCAAAGGCGAGTCTGACATTGCGGTCTATGACCTTGTCATCGCCGAACTCGAAAAGCTGAAGGTCGAAAACCCGAAGGTGAAATACCGCGAACTTTTCACAACGGTACACTATTCGCGGGGTCAATATACATCCTCGCTTGAGGCGATGGTCGAAGGCGCGCTGCTCGCTGTTGTTGTCGTGTTTCTCTTTTTACGCGATTGGCGAGCGACGGCCATATCAGCGATTGCGATCCCTTTATCAGCGATTCCGACATTCTGGTTCATGGAGTTGCTGGGGTTCAGCCTCAATCAAATCAGTTTGCTGGCACTTGGGCTGGTTGCGGGGGTGCTGGTTGACGATGCCATCGTTGAGATCGAAAATATTGTCCGTCACATGCGGATGGGCAAAAGCGCTTATCAGGCATCGATGGAGGCGGCTGACGAAATCGGGTTAGCCGTGCTCGCAACAACGATGGCGATTGTTGCAGTGTTCCTGCCCGTTGGTATCATGCCGGGGATTTCGGGTCAGTTTTTCAAAAACTTCGGACTCACCGTTGTTGTTGCGGTGCTGCTCAGCCTTGCGGTCGCGCGGTTGATAACGCCAATGGTCGCGGCTTACTTCTTGAAGAGCCACGGTGAACAACCGCATGCCGATAGCGGTTGGATGCGGCAATATATGAAATTGCTCGCTCTATCGCTTGAACATCGATGGAAAACGGTTGCTGCGGGAGCTGCTGCTTTGGTTGCGACCGTCGGGCTAGCAAGCACGCTGCCATTCACATTCTTTCCCAATATCGATTTCGATTTTAGCCAAGTGCGGATCGAGATGGTGCCCGGAACAACACTCGCGGAAACAAAGGCAGTCACCGAAAAAGTGCAAACGATGCTGGCGGGAGAGAAAGACGTCGTTGAGGCTGCCTTTGCTGACATCAACGTCGGCAACGCGACGATTTATCTCACCTTGCGCCAAGATCGCCCCATTTCAAGCCTTGAATTTGAAGAAAAATGGGGCCCAAAACTGGGTGCAATCGCCGACGCGCGCGTTAACTTCCGCGCTCAAGACTCAGGCGGCCCCCCCGGGTCAGGTCGCGATATCCAAATCACGCTTTCGGGAGATAACCCCGAACGGTTAACCGCTGCCGCCAATGCGCTTGCCGAACAGATGCGCAATCTGCCCGAGCTTGTCGCGCCGCGCGTCAATGGCGATCTTCAGCGTCCTGAAATTATCGTCAAGCCGCGAATGGATTTGGCCGCGACGATGGGCGTTACAACTGCTGCATTATCGCAAACAATCCGCATCGCAACAATTGGCGATATCGATCAGAATAGCCCCAAATTCTCGCTCTCTGATCGCCAAATTCCGATCCGCGTGACAATTGACGAGAATTCGCGCCGTGATTTGGCAACGCTTGAAAATCTGCCTGTGCCGACATCGACCGGCGGGTCAGTTCCCTTGAAAGCAGTCGCGGAGATTAGCTTTGGCGCAGGCCCAACGACAATCCAGCGCACCAATCTCAACCGGCGAACAAGTGTTGGTGCTGATTTGGCCGAAGGCGTCGTCAGCAGCGAGGCAAATAAAAAGATCGACAAGCTCCCTGCGCTCACTAATTTACCTCAAGGCGTTGCGCGGATGAATCTTGGCCAATCGCGAATGCAGAATGAGTTATTCACTAACTTCATTGTCGCGGTCGTATCAGGCATTTTATTGGTGTTTGCGGTGCTGCTGCTGCTTTATCGCCGGATCATGCCGCCCTTTGTCAACATGGGGTCGCTGCTCCTAGCGCCACTTGGTGCGGTGCTTGCCTTGATGATTGCGGGGATGCCGATTTCGATGCCGGTGATGATTGGTATGCTCATGCTGTTTGGCATTGTCGCGAAAAATTCGATCCTTGTCGTTGATTTCGCGCTTGAGGAAATTGATCGCGGCGTTGATAAATATACCGCGATTATCGAGGCGGGGCATAAGCGCGCGCAGCCGATTGTGATGACCACGGTCGCGATGGTCGCTGGTATGGTTCCCACCGCTTTCGCGCTCTCGGGCGATGGCGCGTGGCGTCAACCTATGGGGGTTGTCGTGATTGGCGGGCTGATCGTGTCAACGGTTTTGACATTGGTCATTGTGCCGGCAAGCTTTAGTCTTGCCATTGGGTTTGAGGAACGCGTCGGACCGTGGCTGTCATATTGGCTGACCAACGGCGGTGACGGCAAGCGCGCTGCAAAAGCGCCGCGACTTTTCGGTCGCCGCGGGCGTGATGGTATCATACAACCTGCGGAATGAAGCCCACCGCTCATCAAGCACCTCGCACATGAGCGCCGTCAATAAAGACGTGCGTGGCATGCAAATTATCGCCACCGGTTTGCTCGTCTTGATGGCGTGCGTCTATTTCACCGCAAAGGCCAATCTGGGGCTGCATCCGGCGGTGGGCTTCATCAAAGCCTTTGCCGAAGCCGCGATGGTGGGCGGGATGGCCGATTGGTTTGCGGTCACCGCGCTGTTCCGTCATCCGCTTGGGCTGCCCATTCCCCACACCGCGATTATTCCGCGCAACAAAGACCGCATTGGCGATACGCTCGCACAGTTTCTTAAAGATAATTTTCTGGTGCCAACGGTCGTTGCGCGGCGGATGGGGCGCGTTGATGTGGCGGGCGCAGTCGGGCGGTTTCTCGCTGATCCTGATCACGGCGGCACGGGGCGAATGCGCGACGGTGCCTCACAATTGCTCGCCAAAATGCTTGAAAGCCTCGATCAGCAGCGACTTGGCGGGATGGCCAAATCAGCGATAGCGACGCGGTTGCGCGCGCTTGAAATTTCACCGCTGCTCGGGCAAGCGCTTGACGCGGCGATGCGCGAAGACCGGCATATTCCATTGCTCAATGGGCTGATCAGCCGCGCGGGCGATGTGATTGCGGCGAACGATCTGATGATCCGCGCGATGGTGCATGAACGCGCAAACGGCATTTTGCGCTGGACAGGGCTTGATGAAAATGTGGCGAGCGCGATCATCGGCGGGCTTAACAAATTATTTGCTGAAATGGCGGAGAACCCGCACCATCCACTTCGTGAAAAAGCCAATGCTTTACTTGCCGACCTAGCCGAAGACCTTCAGCATGACCCGCTAATGAAAGCGCGCGTGGCTGATCTCAAATCCGAGATTGTTGATAACCCCGCGATGAAACGCTGGATTGATGGGCTATGGGAGCAAGCGCGCGATGCCCTGTTAAAAGCAGCCCATGATCCAGACCGCGCAATGGCGGGGAAATTCGGAGAAATCCTCGCGCAACTCGGCATGACACTCCAAGAAGATGAAAGGTTGCGCCAAACGATCAATCGCTTTGCGAGGCGAACCACGGTAGGCGCAACCGCACGCTACGGTGATGTTATCGTTCGCCTCATTTCGGATACTGTGCGCGGCTGGGATGCCGAAAAAATCACGAGCCGCGTTGAAAATGCGGTCGGCCGTGATCTGCAATATATCCGGATAAACGGCACGATTGTCGGCGGGCTGGTTGGTTTGCTCATTCACGTTGCTGACATCTGGCTATGAGCGAGATTACCACCCAGCGGTTGATTCTGCGCCGACCGCAAGCCGCTGATCTTTACGCACTCTTTGCGCTCACCAACAACGACGAGACACGCCGGTTTCTAGGGATCACTACACCAAGCCAAGCCGCAAGTTTTGCGCGCCTACTTCAGAATGTGGGCAGCTGGTCGCTTTATGGTTACGGGACATTCATCGTGATTGACCGCGCGACAAATGGAATGATCGGAAACTGCGGCATATTTCAATCGTATCGCGGGTTCGGCGAAGACTTCGACAATATGCCTGAGGCTGGCTGGATCATCGCACGCGATCATGTCCGCAAAGGCTACGCCCGCGAAGCGATGGACGCAGCTCTGCGCTGGTTCGATCAAATGCACGGGCCGCGACCCATCGTGGCGATGATCCAGACTGGCAATTCAACATCCGTAGCGCTGGCAAACGCGCTAGGTTTCGAATTCACTCGATTGGCAATGCTCGAACAAAGTGAGATGCAGCTCTTCCGCCGGACATAACCAACTCCGCGTTACGAAGCTTGCACTGCGCCGATGAACGGTTAGAAGCAAGCGATGGATAGAATATTGGTTCGCGGCGGCAATCGCCTAAACGGTCGCATTCCCATTTCAGGGGCTAAGAATTCAGCCCTCGCTCTGATGCCGTGCGCTTTGCTGACTGACGAGCCGCTGACGCTGCGCAATCTGCCGCGCCTCGCTGACGTTGATAGCTTTGGCCATTTGCTCAACCAGATGGGGGCTTCAACCAAGATTGAAGGCGCTCGGCCTGAAGATTTCGGGCGCGTGATGACGTTGCGCGCGGGCGGCGTTACCTCAACGACCGCGCCATATGATATCGTTCGCAAAATGCGCGCGTCGATCCTTGTGCTGGGGCCTACGCTGGCAAGAGCCGGCGAAGCGGTTGTTTCGCTGCCCGGCGGCTGTGCGATTGGCAACCGGCCGATTGATTTGCATTTGAAAGCCTTAGAAGCCTTCGGCGCTGAAATTGAAGTGACCGCTGGCTATGTCAAGGCGACAGCCAAGGGGGGGCGTTTGCCGGGCGGCACGATGGTTTTCCCCGTGGTTTCGGTCGGCGCGACTGAAAACGCGTTGATGGCAGCATCGCGCGCGCGCGGCACTTGCGTGATCGAAAATGCCGCGCGTGAGCCTGAGATTATCGATCTGTGCGAATGCCTGATCGCGATGGGTGCGCGGATTGACGGCGTAGGAACCTCCACACTGACGATCGAAGGCGTTGACCGCCTCCACGGTGCAACCTTCCGTGTGATGCCAGACCGGATCGAAGCAGGCAGCTATGCGTGCGCGGTGGCCATCACCGGTGGCAGCGTTGACCTCGTCGGCGCAAAGGCAAGTGATATGCACGCGACACTCGCCGCACTTCGCGAAGCGGGTGTTGGCGTTGAAGAAGGCCGCGACGCGATCAAAATCAGCTCAGACGGAAACCTCGGGCCCCTCACGCTCTCAACCGCGCCTTACCCCAGCTTTGCCACCGATATGCAAGCCCAGTTCATGGCGATGCTGACCAAGGCCGAAGGCGCGAGCGTGCTAACTGAAACGATCTTTGAAAACCGCTATATGCACGTGCCCGAGCTGGCGCGGATGGGCGCTGATATTCAGGTCAAAGGCCGGTCAGCTGTGGTGCGCGGTGTTAAAACGCTCGTCGGAGCCCCCGTAATGGCGACCGACCTGCGTGCTTCGATGAGCTTGATTATCGCGGGGTTAGCCGCAGAGGGTGAAACCAACGTCCAGCGCGTCTATCACCTTGACCGTGGTTACGAACGACTTGAGGAGAAGTTGCAGGCTGTGGGGGCTGATATCGAGCGTGTGAGTGATGGCTAAACGGGCTATCCCGCGACTACGCCAACATCTGAAAACAATTTCAACTCAGCAGGCGGCAGCGCGGCGTCGGCAAGCTCGCGCTGATAATGGCCGACATCTATCCACTGGCCATTTTTGAACGATACCTCGCGGTAAACCCCACCGCGTTTGAACCCCAAAGCTTCGTGCATCTGGATGAGTTTATCATTGGGCATCGTCAACGTGCTAATCGCTTGGGTGAAATTCTGCTCAGTGAGTGTTGCGATCAGGCTAGCATATAATTTGCGGCGTATGCCTTGGCCGACAAGTTCGCCAATCCCGTAAACTGCGGTTTCAACAACGAAGCGATAGCTTGGCCCTGCACGGAACGGCTTGGCATAAGCATAGCCGAGGACAACATCACTCTCTTCATCAATCGCGGCGATCCATGGGAAGAGGCCTTCGCCCAGTGCCATCCGCGCCTTGATATCCTTGGCCGCTGGCGGGGTGCTTTCAAACGCGACTGCATTCGTAACGACATAAGGCGCGTAAATCGCCGCAATTGCCACTGTATCTTCAGGGTTTGCTGCACGGAGTGAAATCATGAGAGCATCCTTGTTAGCCAGACTGAGAGAAAATTCGCCTCAGCACGCGGGCTGATTGCAGGCGGGCATTCAAGGCAGCGCGCTTGAACCGATACCCCCGAAAGCAAGCTGCGCGCATCAATCAAGCTCTCCACGATCATTTGTTGCTGCGCCTGCGCCATCCGCGCGAAGAGATCGGGCGACGTCGCTTTCGTCTTTGCGCCCGAGAAATCGGCAAGCAATTGCGCGAGAGCATCAGGCTCTGGCTCGATGTAAAGCGTATAGGCATCCTCAGGCGACACCTTCGCGCGCTTTGCAGCTTCGACAATCGCATCATCAAGCGAGCCGAACTGATCAACCAACCCCAATTGTCGTGCGGTGCCGCCATCCCAAACGCGCCCTTGTGCAATGTCATTGACCTTTGCCACGGGAATTTTGCGCGCGGTAGAAACAAGGCTGAGGAATTTCGAATAAATATCCTCAACGCCGGCTTGAAACAGCGTATCAGTCGTCACGTTGGTGCCGTCAAACAAATCTGGCTGGCCCGATAGCGGTGTTGTTTTGACACCATCCGCTGCTACGCCGTATTTGCTCAGCACATTTTCAAACGTTGGCAATATTCCGAAGACGCCGATTGACCCAGTGATCGTTGAGGGCTCGGCAAAGACCGTATCGCCCGCCATCGCGACCCAATAGCCGCCCGATGCCGCGACATTGCCCATTGATGCCACAACGGGGATGCCCGATGCTTTCGCTTCGACCAGCGCGGAACGGATGACTTCAGACGCGCGCGCTGATCCGCCGCCTGAGTCAATGCGCACAACCAAGGCTTTCAAATCCTTATCGGCAACCGCGCTGCGGATGAGGTTCGAAATCGTTTCGCCCCCCGCACTGCCCATTGGGGCTTCGCCGTCAACAATCGTGCCCGCAACGGTTACCACACCAATCGCGCTGCCTGAGGACGACGGCGGATTAGCGGCGACATAATCAGCCAAATCGGTTTTGTTATAATTGCCGATAGGCTTATCATCATCGCTACCCGCAAGTTTCGCGACGCGCTTTCCAAAAGCAGTGGCATCGCCGAGCTGATCAACAATCCCTTGCGCGAGCGCCGCCTTTGAAAGACTGTTACCGCTCGCGCTGACGGTGGCTGCGGGATCAGCGATCAGGCCAGCGATCTTGGCCTGCGGGCGTGCCTTGGTCACTTCGGCTTGCCAATTGGCAAAGAGGGTATCGGCGAGCGACTGGCTTGCGGCTCTCGCTTCAGGCGATTGATCAGACCGCGTATAGGGCTCAACGAATGATTTGAATTTGCCGACGCGGTAGACGTGAACGTTCGCGCCAATTCGGTCGATTAAGCCCTTATAGTAGAGCCGCGATCCGCCCGGGCCTGCGAACAATGCGCCGCCCATGGGATCAAGCCAAATTTCCGAGGCATGCGCTGCTAATTGATAGCTATCATCACTATAAGCGGTTGCAAAAGCGAGGACAGGCTTTTTCGCCGCTTTCACCTTTTCAAGCGCTGCCCCCACCCGCGAAAGCGCAACCTGACCGCCGCCCATGAAATTATCAAGGTTTAGCACCACTGTTTTGACGTCATCATCGCCAGCTGCTGTTTCAAGCGCATGTACAACATCGCGTAAACGCACTTGGCCTGCTGCAGGGGTTTGACCTGAGAGAATAGCGCGCGCATCAGCGGCTTCGGGTTGTTCGACAAGGCTGCCATCAAGCGCCAAAAGCAAAGCGCCATCGCGTATATCCTTGGGGTTCGGGCTGAACGACAAGGCTGCAAACAGCGCGCCGAAAAAGAGCAGCATGAACAGCAACACTAGCCCGTCTTTCACCCCGACGAGCAGTTTCCATGCGGCTTTGATTAAATTCATGTCGGTAACCCTTTGGTTCGAACGCCCTATAGCGCGCGTTACCGATAGGGGGACGAAGCCGCCAAGTAAATGTTTGCGCGCCGCGCTACCATGCGATGAGGCGCGGAACGATGAGGCGCGCCACACAAGCGCTCAGCACAATCGCGAGCGTATACCAAAGCCCGACATAATAGACTGTCGTGCTCGGGCAGTGGAGGCTATACGCAAGCGTGCCAAAGCTGCCCGCCGCAAGCCCGACAAGCCACGCGGTGCGGTCAATCGATGTCGGTGCGCCGAGGCGAAGCCAGAATGTGAGCAAGCCGCCGATAAACAAGGCGCTCAACCCGCTGACACCTAAACACCATAAGCCACTGACCGACGAAACATCAGCGAGAGCTTCTTCCCTATCGGCCACCGCCAGAACCAAGCTTGTGACCGGAAATAATGACGCGACAGCAAGCGCCCAGCGCCACCCCGTGCTGCTCTGGCCAACGCTCGGGCGCGCAGAGGCAATGACAGTTGTTCCCGCCGCCAGCCCAAGAACAAACAAAATCCCACCGCGCACGACAACGATTGGATCGGGCGTGCCGTTCATCACATCGTCCCGCAAGCCGAACATGAACGCGACTAGCGCCACTGCCATCATTGTTGCCATCGCCAACAGCGCAAAACCATCACGCGGCGATACGGGGCGCACCGGCTTCAGATCGGCAACAAGGGTATCGATATTGTTCGCACTCATTTCATTCACTTTCGATCAGCGTGGCCATCTTCTTGATACCACGGTGTATATTCACTTTGACTAACGGTTCGGATTGGCCGGTTTGCGCCGCCGCCTCCGCAATCGATAGTCCTTCAATCTTGACCAACATTATCACCTCTGCCTGACCTTTTGGCAAAAAGCCGAGCAATCGATCAAGGCCAATCTTCGCCAAAACCGCGGGATCATGCGTGTCAGCAATCATCTCTTCATGAAGTTCGCTCTCATTGGCGCGATAGTTACGCCGCAATTGATCTATCCAGCGGAATCTGGCGATTGCAGCAAGCCACGGCAGATAGGGGCGCGTTGCATCGAAGCTCGCGCGCTTGCGGTGCACCGATACCAATGTGTCCTGAACCAGATCATCAATCGCACTCGGGTTGATCCGCCGTGCAAAATAGCGCGTCAGCCATTTCTGACTTTCGGCAAGCACCGCGCGGTAAGCGCGCGCATCTCCACTTTGCGCTAAGCCCATCAGTCGAGACAATGATTGGTCATCCGATTTCATGCGTTCCGGCTTAGCACAAATCGGTCAAGTGACCATGTGCCAGGGCCGCGAACAAGGATCACGAGCAGAAGCCCAAGCCACAAGCTATGCTGGCTCCACCACGCATCGGGATAAACAAGGAACTGAATCACAAGCGTCATCACGATCAACCCGAGCGACGCGAACCGTGAGAAGAGCCCGAGCACGAGCAATATCGGCAAGATATGTTCGGCAAGTGCTGCCATTGGTGCTGCAATTTCAGGCGACACCAACGGCAATTTATATTCATCGCGGAACAAGTCGATCGTTTCTGGGCGTAGCGTAAAGCCTTCGATTTTGGTTTGGCCGCTTGCCCAAAAAACATGGCCAGCAACAACACGGACAAAGAGCAAAAGCGCTGCTTCGGGGATGGCGGCGAACCAGCCGTTGACCTTTTTTACCATCGTCAGCACAAAATCTCTCCCTCACAAATAAGCGCACCGGCATTGATCAATCCAATGAGTGCTGAAAATAATTCATCCTCGTTCGTATCTTCAGACGCAGTGTCGAGCATCGCGCCAATGCTTGTCGGTGCCGCCGCGACTTGGAATAGCTCCATTTGAAGCAGCGGCAGTGGTGTGATAATGACATCTGCCTCAGGCCGTGAAATCAGCAGCGCCGCAACATCACTCAAACAGCCAAGCCCCAGCGCGACATCGAGTGAAGCTTCGTTCATCGCCAGCACGGACGCGGGATGCCGTGCAACTGTGATGGCAAGCACATCGGCGATAGGCTTTTCTGCAAATGCGGCAATCGTCAACGCATCCGCTTCGGCAGCGTGATAGGATTGCAACCACAGCCATTCAAACCGCGCGAGCGCGACGAGCGTTTGATCCTGATTTTGAACAACCAGCCAATCAGAAAAATCGCTACCAATCTGCGCGAGTGGCACAGTGGCACCGCCGCCGCCTTCGATAAAGCGCCGCGACAGATCGTTGAACACGCCGTGCCCGATCAAGTCTCGGCAGCGCGGGAAGCTCGCCTCAAGCGATGTCAGCCGTGCATGCGAAATTGTGTTGGCATGAACCTTTAGGCCACGAACAATATGATCAACTGCGCCACCAAATAGATGCGGCGGGCATACGGCGGGGCCAAAGGCAATCGTATCACGCATCGCGGTTTGGGTGTTAAGCAGCGCGCGCATGGGCGGGCCGTCCTTCGTCCATGATCGCAGAAACACGCGCCGCCTCCGCCATCAGCACGCTATATTCGGGAACATTGCTATCCCATTCGATCAGCGTTGGGATTGCGCCTGCAAGGGCGATGAAATCAGCATAATATGACCAGCAATCCTCCGAAACCGCCGAGCCATGATCGTCGACAAATAACAATATGCCGTCATCATCCTCAATCGCATGCCCCGCCAAATGGATTTCGCCAACGAGTGCGGGGTGCACGCTGCGCAGATAATCGCGCGGGTCAAAGCTAAGATTATTCGCCGAAACGATGACATTGTTGATATCGAGCAGCAGCCCACACCCGCTGCGTTTGCACAGCGTGCTCAAAAATTCGACTTCGCTCATTTCATCGCCCAAAAAGCGTAAATAGCGCGACGGGTTTTCAATCAGGATTTGGCGCGCAAGCCGGTCTTGAACGCACCCAACTTGGTCAACGAAGAGATCGAGCGCTGCGTGCGTATAAGGCACGGGCAAAAGATCAGGCAAATGGTGCCCGCCCACATCGCTCCAGCTTAAATGATCGGAGATTGACGCTGGCTGATAACGATCAACAAGCTGCGCTAACCGGTCAAGCACCGCCATATTGAGGCCGCCTGCTGACCCGAGTGACAATGTAGTCGAGTGAAAACTAAGCGGAAACGTTTCGGCGATGGCGGTCAGCCACCTATGCGGCGGGCCACCATCACCGAAATAGTTTTGGGGGTGCACTTCAACAAAAGCAGGCACCATTACATCTGGATCATCCGCGCTCTGTTTATCGGGCGCAAGCAGCGAATTATAATGCTCAGGCTTGAGACCGATGCCCGCACCTCGGGGGAGTGAATGTTCAGCAGGCATCACAGCGCGGCGTCCAAAGGGCTTACGCTTTACCCTTTTTCGGTGCGGCATTGCCAGCGCGCGCGGCAAGCGAACCGCCAAGCTTCAAGCAACTTCCCTTACCGACATATTTCCAAGCGCTGCCCTGATAATCCTTGGTTGATGTGCCAGCACAGCTTGTGCCCGGGCCTGCCGCGCAATCATTTTTTGCCTTAAGCGATATCCCAAAGCATTTTTCCTTTGGCGCAGACTGAGCCGCAACGGGCACTGAAGCAAGCGTTGCAGCGGCAGCAAGTGCGCCTGCAATGCCAGCGAATTTGAGTGTGGAATTTGTCATGATCATATCTCCTTAGCGGTAAATGTCAGGAAGCCACTGCTTCATCAAGTTGTTCGCAGTAAGCGCTAACTTTGTTACACTATGATCAGTCAGTCGAGTAGGCTTCACGCACAAATCTTATCGAAAAGCGGCATCAACCTGAGCTTGGAGATCAAGAGGTGCGCGTGATGTGATCTCAACCGTGCGATCTTCGCCGGGCCAATTGGCTGCCTCAAGCAAGGCATCGCGTTCATACAGTAAGTCAATAATCAGCGGTCGCGCGAGGCCAATGATGGCGGTGAGCCATTGGTTAACCAGCCTGTCACCCGGCGCACCGGTGAGATCAAAGCGATCAAGCACAGCGGCAATTGCGGATGCGCGATAAAGCCATTCATCAGTAACCCAGCGGTTCACTGTGAACAGTGCGAGCGGTAACCCATCCGAATCAATCGAAAGTGCGGCAATATGAACGACATCAGCGCGCGTTTCAGCGAGATCAATCGGCGCTGATTGGCACTTACCTTGGCGGGCGAAGGCAGATTTTGGTAGGAAGAAATGAAAATGGCCATGTTCGCCGCCGCTTCTTTCAGCGGGGGGATGGCAATGATAGAAATAGCGTGATTTGGTGCGCGGTGCCACCGCATCGTCAGGCGGATAATGATCCCATATCAAAACCTCTTCACCCGCCGGAATAAGGCGGCGCATCAGCGGCATCCCGCTTTCATGCATCGCGACAGTGGCATCAACTAAGCTTAGCGCGAAATCAGCGGCAGACATAAGGTTCCCAAAACAGGGTTTGAGGGACGGGTGGCACCGCCCCTCTTTGCGACCCCTTGGGGGTTCAGTTAAGCTTTGGGAGCGCAGGGTTTTGCTGCACAAGGGCCAGCTTTGGCAGCACATGGCGCGGCTTTCGCAGCACAAGGATTAGCTTTAGCAGCGCACGGATTAGCTTTTGCCGCTTTGACCTTCTTTACCTTTTTGGGTTTGGCGCTGCATTTGTGCGCAGCGCAGGGGCGCGCGCTACACGAATGACCGGCAGCGGGTGAACAAGTGGCCGACGCCGCCGAAGGTACAGTCGCAACAGCAAGGCCGCCTGCAACTGCGAGCATGGCGGCAAGGTTTAGTGATTTCTTCATATTAAAGTCCTTATCTTGAAACAACATAGGGTTGGTAACGTGCCCATCATGGGCATTTCCGGCTTCATTACTCGCCGAATTTCGCGCTGTCTGGGATTTTTGGCCATTCGGCCTCGGCCTTTGTGATGAAGCCGGGAATATCCTTGACCCACATATCCTGAACTTGCTGACTGAAGTTCAAATAGAGCTTTCCGTTGACGACGCGGTATTTGGTCGGATCACCTGGAGCGAGTGAACCGCGTGACATCGCCCATGCGCAGTGCCCACCGTAGGCAGGTGCAAACGCGTCGGGGTTCGCCTTGAACTTGTCAGCATTAGCCGCGCTGCTGAATTGATAGTGAGCGCCGCGGTGAACCACGCTAAATGCCTTTGATCCGAGCTGAGGCTTTCCACTAGCCGAGAAATAGCTCGTCACATCATAGCCGCCAGCGGCGATATTGCCTTGATCTCCGGTATAAGTGGGGCCGGCAAACGCAATAGATGAAAGCGCCAGTGGCGCGACAATCAGCGCAATGGCGAGGCTCGATAATGTCAATGCTCTTTTCATAAAACTCTCCTTGCGGATCACGCGACCGGGGGGATTGGCCGCGCGATCCTTACAGCTGTTCGCATGCACATAGTTTTTGGTTACAAAGATTTTCAAACTCGTGGTGAGTGCGTGGATTTTGCGCTAGCAGCACGTCATGATGCCCGCAGACGCTCCGACTCAAGCCACGCTGTGGCGAACTGAATTCACAGTGATGGCGTGGCTGGCGGGGCCGCTGATTCTGTCAAACATCACCATGTCACTCATCAATGCAACTGATGTTGTCTTGCTCGGAAGGTTGAGTGCGCACGCGCTGGCGGCCTCTGCGCTCGGCGTCAATTTTGCGATGGCCTGCGCGATTTTCTGCATGGGCGTAGTGACCGCATCAGCGCCGATGATGGCATCAGAAATTGGCGCAAACCCCTATTCAGTGCGCGATGTGCGACGCACTTTCAGGCAATCGATGTGGGTTGCGATCAGCGTTGCCATCCCCGTGTGGATCATTCTTTGGAATTCAGAAAGCATCTTTTTGGCGCTCGGGCAGGAAGTAACGCTGGCGCGTGATGCCGCTTTATTTGTCAGTGCCTATCAGTGGACGATTTTGCCGTTCATTGGCTTTGTCATCCTGCGCAATTTTGTATCCGCACTTGGTCGGCCGATCTGGGCGCTTGTTGTCAGTTTACTTGCGGTTCTGGTCAATGCTGTGCTCAACTGGGCGCTCATCTTTGGCAAACTCGGCCTACCCACACTTGGAATTTGGGGGGCTGGAATTGGGAGTACAATCACGAACAGCATCATGTTTGTTGGGCTAGCCTTGACCGTCAGCCTTCACCCTAAGTTTCGCCGCTATCACTTGTTCGGCCGATTCTGGCGTCCTGATTGGCCCCGCTATGCCCAAGTGTGGCGGCTGGGGCTGCCAATTGGCGTCACGATGGGGCTTGAGGGTGCGGTCTTTACCGGCGCGGTTTTCCTCATGGGGCTGATCAATGCGGACTCAGTCGCCGCACACGCAATTGCGCTCCAGATTGCCGCGCTCAGCTTCATGGTGCCACTCGGTATTGCGCAAGCCACCACAGTCCGCGTTGGCATTGGCTATGGCCGCAAAGACACGGCTGCCATCCACCGGTCAGGATGGGCGGGCTTCATTCTCGGCGTCGGTTTTATGAGCATCATGGCGCTGTTCATCTGGATGTTTCCGCGCACGCTCGTCGGGATTTTTCTCGACCTTGGCGATCCTGCCAACGCGACAGTGGTGGGCCTTGCGGTGTCATTCCTGTTCATCGCTGCGATCTTCCAGATTGTTGACGGCGCGCAAGTCGTCGGCGCTGGCATGCTTCGCGGCTTGCATGATACGACGGTGCCGATGGTGTTCGCGCTGTTTGGCTATTGGGTCGTCGGGATCGGCATTGGCGCTGGACTCGCTTTTTGGGCAGGCTTTGAAGGCTTTGGCGTGTGGATCGGGCTTGCCTCAGGATTGGCAGTGGTCAGCTTATTGATGATATTGCGCTGGCATAGCCGCGCGCGGCTGGGGTTGTTGCCAGCTTAGCGGCGCTTCCCAAAGTGCGATCGCTGCGCCAAATGCTGAATAATTTGGCTGATCAATCGCGAGTTTCGCAAGCGCACCCAACCTCAACCGCACCAATACTCCCGGGCTATCGAGGGTGAGACGACTACTCAATAAATCATCACAAAATGATTGATTACTTCGATTTTCCTCCGCTTCGCTCTCGCGTTTCAAAATACCAAGTGCGTTCAGCGCGACGCTCGCCATGAACCGGTCACGACCCTGTGCCGCGGGCCGGATATCGGTTGATACCCAAGTCGTTAGCGCTTCAAGCAGTTCGGCTACACTGGGTTCTCCCGTCGTCTTAGTCACTGTGGCGATGGGCCGCGCAATTGGGTATCGCTCTGCCTCGGGCGCACGGTGTTCAAGTAACAACAGCAGATCAACTTCGGTTTCTGAAGCTCTCCTGCCAATCACTGCGCGTTCGAGGCTCCTATCGGTTCCGCTGCGCCAAATATCAGCCATTTGCAGGCAGCATAGCCCCCACCACAAGGTGCGAAACACCAGCCAAAAATGAAATCGTTCTGGATCAACCCTAGTGCCACTCTGCGCTTCGTAAGCCGCCCAGTAGGTCGCGAGATCGCTTAGCCCAAAGGCAGGTTTATCACTATGGCCAAACCGCCAACTGTTGACGCATCCCCAGACCAAGTCTTCATGCGCATCGCCGATATGAGCAAGCTCCCAATCAAGCACAGCTGCTAACCCCTTAGTGTCAAACATTAAATTGCCCATCCGGAAATCACCGTGGAGAAACACCCGTGGTGCAGGTGGTGGGATATTCGCCTCCAGCCACGCGAGGCTAAGCGCCATGACGGGGCGATTGCCACCGTAACCAACGAAGCGCTCCTTGAGGCCAGCAACCATATCTGCCGCAATGGCTATGGGCAGAGCTTCGGGCGGTGGGATCGCATGAATACAGGCGAGTTCACGCGCGATATCGGTGATCAGGCCCAGCGGCGGGTTTGCCAATATTCTGTCGGGACGCACCTCGCCCTCAACACGGGCCATGATATATCCCGTGCCAATACCATCCTCTGCGCTGAGTTCGCCAACGATGAGCGGGGCGAGCACACCTTGTTCGCGCGCCTTGCGTACAATCGTCGCTTCTACATCGTGGTCAAAGGCGCGGCCCTCCATCAGCTCGGGCGAAGGCGCGCGGCGCAGAACATAGCCCGCACCCGCCCAGTCAAACGAGGAGCTTTCCATATTCGCGCCGCCCGAAAGCCGCGTGATATTGCTAATCGCTCCCCCGCCACCAACGCTGCGCGCCATGATCTGGCTAAGGCTTGCGATCAGATTGTCCATAACAGCAGTTTACGCGCCCTCGCGTTTTTGCCAATATGAAAATGCCTTTGATTGGATCGTAGCGATGAATGCAGCAGCGCGCGGCCCTATCCATTCACCCTGATAATCTGTGCGCCCGACCCACCAGCCTTGACCGGGTAACTGATCGCCTTCTCGCACAACGAGCACCGCCAGCTCAGGCTCTCCCCGCGCCGCACCGCGCCGATCAACTTCATCAAGCACTTTGCACAATGCGCGCATTTTGGGCCGCGTAAAGCGGTATCCAAGCATCAGGAGCAGTTCGGAATAGCTCAGCGCGTTGCCCTCAGTGGCCGCTGCCTGCAAAATGACCTCAATCCGATTACCATCGAACATCGCAGCGGTAATAGGGCCATCATTGAGGGCATATTCATCGATCATAGGCGAAGGATAGCGGGGATGGTGTGGGGTGCAAGGGGGGTGACGCGCGGCTACACCTTTGTTGGATGGCCTTCGAACTGCTTCGCCTCGTCACAAATATCATACCACGCCGGTTTTTCCGCCACAAATTCGTGGAAGCGGTTTCTTACGCCCGGGTCGGTGTCCAAAAGATTTGCAGCGATCGGAAAGCTTGATTGCTCAGAAATGATCTCGCCCAGACCCGTGCCACAGATTTTGCAGAAGCACCGCGCATATTTATAAGGTGGCAATGGCTCATATCGCTGAACCTCGTTACGTCCGGATATCCAATGAAGATCATCATCTTTTACAAAAACGAATGTGCTCACGCCCACTTTGCGGCATCGCGAACAATGGCATGTTCCCATCATCGACGGGTTTGATGAAAGCTCAAATTTCACCGCCCCACAACAACAACTTCCCTGCATCATCACATCTCCTCGAACAGAACAATGCAAGAACGCAAACCAGTTGTCAATATCCGACTTTGATACAAGGCATCAGCCGCGAAGGGAGGCGCTTGGCGCGCGTTCAGCGATGGCAGCCAAGTGATAGCGCGCGTAAGACTGTGGAACTAGCGCTGAATATCTGACTGTCGTGCACTTAGCGGTCGCCCCCTCACTCGGAATTCCCAAATGAGGGGGCGCAGAACCTAAAACTTCACATTCGCTGTCAGATAATAATAGCTGCCGTTGAACCCAAACTGATTGGCGTTGCGCGTGTAAGGCGTCTGGCCGTTTGAATAGGAGGCGGCTTGGCCAATCTTGCCATCGCGCGTGTTGTTCCATTTGTCAGGATAGATGTTGAACAGATTGTTCGCACCGAGCGTAAGCGATAGATTATCGGTGAAGGCATAAGTAGCATTCAAATCGATGAGTGTCTTTGCTTTGAAAGTTTGCACACAGCGGTTCGCCGCGTTGCAGTTCACATTCGAATCAAGCGGGCTAAGCCCCGTGCTAAACGCCTTCACACTGCCAAAATAGGAAGCCCGCGCACCAAGCGAAAAACCGCCTGTTTCATAAGTGGATGAAAAAAGGATTTTGGTGCGCGGTTGGGCAACCTCGATCAGTTCAATCGCGGTCAGGCCAAGCAATGGGGCTGCCTGAACCGCCGCTGAGGCTCCTAAGATCAGCGCCGCAGGTGTTGCGCGTTGGCGGATGACCTTGGTTTCAGCATGAGTGCCTGCTAGCGTTAATTTGAGCGATCCTGGGCCAACATTTAGCTTATACGTTGCCACGACATCGACGCCGCGCGTGCGGGTATCGATTTGGTTGGTAAAGAAACGGATTTCGCGCACCCCTGGGAATAACGCCGCAACCGCAGGCAAGCTTGCGCTCAAAATGCCGTCGGTGATCGCGATTCTGTCCTTGATGTTGATCTGAAACGCGTCAACCGTGAAGGTGAACGAACCAAGATCGCCCGTAAAGCCAGCGCTGAAATTATCCGAAATTTCAGCCTTAGGATCAGCGATACCAAGCCTTGCCAGCCGCGCGTCGCTGCTCGCGATTTGCTGGGTTTGCAGGATTGTATTATTCTGCACCGTTGACGTGTTCACACGGTTACCAATTTGCGCGAGCGAAGGGGCGCGGAAGCCACGGTTATATGATCCGCGAATCGCAAGATCATCAGTCAGCTTATAACGGGCAGCAATCTTGCCCGAGAGGTTGCCACCAAAATCGCTGTAGTTTTCATAACGCAATGCCGTCGTCACAAGGAAGGCATCGCTAAAATCAGCCTCCACATCAATGAAGGCGGCAACATTGCTCCGGCTGATGTCATTTTCGTCAGCCGGCGCGTAGCCAGGGCGACCATTTGAGCCTGCGGTGCGACCCGAAAGGGCAAGGGGGCCGATTTGATACGAAGCCAGATCGCCGCGCGTCACTTTGAAATTGTCCTTGCGCGATTGGACGCCCATCGCGACGTTAAGCCCGCTAAGGCCTGCCACCGCCCCAAGGTCTTTTGACGCTGATATATCGACAACTTGCTGCGTGAATGCGGTGCGACCGACATAGAATGACGTTGGGCTTGCCGAGCCAAGCGATGCGTTGACAGTATTAAGCGCGTTTTGATCGAGATGATTGTGGCCGTAGACATAGCCTAGATCAATATCCCATCCGCTGAGTTCAGCCTTAAGCCCGCCAGTGATCGAATAATCGATTGAACGACCTGGCAGGATCGGCACATAGCCGTCCGGGAAGATTGAAAGTACGGCATTGGCCGCGGTTGCTGGCGCGCGGAAAAAGCCAAAGGCACGGATGTCTTTGCGTGAATAGCCGCCAAACAAATAGGCTTTGATTGTATCAGTAAGCGGCACTTCGGAGTTAAGGAACGCCTGATAAGTGCGGTTTTGATTTGATCCGTAATTGCCGACAACAAAAGGCGTTTGCGGATAAACGCCGCGATCGACGCGAGGCGTGGCCGTGGTATAAGGGAATGCGACGGTTGGCCCCGTTGTCGCATAGGTAGCCGGCGTTGCGGGATAAAGCACGCCATCATACGTATCCGACCGATTGGTGCCTTCAGTGTTAAAATATTCAAGCGTATAGTTGATGAACCCGCCGTTTGAACCGAGCTTTAGCCCGTGGTTGAGCGAGCCTTTGATTGTGAAGCCATCGCCTTCTTTGTTGAGACCCGATGTGATATTAACCGATCCGCCGTGATCTGAATCTTTAAGCGCAAGGTTGACGATCCCTGCGATAGCGTCTGAACCGTATTGCGCCGCAGCGCCGTCACGCAAAACTTCGATCCGCCCGACGGCAGCTGTCGGGATACTGTTCAAATCGGAAACAACCGTTCCCAATCCCGGCGAGATATTGAGGTTAAGCGCTGAGAATTGATGGCGGCGGTGGCCGTTAATCAGCAGCAAGACTTGATCGGGCGCAAGCCCGCGGAGCGATGCGGGATCAGCAAAGTTAGTCGCGCCGTTAACGCCGTATTTGGCTGAGTTGAACGAAGGCGATGTGAACTGGATTTGCTGGCCAAGATCAGTCTGCCCCGTCGCCGCGAGCTCCTTTGTATCAACAACGTCAACTGGCACGGGGCGATCAACATCAGTGCGTGGCTTTCCGCGTGATCCGATCACGGTAATTTCGGGGGCTTCAGCGGCTTCCTCGGTTGCGTCTGCGTCAGCTGTTTGCGCAAAGGCGGGCGCAGAAGCGCAGAGCATAAGCGCGGTTGACGCCATCCAGATATGGGTATTGATCTTCATTGCTATTCTCCCTGTTTTTTCGGTTTAGTTTTGCGTCAATCAGTGTCGGTCAAGCCCAAGCCCGGGTCAGCAAGCGTTGCAGGCCTAGGCTCGGCGGCGAGAGCGCTATTCAATTGGTCAACGTCGAGTGCATTTTCCCAGCGTGCGATTACAACAGTTGCCACTGCATTGCCGATGAAATTGGTAAGCGCGCGGCACTCGCTCATGAAACGGTCTATGCCAAGGATCAGCGCAAGGCCTGCAACGGGTATTGTCGGCACGATTGATAAAGTCGCTGCTAAGGTAATGAAGCCGGCTCCTGTCACGCCTGCGGCACCTTTAGAGCTGATCATGGCGACGAAGAGTAAGGCAAGTTGCTGACTGAGCGTTAAGTCAATCCCTGTCGCCTGCGCGATGAACAACGCGGCGAGCGTCATATAGATATTAGTGCCATCAAGGTTGAACGAATATCCTGTGGGAACGACCAGCCCGACGACTGATTTCGCGCAGCCTGCGTGCTCCATCTTTTCAATCAGCGACGGGAGTGCGGCCTCTGATGAAGACGTGCCGAGTACGAGCAGCAATTCGGCCTTTAAATAGCGAATCAGCGCAAGGATCGAAAAGCCGTTGAGCCGTCCAATCGTGCCGAGCACGACGAGGACGAACAATAATGACGTGCCGTAAAACGTCGCCACAAGCGTGCCGAGCGACACCAAGGTGCCAATCCCGTATTTGCCAATCGTGAACGCCATTGCGCCAAATGCGCCGATAGGGGCGGCGCGCATCACTAGCGCGACCATGCGGAAAACAATCGCACTCACACTCTCAAGTAATGCCAACACAGGGGCCGCAGGCGCGCCAACCATCGCAAGCGCAATGCCAAACAACACCGCGACGAGCAGAACTTGCAGGATTGATCCTTCAGTCAGCGCTGAAACAATCGTTGTTGGGATGATATCGAGCAAGAATTTGACGATGCTCGCGTCATGCGCTTTATCGCTATAGGTCTTGACCGCAGAGGCGTCGAGTGTCGAGGGATCAATGTTGAGGCCCACACCGGGTTGCACGACATTAGCGACGATCAGCCCGACCACGAGCGCAAGCGTTGAAACCGCCAGAAAATAGGCAAAGGCTTTACCCGCGACGCGGCCCACAGCCGAGACTTTGCCCATGCCCGCAATCCCCGTTGTAATCGTGAGGAAAATAACCGGCGCGATGATCATTTTGACAAGCTTGATAAAGCCGTCACCAAGCGGTTGAAGCGCAATTCCAACATCAGGAACAAAATAGCCAAGCACAATGCCGAGCCCAATCGCGCTCAGCACCTGCACATAGAGATGAGCATAAAGCGGTGTCTTAGCGGCTGTTGCTGCACTGATAGCGATGATATCTTCCCCTCTGATGTAGCGCGTCGCTACATTTTTCATAATTTTGTTGAGAATGAACGCTTCGCACCACCGAAGAAAGGAATCGTCGAGATTTTCCTAATGCGTTGATTGTATGACTTATTTCCTTATTTGATCAAGACTTTATGTGCGATTTACCGCACAGAAATACTTTACATGTGCGGATTTTCGCCTAAGTTTGATCGATGAGATTTTGGACTGATGCGGTGAAGAAGATAAGTCAGCGCGGCGCGGCTCTGGCGGTACTCGCGCTATTTGCCTTTGCCATTGCGATCCTCGTGTCGGATCGTCTTTCGGCCGAGCGTGTTATTGTGCGCGAACATGATCGCCTTACCAACGTCGCGCGGCTAACCGCTTCGAGTTATCAACGCCAGGTTGATAAATTCCGGCTGGTCGCCACAACACTTTCAGCTGATTCCGATGTAGCGCTTTTGCTTGATAGGAAAGACGCAGCGACGCAGCTCAACGAACGGCTCGCCAACTTATCGGCAGCGCTTGATGCTTCGGTTATCTATGTGCTCGATGCGAATGGTACAACAATCGCATCGAGCAATTGGCGACAGCCTGATAGTTTCCTCGGTGAGAATTACCGCTTTCGCAACTATTTCAAGCGTGCGCTTGCGGAAGGCGAGTGGGAGCAATTCGCGCTGGGCACGCGCAGCAGAGTGCCCGGGCTTTTCGTCGCGCGCCGTGTGACGACGGGATCGGGATCGCGCGGCGTGATCGTTGTCAAAATCCGCTTTGACCGGCTTGAAAAGGAATGGGCAAACTCGGCAGGCTTAGCCTTTGTTACAAACGGTCAAGGCGTCATTTTAGTGAGCGCAGTCCCTGAGTGGCGGTTCCAAACTATCCGCAAACTGAATGAAGCCGAACAAGCAAAGCTCCGCGCTCAGGTAGAATTTGGTAACCAGGCGTTGAAGCAGAATGCACTTTTTGCGCTTCGGTCAGTGATCAGTGACGCGCGCGACTTTGGGAGCAATGCGGCTTTCATTGAGGCTAGTGACGCATTGCCCAACGGCTGGTCTGTCCATATTCTCTCTCCGCTCAGTGACGCGCTGAGCGCTGCGCGCACTGTTGGTCGCTTGTTTGTTTTGTTGATCGCTGGGTTGATCGCCGCGCTGGCTGCTTTTTATGTTTTGCGCCGCCGTGTCATCATCGCGCGTGAGCAACGCGAAAATGCCGCGCGGATTGCTGATCTCAAAGACCGGCTGATGCAATCGAACAAGCTTTCGACGCTTGGCCAGATTGCGGCGGGCGTTGGCCATGAAATCAATCAACCCCTTACAGCAATTGCGCTTCGGGCCCAAAATGCTGCCAAACTGATCGAATCGGGGAGACTTTCAGACGCGGCCATTGCGCTCAATGAAATCAGCTCACTTACATCACGAGCAGGCGCGATAACTGGGGAGTTACGGCGTTTTTCTCGTCGCGCAGACCGCAACATGGGGCGTGTTTCAGTTCAGGCCGTAATCGCGGGCACGCAGCTGCTTTTGGGCGACCGTATCCGGTCAACGCGCACAATTTTCGCGTTCGATTCACTCGATGCTTATGTGATTGGCGAACATGGTCGATTGGAACAGGTGCTTGTCAACCTGATCCAAAATGCGATGGATGCCATGGATGCCATGGATGATGGTGGGCGCATTGAACTGACAATCACGCAAGCCGATCAGCTTGTAACGCTGCGTATATGTGATAGCGGCCCCGGCATATCAACTGACATGCATGAGAAATTGTTTCAGCCCTTCACCAGCTCAAAGGGTGACGGGATAGGCCTTGGCCTCGTGATTTGTCGTGACATCATCACTGAATTTGGCGGCGAATTGACGCTCGCGCCTTCGCAATCAGGCGCTGAATTCGTCATCACGTTGAAGGCCGCGTGATGACAGGCATCGTTGCTATTGTCGATGATGAAGCGGACGTTCGCGCTGCACTGCGCCAGATGTTTGAAATCGAACAATTGAGCGTGATTGAGTTTAGCAATGGGGAAAGCGCCTTAGCCGTGATTGATGCATCGTTTGCGGGCGTCCTCATCTCCGATTTGCGGATGCCTGGCATTGATGGCAGCGCTTTGTTCAGCAGGATGCGACAGATTGATCCCGAACTTCCCGTCATCATGATGTCTGGCCATGGCGATGTGGCAACCGCCGTCGACCTTGTAAAGCGCGGGGCGTATGACTTTCTATCGAAGCCATTTGACGGCAACGCGCTGATTGCCACGGTACGCCGCGCGCTCGAAAAGCGTTCGCTCGTTCTCGAAAACCGCCTGTTGAGAACGCAGCCCATATCGCACGAACGTGACGCAATTTTAGGCGAGTCTCCCCAAATCGAACAATTCCGTCACACGCTTAGCCAATTGGCTCAGGCTGATATTGATGTTTTGATTAGCGGTGAAAGTGGATCAGGCAAAAGCCTTGCCGTCACCGCGCTCCACCGTCACAGCGCGCGCGGGCGCAAGGCAATGGTATCGGTAGGTTGCGGGGCTATGCAGGGTGACATGGCCGAAAGCTTGCTCTTTGGCCATGTCAGCGGAGCCTTCCCCGGCGCGCAATTCCCACGCACGGGACAATTACTGCGCGCTGATGGTGGCACGCTTTTTCTTGATCATGTCGAAGGGCTTTCGCACATGCTGCAAACGAGAATGCTGCATGCGCTCGAAGACCGGGCGGTGCTACCCATGGGCAGCAATCAATCGCAATCATGCTCATTTCGCACAATTTCAGCCACCAGCGCTGATATTGAGGCCCTCATCGCAGGGCATCAATTTGATCGGTCGCTTTACTTCAGGTTAAGTGGTTACCGGCTCGAAATTCCGCCCTTGCGCGAAAGGAAGGGCGACGTTGTCGTCCTGTTCCGCGCCTTCCTCGCCGAAGTCGCTGAAGATCTCAAGCGCGCGGTTCCTTCGCTCTCTCCGGCTGTCTGGCGCAAACTTCAGGATCATGACTGGCCGGGCAATGTTCGCGAATTGCGCAGTTTTGCCGCGAACGTCGCGCTTGGCCTTGGTGAGGATAAGCGGGCTGCCCTGCCCCAGATGACCGAACGTGGGCTAGGCATTAAAGCGGCCGTTGCCGCATTCGAAGCCGAATTGATCCGCACGGCACTTGATCATCATAGTGGTGAGGTCAGCGCGGTCACCACCGCGCTCGATCTGCCGCGCAAGACATTTTATGATAAATTGGCGCGGCACAATATTGACCCCAATGATTATCGGATTAGCGCTTCAAAACGTCCGTCGCATTAGCTCACAAATAGCCAGCCCGCTAGCGCAAGCCCGCCTACGATCACAACACCGCGAACAGCAGCGGCAGAGAGGCGATCATAGAGGCGTAGTCCCGCGATGCTCCCCGCTATTCCCCCGATGCCGAGCCAGAAAGCGACCCCCCAATCAACCGTGCGAGAGAGCGCAAAGACAATGACAGCGCCCCCATTTATCGCGGCGACGAGCACATTTTTGATCTCGCCTGATCGTTTAGGGTCGTGGCCGGTGAGACCCAGAAGGGCGAGGATCAGGAAGCTATTGCCACCGCCAAAATAGCCACCGTAAAGCGACAGTGCCGAGAATGAAGCCGTTGACAGGCGGCGACTGACGATCGAGCCTGATTTTGACGCGACGATGGGCACGGCACTGGCCGCATAAATCGCTGTCGCAATCAAGACGAGCCATGGGACGATCACGCGAAATGTCGTCGTTGCGGTGAATAACAATAGTGCAGCGCCGATAGCACCACCCGCTACGGCCAGCAATATAAGCAATGAGGGCTGGCCAAAGCGTGCTTCGTTCAAACGATGGCGCACACGATATCCCGCAACAAGCTGGCCCGGGCTCAGCGCGACCGTTGACGTTAGGTTAGCGATGCGCGGGTCAATCCCCGTCAGGCTCAACACCCCAAGTGTCAATATCGGGCCGCCGCCCGCCAGCGCATTGATAATGCCTGCACCAAAGCCCGTAGCGATGAATATTAGCGGCGCTGGCCAATCAAACATCCTGATCCATTCGCAGATTTAAGCGGGTGTTGATATCGCTTTTTGTGTCGATCAAGGCTGGTCGGGGTGCAGAACGCCCTGACGCGGTGCCGTGCGCTCTTAACAATCGCACTCACGCGCTTTAGAGTGCGCAGATGACCAAGGCCAGTTTCATCACGCTCCACGGCACGCGATGCACCGCTATGGTGGAGCTTTGTGAGGGTGAAGCGCCTTTATGGCGCTATTGGGGGCCACGATTGCCTGATGGCGTTGCGCCTGAGATGGGCTTGCGCAAGACCCGGCATGAACCCAGTTTTTCGCTTGCACATGATCAGCCGTTTTCGCTTTTCTCTACCTTTGGCGTTGGCTGGTTTGGGCAATCAGCTATGCTCGCGCACCGTGCAGGAGAGGATTATGCGCAGGCGATCACGGCTTGCGCGGTGCACTGGATTGATGCGCATTCGGTGAAGTTCACGATGACCGACAATGTTGCGAAAATTGATGTGACCCTGACACTCGCGCTTGATCCCATCAGCGATGTGATGACGCTTTCAACAACACTCACCAATCGGGGTGACGATGTGCTTGACGTCCAGTGGCTCGCGGCAGGCACTGTGCCGCTGCCTCAGGGGGCCCAGAGTGTCCGCTCTTATTCAGGACGACATAATGCAGAGTTTCAGCTTCAGGAAGACGCTCTTAGCCGATCACTATGGCGGCGTGAGAACCGGCGGGGGATTACGTCGCATGATTGCTTCCCCGGGGCGGTCGTGCTCGCGGGCGGCACAGCTTACAGTGCGCAACTGGGCTGGTCAGGTAACCATGCCCAGTCGATCGAATGGCTTGATGATGGCCGCTATGGCTGGTCGATGGGCGAATGGCTTGCGCCTGGCGAAGTGCGGCTTGCGCCTGGCGAAGCGCTGGCTACGCCAGAAATGCTCGCAACCTGTGCTGCTAATCTAAACGGAGTGGCACAGAATTTTCATACGGCCATTCGCGCGAGAATAGACTGGCCAAGCGGCCCGATGAGGCCGCGCCCCGTCCATCTTAATACATGGGAAGGCTTCTATTTTGATCATGATGAGGCCGCGCTGAAGGAATTAGCAACCTCAGCCGCCGAGCTTGGTATCGAACGGTTCGTGCTTGATGATGGCTGGTTCAGCGGGCGGCGTGACGATACGAGTTCGCTTGGTGATTGGTCAGTTGATGCACAAAAATATCCTGACGGGCTTGGGCCGCTCGCCACGCATGTCACAAGCCTTGGCATGGAATTTGGACTGTGGGTTGAACCAGAAATGGTCAATCCCAACAGCGATCTTTACCGCGCTCATCCAGATTGGGCGCTCCAGATTGCAGGGCGTCCTTTACTGACGGCGCGTCATCAGCTGGTGCTTGATCTGCGCCGAAAAGAGGTGAGCGATTATTTGTTTGAGAGCATTGCCGCGCTGCTCACTTCGCTCCCGATTAGCTATCTCAAATGGGATCATAACCGTGATGTGGCGACAGCGGGGCAAACCGCAGCGTACCGCCAGCAAGTGCTCGCCTGCTATGCGCTAATGGCGCGCATACGTGCTGATTTTCCTCATGTTGAAATCGAGGCTTGCGCTGGCGGTGGCGGACGGATTGATGCTGGCATCATCCGCCACACGCACCGTTTTTGGACGAGCGACTGTATCGATGCTGTTTCGCGCCTATCGATCCAGCGCGGGTTTCTGCAGTTCATGCCGCCTGAGCTGATGGGCGCTCACGTTGGCTCAGCACCTGCGCACAGCACGGGGCGGAGCCAATCGATGGATTTCCGCGCGGGCATCGCTTTGCCGGGGCATTTCGGCGTTGAACTTGACTTGCGCACGCTTGAAGGCGCTGAACGTGAGACACTGCGGCAGTGGATCGCGCTTTATAAGGAGCACCGCGATCAGCTTCATCAAGGCAAAGTGTGGCTGGGTGAGGCTGGCGACGGAGTCATCTGGCAAGCCCATGGCTGCTCTGAAGACTTGCTGCTGTTCATCATCCGCATAGTGCCTAATGCCCAAAAACATTTGCCAACCTTAAGGCTTGCTATGCTTGATCCCGCGCGGCGCTATAGCGTTGATGATATGGTTTATGACGGCGCGTGGCTGATCGCATCGGGGCTGCCGATGCCCAAAATGATCGCGGAAACATGCCGGCTCTATAGGGTCAAAGTCTTATGATTTTCGATCCCGCAGACCATCCCCATCGGCGCTATGACCCGCTGCGCGGTGAATGGATACTCGTTTCCCCGCACCGCGCAAAGCGGCCGTGGCAGGGGCAAGAGGATGTGCCCGATCTCGCGCTTCGTGTGTCGCATGATCCAAATTGCTATTTGTGCGCCCGCAATACGCGCGTGAACGGCAACTTAAACCCTGATTATACGGGCAGTTTCGTGTTCGATAATGATTTCGCCGCACTCACCCCCGATGCGCCGTCGCCCCTATCAGAGGGTGGACTATTCGAGTCAGCGCGCGCACGGGGAACGAGCCGCGTCATCTGTTTTTCAGCCGATCATGCCAAGACATTGCCCGAACTATCTTTAGCGGCGATTGGTGGCGTGATTGATACATGGTGTGCAGAAGTCAGCGATCTTGGCCGCACCTATGCCAATGTGCAGCTGTTTGAAAATAAGGGCGCGATGATGGGTTGTTCAAACCCGCATCCCCACGGGCAAATATGGGCGACTGATTATGTTCCCAGTGAAATAGCGACTGAGGATGCGAACCAAAAAGCATGGTTTGCAACGCACGAACAAGCGATGTTGCTTGAATTAGCAACGCGTGAGGCGGGCAGCCCACGCGCGGTGGTTGAGACCGCGCACTGGATCGCCTTCGTTCCTTATTGGGCGCGCTGGCCATTTGAGACGTTGCTGCTGCCACGCTTTGCGGTTCAGCGATTGCCCGAACTGTCGACCGAACATCGTGCTGACCTTGCGATTGCGCTCAAGCAGCTTACCGCGCGCTATGATAATCTGTTTGCGTGCAGCTTTCCCTATTCGATGGGGTGGCACGGCGCGCCTTTTGGCAGCGAAGATACCCGTCATTGGCAATTGCACGCGCATTTTTATCCGCCACTGCTCCGCTCGGCCTCAGTGCGAAAATTCATGGTGGGCTATGAACTGTTGGCTGAGGCACAGCGCGATTTAACCCCTGAACAAGCCGCCGAAGCCTTGCGCGCGGTGAGCCGGGTTCATTACCGTGGATAGGCTGCTTGCGGCCTTTGGCGGCACACCAGACCTCATTGCGCGTGCGCCGGGGCGCGTGAATTTGATCGGCGAACATACTGATTATAACGATGGCTTCGTTCTGCCCTGCGCGATCGGTGTTGAGACGCGCGTGGCGATAGCTGCGCGGAGTGACCGGAAAATCAATCTGATCGCTGCTGATTATGGCGGCGCGCGCGATAGTTTCTCGCTTGATGGGCCAATTGAGCGCAGCCCGCTTGGCTGGGCCAATTATGTGCGCGGTATGATTAAGGTGATGCAAGACGCGGGGTATGCCTTGCGCGGCGCTAATATAGCGATTGCGGGAAATGTGCCGCAAGGCGCTGGGCTGTCATCGTCTGCATCGCTTGAGGTTGCAGTGGGGCAGGCATTCACGGCACTGTGCGGGCTTGATCTTGATGCGACCAACATCGCGTCGCTCGCGCAACAGGCTGAGTGCGATTTCGTCGGCACCAAGTGCGGGATTATGGATCAACTCGTTTGTGCGCGCGGCGCAGTAGGCCACGCACTGCTGATCGATTGCCGCAGCCTTGAGGCACAACTTGTGGCGATCCCTGATACTTTGACGATCATGATCGTTCATTCAGGCATATCACGCGGGCTGGTCGACGGCGCGTACAATGAGCGCCGTGCACAGTGTGAGGCAGTGGCCGCGCATTTCGGTGTGAAGGCTTTGCGCGATATTGATGTCGATAGGCTTGCCGCGCGAAAGACCGAACTTGATTCCTTGTCTCACGCCCGCGCGCGGCACGTCATCACCGAAAACCAACGGACGCTTGATGCAGCGAGAGCGCTGCGTGACAATGACCTTGAGCGCTTAGGGCAATTGATGAACGCATCGCATTCATCAATGCAGCGTGACTTTGACATCACCACCCCCGCAATTGATCGGCTTGTTGGCATTTTACAGCGCGCGATTGGCATCGAAGGCGGCGCACGGATGACAGGGGGCGGCTTTGGCGGGGCCGTCGTCGCGCTGATGCCGCGCGAAATTGCGCCCGCAGTCAAAGCTGCTGTAATCGCCGAATATCAAGTTCCCAGCGGCAGCGCACCGCTGATCATGATCGAAACAGCGGCAAAGGGCGCGTCAGTTGAGCGGTAACGAAGGACGGCGCCCCTCAACCCGCGATCAAGAAGTCTGCGGCAGTGAGCGCGGGGACGTTGAGCAAGCTGGCGAAGAGCACAGCTGCCCCTGCACCATTGCCGTCGGCGTCGAACAGCAAATTGCCCGTTGAGCTGTTGTAGATGAAGCGCTGATCAGCCGTGGTGGCCGCTGTTGCCCCCGCGCCTGACAGGAACTGGCTTGCGGAGAGCATGCCCGCTGCCAGCCCACCACCGAACAAAGCCGCGCTGATTTCAAGTCTGTCGGAGCCGCTCGCGAAATCGACGATGAAGTCGCGGTCTGCAAATGTGTTGCCGAGGACGAAGGTGTCCGCGCCGCCACTGCCTTGCAACGTATCATTGCCCAGCCCGCCGACGAGACGGTCATTGCCGCCCGCACCTTGGATTGTTTGATTGCTGTTGCTGCCGGTGATTGTCACGCCGTTCGCGGTGTTGACCGCGATAAACTCAACTTCTGAGTTTGCGGCCAAGGTTAGATTACCGCTCGCGAGAACAACA
>JAYUAU010000085.1:0-8330 GCA_043741135.1 Sphingomonadales bacterium | reverse complement strand
CTTTCCGATGCTCCCGATATTGCGAGAAGGATTGAGCAATGGCGCGGGGGCACGGTGCGCGCGCTGCGGAGCAATGCCGCACAGGAAGCATTTGAGGCGGTGTTGCCAGCGCTGATTAAAGGCTTTGCCGCCGCGCCAGATCCGCTGCTCACAGTCAATCGTCTTTCAAGCTTGATTGAGCGGCTGCCAAGTGCGGTCAATCTGTTCCGCTTGCTTGAGGCGCGCCCGCCTTTGCTGGCCTTGTTGACCAACATATTGTGCCATGCGCCAGCACTTTCGGCTGAACTCGCGCGGCGGGCTGATTTGCTTGACGGGCTGATCGATGCGAGCGCGCTTGATCCTGCGGGCAGTGTTGAGGCGATTGCCGCGCGGTTGCATCAGCCCAGTGATTTCGAAAGCCAGCTTGACCGGCTCAGGCGCGGGGTCGGCGAAATGCGCTTTGCGCTTGGCGCACAGATTGTTGAGGCGGTGAGTGATCCTTTGGACGTGGCGGCTGGCTATGCACGGATTGCTGAGGCAGCGGTGCGTGTCGTTGCGGATGCTGTTATCGCCGAATTTGAAGCCAGCCATGGGCGCGTGGCTGATAGTGAGCTTGTCATCCTAGCGCTTGGCCGGATGGGCGGCGCGGCGCTCACGCATGCGTCTGATCTTGATTTGATTTACCTTTTCTCCGGCGATTTTGCGGGCGAGTCAGACGGTGCAAAGCCGCTCGGCGCAGTGCATTATTATAACCGGCTGGCGCAGCGGATTACTGCTGGCCTCTCAGTCGCTACCGCTGCGGGGCCGCTCTATGATGTTGATACAAGACTGCGGCCATCGGGGGCAAAGGGGCCGCTGTCTGTCTCGCTTGACGGTTTTGCGCAGTATCAGCGCGACGAAGCGTGGACGTGGGAGCATATGGCGCTCACCCGCGCGCGGGTTATTTATGGTTCAGCGGATGCGCGCGCGGAGACTGAGGCGATCATCGCATCTGTGCTAAAAAAACCACGTGATCAGGCGGCTTTGCTCGCTGATGTGATTAAGATGCGCGCTGACATCGCCGCGCACAAGCCGCCGAAATCCGAACTCGATGTGAAATTGGGCGCGGGCGGGCTGGTTGATCTCGAATTTTGTATCCATTTGCGCCAATTGCAAAGCGGGCAGGGGCTCTATCCGCAGCTGGGGGCCGCATTGATCGCGGTTGGGCTTGGCTCGCTGGCGGGCGCACATGATTTGCTGACGCGTTTCCTTGTGACGATGCGGCTCGTCGCGCTTGATATGGAGGTGCCTGCGCCTGCCACACAGCCCTTAGTCGCGCGAGCTTGCGGGGCAGATGATTGGCAGGATTTGCTTGCGCAACTATCCGCCGCGCGCCAGAGCATAAGCCAAGAATGGCAGGCGATCAAAGGAGAGTGATGATGATCTACGCAAGCGATATGGCACCAGATTGCAGCTTCACGACCGCAGACGGCACACCCAAATCAATCGGCGATTACCGCGGCAAAGCGCTCGTGATCTATTTCTATCCCAAAGATGATACGCCCGGCTGCACTACCGAAGCGCAGGCTTTTAGCGCACTTAAGGCTGAATTTGCGAACGCAAACACCCATGTTCTTGGCATTTCACGCGATAGTGAAAAGGCGCATGCCAAATTTGCTGCCAAATATGATTTGAAGGTTGAACTCGGATCAGACGTCGAGGGTGCGGTGACAGAGGCCTTTGGCGTGTGGGTTGAAAAATCGATGTATGGCAAAACTTATATGGGCATCGAACGCGCAACCTTTCTTATCGAAGCGCATGGCAAGGTCGATACGGTTTGGCGCAAGGTGAAAGTGGCTGGCCATGCAGAGGCGGTGCTTGCGGTGGCGCAAGCACTGCACGCGCTGGGTTAGCGCGAGGAGCCATATGCCTGATCCAAACTCCGTCTACCCTGAGCTCGTCGAAGGGCTGCACTTGTCTCCCAAGAGAAAGGCAGCCCTTCGACGAGCTCAGGGATGCGGGTTCAGACATGTAGATCAAATTCATAGTAGGGCGCTCTAATGAGTGCCGCTGTCGCTGCTTTCCTTATCGTCGCTGCATTCCTTACCGCGACGCTTTCGGGAATATTTGGCATGGCAGGCGGGCTTATGCTGATGGGTGCGCTGGCATTTATATTGCCCGTCTCAGCCGCGTTCGTGACACACGGGATTTTGCAGTTTGTGGCCAATGGCTGGCGCGCAGTGCTCCACCGCCATCATGTAAAGTGGCGCATTATTTTGCATTATGCGCTTGGTTCAGCTGTAGCGGGAGCGATCATCGCGGCGCTCGCTTTTGTGCCGTCGAAACCTATATTGTTCCTGCTATTGGGACTGGTGCCGATGCTGGTCTGGCTGCCCAAAGGTTGGGTATCGCTTGATGCGTCGCGGCGGCCCGATGCGCTCTTATCGGGATTTCTGGTGACCGGAACAAACTTAACCGCGGGCGTCGCGGGGCCGCTGCTTGATCTGTTCTTCGTGCGCACCGTGCTTACGCGACATGAGATTGTGGCGACAAAGGCCGCAACGCAGTCACTCAGTCACGCCGTGCGGATCATCATCTTTGGCTTGCCGCTGATTGGCAACGCCGCTTCGCACATTCCGCCGTGGTGGGTGTTTGCGTTAGCGATCCCCGCATCGATGATTGGCACGGTCACTGGCGGGCGATTCCTTGACGCGATGAGCGACGTCAATTTCAAAGCGTGGACGGCATGGATCATCACTGCGATTGGGATCATCTACTTGATCAAAGCCGCGATGTTGTGGGGCGCTTGAAAAAAGCGAATCGATTGCAATCATTGGAAATTCGCCAATTTCTAAGATTGCGTGGGCTGTATCCACAAAGTGTTCATCTGGCATTCAACGACTGGGCGCAGGACTCCGGCGCTTTATCCCAACACAGCTCAGCAAGCATTGCCACCGCTGGCTGCCTCGCGCAGTGATGGTGCTCACAAATCGGCTGGTGAAGACCATAGACCGATGAGAGGGCTTCGCGGGGATTTCTTTGATGAGTGTGACACGTTCTGACAGCGCTGGCATTTTGCCTAAATTACGCAATGCGTTCCGCGCGCGCGAATTATTCATTCATGATGGTGCCGCGATGCGCCGCGTTCACATTTCATCGCGCAACCAAGTGATGGCGGCCTCTGCGGTTGCTGCAATGGCACTGGCTTCGGGCGGAAGCGTAGCCCAGATGGCGCTGTCAACAATTTCTAGTTCAGACGCGAGTGTGAGCGCTCGCGAAGATCATATCGCTGATATGGAAGCCAAAGTGGCGTTGCTCGAAGGCCAAGTTCAAGCGATCAAACTCACAGCGAAAGATCATGCTGCCCGGCTTGAAGCGCGTCAGGCAGTGTTAGCCGCGATGATCAGCGGAGAAGGTGATATCAGTGAGCTTGGCGCGAAGCTTCCCGCGAGCGCGCCCAAAGTTGATGAAGCCACAGCTGATGTCGTCGCGATGTTTACGCCCGCTGATCTGAAACAGGCTGCTTTGGTTAGCCAAGTGCGCCGTGTGGCTGATGCTCGTTTGCAAACCGCGATGCGTGAAGTTTCGAAAATGGGCTTTTCGCCTGATCGCTTTTACGGCCGTGTTCCTGCGATGGGTGGGCCGTATGAACCTGTTGGCCCGCAGCCAAAACCACTTGCGCCGATCAAGGCTGATCCTCAGTTCCGCGCCTTGTTCAATAGCTGGCGTCAGCTTGATCAATTGAACAAAGGCGTCGTTGCGATACCCTCACAACGCCCCGTCACGGCTTTAACATTCACCAGCAATTTTGGTGTTCGCTCTGATCCGTTTCGCGGTGGCCGCGCGATGCATGCTGGTGTTGATATTCCCGGCGCCTACGCAACGCCAATTTATGCAACCGCAGACGGTGTTACCGGTCGCTCAGGCCGCTTTGGCGGCTACGGCAATTTGGTTGAGCTTGAGCATGGCAAAGGCATTCAAACGCGCTACGGCCATTTGTCATCGATCCTCGTTTCGCCAGGCACGCGCGTAAAGCGCGGGCAATTGATTGGCTTGATGGGGTCAACGGGCCGTTCAACGGGCAATCACTTGCACTATGAAGTCCGCATCGATGGCCGCGCGGTTAATCCTGTGCCGTTCATGCAGACCAATGATTATCTCACCTCGCTGCAAACCCGCGCGGGTGTGAGTGCCGTGGGCGGGCCGCTGGTTTCCAAATCAGATAAATAAGCGCGGTTGCGGGGTGGGCGTGGAGCGCCTATCTATGCTGCATGTCTGTTGAACTCACCCCCTCTGCTGCGTCGCGCGTTGCCATCATTGCTGCCAAACAGGGTAAGCCTGCTATCCTCCGGCTTTCGGTTGAAGGCGGCGGTTGTTCGGGCTTTCAGTATAAATTCGAACTCGCCGACGGGGTTGATGCTGAGGATGCGGTGGCGCAGTGCGGCGATACGCGGTTGGTGGTTGATCCGATCAGCCTTGATCTCGTCTCAGGAGCGGCGGTTGATTATGTCGAATCGCTCGGCGGGTCAGCCTTTCGCGTCACCAACCCCAACGCGGCCTCTGGATGCGGCTGTGGTTCGAGCTTTTCGGTCTAGAGCGTGATGACATATGTTTGATCCAAACTCCGTCTACCCTGAGCCTGTCGAAGGGCTGTCCTTCTCGTCGGAGGCAAGGGCAACCCTTCGACAAGCTCAGGGATGCGGGTATGGGCACGCAAATCAACTTAATGTCGTCACGCTCTAGTGAAAATCGCCACGTATAATGTCAACGGAATCAAGGCGCGCCTGCCGCGCTTGATCGAATGGTTGAGCGAGACTCAGCCTGATATCGTCTGCCTTCAAGAACTTAAAAGCAGCGACGAAACCATCCCCGTCGCGGATGTTGAAGCAGCGGGATATTTCGGTGTCTATCACGGGCAAAAGGGCTTTAACGGCGTGGCGATCCTCGCGCGCGGGGAAATGCCAGAGCTTATCCGCAAAGGGCTAGACGGTGAGCCTGAGGACGAGATGAGCCGCTACATCGAAGCCGACGCGTTTGGCCTGCGCATCGCGAGCATTTACCTGCCCAATGGCAATCCGCAGCCGGGGCCAAAGTTTGAGTATAAACTTCGTTGGATGGAACGATTGCGGCAGCGTGCGGCTGAATTGCTGGCGCGCGAAGTGCCGACAGTGCTTGCGGGCGATTATAATGTGATCCCAACCGACGCTGATATAGCGAACCCAAAATCGATGATCGATGATGCGCTGATGCAGCCTGAAAGTCGTGCGGCGTTTCGCGGTATCACCGCGCAAGGCTGGACTGATGCACTCCACGCGCGCCATCCAAACAAGCCGTTATGGACATATTGGGATTATCAAGCCGGCGGATGGCAGCGCGATGCGGGGTTCCGGATTGATCATCTGTTGCTGTCACCCGAGGCGGCTGATCGGCTGGCGGGCGCAGGCGTTGATAAGGATCACCGCGCGCGAGAGAAAGCGAGCGACCACGCCGCGACATGGGTAGAATTGACGGCGGGGTAGGGTGGGATGACATGTCGCTGAATCGTCTTTGCGAGGAGCGCAGCGACGCGGCAATCCACTCGCGGCACCCTAGTATGGATTGCCGCGCTTCGCTCGCAAAGACGAGTTATGAAAATCCACCCCTCAATGCACAAACCGCGCGACAACATCGCGGTAACTCCGACTGACTTTCACTTGTGTGTTTGATTCGAGCACCAAGAAGCATTCACCATTGGTGTGCGGCTTCACTTGTTTGACGAGATCAAGGTTGACGATTGTTGAGCGGTGGATGCGCTGGAATTTGCGCGGATCGAGCCGTTTTTCAAGATCCTTCATCGTTTCGCGCAGGATCAATGTTTCGCCGCCGGTATAGATGCACATATAATCGCCCGCTGCATCAATCCGTTCAATCGTATCAACATCAACGCGAAAGATTTGCCCCTGATCCTTGATATTGATGAGTTTTTCAAAGCGGTTCGCGGCAGGGCCATCATTGGCATCTACCAGCTCATCATGAATATCAGGCGCATGTTCGGCGAGCGCTTCCTTCAATATGCCCGCCTCCTCAACGCCTCGTTTTTCAGCTAGCCGCTGCCTCACGCGATCAAGTGTGGCGGCAAGCCGGTCTTCCTCAACAGGTTTCATCAGATAGTCGGTGGCTTGGGCTTCAAACGCGCGGATCGCATGATCACTATACGCGGTGACGAAAACAAACAAAGGCGGTTCAACCTCCATCAGCCCTGATACAACTGAAAATCCATCAAAGCCCGGCATCTGGATATCAAGGAACACGAGATCGGGCTTGTGCGTTTTGATCGCGCGCAGCGCCTCGCGACCATTGATGCACGTCTCGATGATTTCAACATCCGCATGCGCTTCGAGCCGCAATTGCAGACCTTGGATCGCAAGCTTTTCATCATCAACAAGGATCGTTCGGATTGTCATATTATCATCTCCTGATCGCGGTAGGGCCTAAACTAGATACGGAATGTCGATTGTCACGGCAAAACCGCCCCCGAACTGGTCTCCAAATTCGATCCTTGGTTCCTCCCCGTAAGCCTGGGTCAATCTATCTCTGATATTGGCAAGCCCAACACCTGTTGAATCGCTGGGCGCAGGCAGGTTTTGGTTCAACCCTTGCCCTGTGTCGGATACGACGATCCGAACCCTATCGCCGATCAACCGCGCCTCAACGTTGATATCAGCGCCGTCTTCTTGAGGCGTTACCGCATATTTAATCGCATTTTCAACGAGCGGCTGAAGCAAAAGCGAGGGCAATCGCGCCTTGGCGGCGGCGGGATCGATATCAAAATGAGTGCGAAGCCGTTCTTCAAAGCGCATCTTCTCAATATCGAGATAGAGCTTAAGCGTTTCAACCTCTTGTGTTAGCGTAACTTGTGCGGTCGGTTCATAAACGAGGGTGTAGCGCAGAAACGAGGCAAGCCGTGAGAGCATCGCATTGGCGCGCTCAGTATGCTTTAGCAGCACGAGTGTTGAGATCGAATTGAGCGTGTTGAACAGAAAATGCGGATTGAGCTGATAGCGTAGCATCGCCAATTGAGCGGACGTCGCCTGGCTTTCAAGCGCTGCGACTTGATCGGCTTGCTGCTCCACGATGATATAGAAATTGATCGCATAATAAAGCGATGACCATGCGCCGATAAGCAGCGCGTTGATCATCACCGAGCCGAGGAAAAGCGATCCGTTGAACGAGGCACCCTCGCGCGCCATCATGTTGAACATCCACGCATCAATCGCTGAATAAATCGCCACGCCGAGAAGGACGGTAAGGAATGACCCCGTCCACGTCACATAGGGTTTGCGCGTCAGCAGCCAGCGGAACATCGCGCCCATCACAAGCGTGATCGAATAGCCAGCGGCGGCCGAGACAAGCACGGGGATGATGAACGAAAATGTCATCCCATTGCCAACGCCGCTCGCGGTGCGCAGCATCAAGTAGAATGTCCATCCCGCTGATTGGAGCATCCAGAACGCGCGGTTCTTATCATCAAAAAACGGACGGGATTTCAGAACGGGTATTGCCATCGCCAGAGCATAGCCTAGTTTAGCTGATGATTGAAGCGCGCGAGCGCTCATAAGCAAAAGGAAGAGCGCCATGGCCGATCACGATCACAATCAAGCGACGTTCCGCGATATGAGTGTCAGTACGAAAGAGGATTGGGATGCGATCATGACGCATCTCGGGCCCTTCGCCACCACCGGCGGCGCGCGGGTGCTTGCTCACCTGAAGTTACTCGACGGTGATTACGGCGGCTTTGTTGTTGATCGGCTCACCCACTGTCTGCAAACCGCGACGCGCGCGCACCGCGATGGCCGCAGCGATGATTATGTTGTGATGGCGCTGCTCCACGATATTGGCGATACACTCGGCGCGTTTAATCATCCTGATATTGCCGCTGCGATCATTAAGCCGTTTGTGAGCGAGGAACTCCACTGGATCACGCTTCATCACGGGATTTTCCAAGGTGTGAACTTCTTCCATCATATCGGCCTCAACCGCGACATGCGTGAGCAATTCAGGGGCCACGAACATTTCGCGGCGACTGAGGAATTTATCGACAAATATGATTGCCCCTCATTCGATCCCGAATATGATACGCTGCCGTTAAACTTTTTTGAGCCAATGGTGATGAAATTGTTCGAACGACCGCTGAATAGTGTTTATAAACGGGCGATGGCTGAGGCTTAGACCCAAAATCGATCAGATTGAATCGTCTTTGCGAGCGGAGCTCGGCAATCCAAAAGGGTGGTGCAGCGAGTGGATTGCCGCGTCGCTGGGGCAGATGCCCCAGCCTGTCCAGAGCGGCTGGCTTGCCAGCCAGTCGAAGGGCTCCTCGCAAAGACGAATGTGCA
>JAYUAU010000084.1:0-8365 GCA_043741135.1 Sphingomonadales bacterium | reverse complement strand
CATCATTTTCACTGCCACGTTCAATAAATGGATTTACTGACAAAGCCATATCCACCATTCCCGCGCGATAGTTATCAAACCGATATGCGGCCCACTCGGTGGAGGGAGAGAAGTTGAATTCACTATAACCTTCGCTTCCCATGTCTCTGATAAACAATTCAAAACATGTTGTTTTCCATAGCTCATTACGCCGTTGCGAGCTAGCCCATGCAGGAAGTTTCGAATGCTTTTGGCCAGTTACTGTGTAAGTCAGCAGCAGGTCTTCGACGGTCGCAATCATTTCAACACTCACCGCAGTGACCAACTTTGGCATTGCCGCAGGATGCGGGATCAACCGATGCATTTCCAAAGCCTCACCCCCATGCTAAGCGCGCAACCGCTATGACAACACACTTATCATCTCTCTTAACAACGCTCGAAGCGCGCGGCTATATCCATCAGGTCACCGATGCGGCTGGACTAGACGCGCTGGCGACGAAGCAGATCGTTCCCGGTTACGGCGGATTTGATGCGACGGCACCCTCGCTCCACGTCGGCAATTTGATGTTGATCATGCTTTTGCGCCGCCTTCAACAGGCCGGGCACAAGCCGATTGTTATCATGGGGGGCGGTACCACCAAGGTAGGTGATCCATCGGGCAAAGATGACGTGCGCAAATTGCTCGACGATGATGGCATCAACTCCAACATCGCGTCAATCCGCCGGATTTTCGAACGCTTTCTGACATTTGGTGATGGCCCTACCGATGCGATCATGATCAACAACGATGATTGGTTGTCCAAACTCAGCTACATCGATTTGCTCCGCAATGTCGGGCGTCACTTCACCATCAACCGCATGCTAACCTTTGATTCGGTGCGGCTTCGGCTTGACCGCGAACAACCGCTCACCTTCCTCGAATTCAACTATATGATCCTCCAAGCCTATGATTTTATGATTTTATCACGCGATTATGGCTGCAAACTGCAATTGGGCGGTTCAGACCAGTGGGGCAATATCGTTAACGGGATTGAGCTTGGTCGCCGAATCGATGGGGCAGAACTATTTGGGCTGACCGCGCCACTCATCACCAAATCAGACGGAACAAAAATGGGTAAGTCGGTTTCCGGCGCTGTCTGGCTCAATGAGGAGCAACTTTCAAATTATGACTATTGGCAGTTCTGGCGCAACACGCAGGATCGCGATGTTGGTCGCTTTCTGAGACTTTTCACTGACATCCCGCTTGATGAAATCGCCCGACTTGAGGCGCTTGAAGGCGCAGAGATCAACATTGCCAAGATTGCGCTCGCCAATGCGGCGACCGCGCTTTGTCGCGGTGAGAATGCCGCGATTGAAGCCGAAGCAACCGCGCGCAAGACGTTTGAAGACGGCGGTGCCGGTGAGGATTTGCCATCGCTCATCGTTCCAAATGGTTCGATATCGATCATTGATGCGCTCACCGGCCTCGGGCTGGTTGCCTCCAAGGGCGAAGCGCGGCGTATGATCAAAGGCGGCGGCGCGCGCGTTGATGGCGTTCAAGTAAGCGATGAGGCGATGATGGTTTCCCTTGGTTCAGCGCCTGTTCGCATCTCAGCGGGTAAAAAACTCCACGGTGTTCTTATTCGCGGCTAGAGCAACTTGTGTATAATCTACAACATGCGTCATTGCGAGCCCTTCGACTGCCTTGCAGGCGCTCAAGATAAACTTCCGCGAAAGCGGAAGCGCGGCAATCCATACTACAACGCCGCGAGTGGATTGCCGCGTCGCTGCCGCTCCTCGTGGGAGACGGTTCACATTCGAAACTGCACGCCTTAACCCCCTCGAAAGCGGATCAATCTCCCACGCACCGTTAAGGCCTTCGCACCATCCTTCGCGCTATTTGATCTCATGACAGATGTGGGGATCATATTTGTGCGGAGTTTATAATGGCTATATCTTGCGTTCTTGAGGATAATGATCGTCGCGGTGATCCGCGCTATTTCCTTGATATGCCCGCGCTTTTGCTCACATCAGAACGGATATCTGAGCATGTGCAAATCATCAATGTCGCGCGGATGGGGTTTCTCGCCAAAACGCGGTTACGGTACCGAACTGGAGATTTTGTGACGCTGGCTTTGCCCGGGCTAGGTGACGTGCCGTGCCGGATCATCTGGTGCACGCGCGGGATGGTGGGTGGGCAATTTATCAAGCCAATTGACCCCGCTGAGCTACCCGGAGCGTAAAAGCGCCACTGCCCCGTCGCGTTCAAACAGATACAGTGCAATTCGCGCGGCCTGTCCCCGTTCGCCTTCAAGACCGCCGTCGCGGTCAACGAGCAGGCGCGCATCATCACTGGCTGCTTGTATAAGCGCGGTGAGCAGCTCTGGCGTCGCTAGTTTGAACATGGCCTCACCCGATTGCCGCGTGCCAAGCACCTCGCCCGCCCCGCGCAGCCGCAAATCCTCCTCAGCTATCCGGAAACCGTCATTCGTCTCACGCATTAACGAAAGCCGTGCGCGCGCCGTTTCACTGAGAACGCTCCCGCGCAGCAGCAAACACACTGACTTTTCAGAACCACGCCCCACGCGCCCGCGCAATTGATGCAATTGGGCGAGGCCAAAGCGTTCAGCCTCTTCAATCACCATCAGCGTTGCGTTAGGTACATCAACACCGACCTCAATCACCGTCGTTGCAACGAGGATTGCGATATCGCCGCGTTGAAATCGCTCCATTACGGCATCTTTTTCAGGTGGCTTCATTCTGCCGTGGATCAGCCCGATCTGATCACCAAAGCGCAGCTGGAGTGAAGCGGCACGAGCCTCAGCAGCGGCGCGGTCGCTTAATTCGCTTTCTTCAACCAGCGGGCATACCCAATAGCCCTGCCCGCCGCCCTCAATATGCCGCGCAAGGCCGTTCACAACCTCATCAAGCCGCTCGACTGACATAACCCTCGTTTCAATCGGCTGACGCCCTGGCGGCATCTCATCTAGGCGGCTGACATCCATTTCGCCGTAATGACTAAGCGTCAGCGTGCGCGGGATCGGGGTTGCGGTCATCACGAGCAAATGCGGCGGCACATCGGCCTTCTGGGTGAGCATCAGTCGCTGTGCGACGCCAAAGCGGTGCTGTTCATCAATCACCGCAAGCCCAAGGCTGCGATACATCACCTTTTCCTGAAAGATTGCGTGGGTGCCGATCAGGATATCAATGCTGCCATCCGCCAAGCCCATCAGCGTTGCTTCGCGGACGCGGCCCTTGTCACGCCCCGTCAGCACCGCGACATTGATGGGAAGGCCTGCCAATTGCCTTGAGATTGTTTCATAATGTTGGCGTGCAAGTATTTCAGTTGGCGCGAGTAAAGCGCCTTGCATGCTCGCCTCAACCGCGATCAAAAGCGCGTGAAGCGCCACCATCGTCTTGCCCGATCCCACATCACCCTGCAGCAAGCGCAGCATTGGTGTTTGCTGGATCAGGTCTCCCTCAATCTCAGCGACCGTACGTTTTTGAGCACCGGTCAGCGCATATGGCATTTTGAGCGCGTCACGCAGCCGCCCATCGCCGACCAGCGGCACGCCCCGCCGCCGCCGTGATGAGGCACGCACGAGCATCAGCGCGAGTTGATTGGCAAAGACTTCATCATAAGCAAGCCGCGTGCGCGCGCGCTCATCATCGGGATTGTGATGCACTGCCGCAACCGCATCGCGCCACGACGGCCAGCCACGCTCCGCTTTTAAGCTCGGCTCGATCCATTCGGGTAAATGAGGTGCGCGATCAAAGGCTTGGCCTGCTAGTTGCCCCAATCGCCGCGCAGTAATGCCCTCTGACAGTGGATAGACAGCCTCACTCGTGGGTAGTTTCGCGCCTTCATCGACTGCTAGAACATAATCAGGGTGAACAATCTGCCGTTCCATGCCAAATTGTTCGAGTCGCCCCGAGACGAGTTTGGGCTCGTTCAACGGCAGCAATTTGCGCGCATAACCCCCGCCACCGCCAAAATATGTGAGCGTTAGCCAATCGCCATTGCTATCGACCGCCGATATCCGAAACGGGCTGCGCGCGCCGCCTGATTTATACTCAACCGGCGTCACTTCAACGCTGATCACGCTGCCAATTGGCGCATCATCAAGCTTTTCAACGCGCATTCGCCGGATCAGCCCCGTGGGTAAATGAAACAATAGATCAACAATGCGCGCCAATCCTAACCGGCCAAGCGGTCGCGCAAGCGCCGCACCAACGCCTTTTAACGAGTCAATCTCTGCAAAGAGCGGGTTGAGGATATCGGGTCGCATGTCTATCGGGGTTCATCTTAGCTCAGTCGGCTGGCAGCGCAAATGCCCGTCGACCAATTTCTGTTGGATATTATGAACGTCGAAGATCGCCTCAAACGCTTAAAATTCCGCTGCTCGCACCGGGGAACACGCGAGGCTGATATGATGATCGGTGATTTTTACGATGCCTATGGAGCAGGCTGGGGTGAAGTTGAAGTCAGCTGGTTCGAGGCGTTTCTTGAAGAGCAGGACGTTGACATCATGGCGTGGGCGCTCGGCACGCAGGCTGTGCCCGATCAGTGGGAGGGCGAGCTTATGACGGCATTCTGCCGCCTTGACTATTTGAAGCCACCTGCCTGAGATGGATTTGCTCCCGCGTATCATTGGCGCTGCACAGCCGCTCACACTCAGCGGCGTTCCCAGTGGGTTCCTGCCGTGGTTGCTGACTGATCTTGCGCGCGCGGCGGCAGGTCGCGCGGTTTATATCGCTGCGGATGAAGCCGCGATGCGCAGCGTGGCTGATACCGCGCACTTTTTCGCGCCCGAAATTGAAGTGCTGCAATTTCCCGCGTGGGATTGCCTGCCCTATGACCGTGCTTCGCCGTCGCTTAGGGTGACGTCGGAGCGTCTTGCCACACTTTCAGCCCTCCAGCGCCCGCGCTATGGCCCACAGCTGGTTGTTACGACGGTGAATGCGGTCACGCAGCGCGTCTTGACGCCGTTTCGGATTCGACAACTCACCGCGACCTTAGCCCCGGGCGAACGAATTGACCGCGATAAGCTTGCCGCGATGCTCCAGGCCAATGGCTATATGCGCACTGATACCGTTGCTGATGCAGGCGAATATGCGATCCGCGGCAGCCTCGTTGACCTTTTTCCGTCAGGCGAACCGCACGCACTCCGGCTCGATTTCTTTGGTGATGAGATTGAAAGCATCCGCGCATTTGATCCCGCTGATCAGCGGAGCATTGGGCCGGTTAAATCCTTCACGTTGCTGCCAGCAGCTGAAAGTCTGTTGGATGACGAGGGGATAAAGCGCTTTCGCAGTCGTTACCGTGAAACATTTGGCGCGACCGCAACGGGCGATCCGCTGTATCAAGCGGTATCTGATGGGCGGCGATTGGCGGGGATGGATCATTGGCTCCCGCTGATTGAGGACAAGCTTGTTACCTTGTTCGACCATCTTGGATCAGGCCTCGTTGTCGTCCGCGATGCGGGCACAGTAGCAGCGGCACAAGCGCGGTTTGACGCGATTACTGATTACCATGCCAACCGCGTGCGGGCGCAGAGCAGTGATCCGGGCAGTTATCGTCCGCTTTCTGCCAATGCGCTTTACGCGACGTCGGACGAGTGGGACGGCGCGATTGAAAAGCATATCATTCACCTCGCGACGCCATTTCATGAACCTGAGGCGGCGACTGTCTTAGACTTTGGGATTGAGTCAGCGCGTGATTTTTCGCCAGAACGCGGACGCGGCGATAATTTATACGATGCGGCGAACGCGCATTTGGAAGGCTTAAAGCTCAACAAACGCGGAATGATCATTGCAACCTATTCCGCCGGATCACGCGAACGGTTGACTGGATTACTCAGCGATCATGGGATGAAAAACCTCGTTGCCGTTGATACGTGGCAGGAAGCGCAAGGCATGGCTGCGCTTGTTCCCCGGCGAAGGCCGGGGCCTAGCCCCGACAAAGAGTCTGGGCCCCAGCCTTCGCTGGGGAGCGATTCAATCCCGCTCATCATCCTGCCGCTAGATCACGGATTTACGACGCAAAGCATCGCGCTGATCACTGAGCAGGATTTGCTCGGAGACCGGCTCGTTCGCCGCGCTAAACGCAAGAAAAGCGCTGATGCCTTCCTCAATGAACTCGCGACTCTCACGCCAGGCGATCTCGTCGTTCATGCCGAACACGGAATCGGTCGCTATGACGGCTTGACGTCAATTCCCGTCGGCAATGCCCCGCACGATTGCGTCGCGCTGTCCTATGCGGGCGGTGACAAACTGTTCGTGCCCGTTGAGAATATCGATGTGCTCTCGCGCTACGGCTCGGAAAGCGACGGTGTTGCACTTGATAAGCTGGGCGGCGTCGGCTGGCAAAACCGCAAAGCGCGGATGAAGCAACGAATTCGCGAAATTGCGGGCGATTTGATTGCGACCGCGGCTTTGCGCGCGCTTCGGCACTCAGATGCAGCGCTTCCCGGGCCTGATTATCCCGCCTTTGTTGATCGTTTCCCTTATGCTGAAACCGATGATCAAGACCGCGCAATTGCTGAGGTGCTTGAGGATCTGGCGTCTGGCAAACCAATGGACCGGCTCGTTTGCGGCGATGTTGGCTTCGGAAAAACCGAGGTAGCGATGCGCGCAGCTTACATTGCGGCGATGGCGGGGATGCAAGTCGCGATCATTTGCCCGACGACACTCCTTGCACGGCAACATTATTCAACCTTTTCCGAACGCTTTCACAGCCTGCCGCTGCGGATTGGTCGGCTTTCACGGTTGGTGCCCACAGCCGAGGCTAAATCCGTGAAGGAAGGCGTTGATGATGGCACAATCGATATCGTCATCGGCACGCACGCGTTGCTTGCCAAGAGTCTTAGCTTCAAACGTTTAGGTCTTGTTATTGTTGATGAAGAGCAGCGTTTTGGTGTGACGCACAAGGAGCAATTAAAGGCGCTCAAAACTGACGTTCACATGCTGACGCTCACCGCAACGCCGATCCCGCGCACACTGCAAATGGCGATGTCTGGCTTGCGAGAGTTATCAGTAATCCAGACGCCGCCGGTCGACCGGCTTGCGGTGCGCACATATGTGATGCCATGGGATCCGGTGGTGGTGCGCGAGGCATTGCTGCGTGAGCATTACCGCGGCGGGCAGAGTTTCTTCGTCACCCCGCGTGTGGCTGACTTGCCCGATATCGAGCAATTCATCCGCGAATCGATCCCCGAGATCAGTTTTGTGATCGCGCACGGGCAAATGGCGGCGGGCGATGTTGAGGAACGTATGTCGGCCTTCTACGATCGGAAATATGACGTATTGCTCTCTACCACGATCATTGAGAGCGGCATCGATATTCCCAGCGCCAACACAATGATCATCCACCGCGCAGACCGTTTTGGCCTCGCACAGCTTTATCAACTGCGCGGCCGCGTTGGCCGATCAAAAACGCGCGCTTATGCCTATATGACAACCGCGCCGCAGCGTATCCTCACCGAAACCGCTGAACGCCGCCTCAAAGTGCTATCAGACCTCGATAGCCTTGGAGCGGGGTTCCAAGTCGCGAGCCATGATCTTGATATACGCGGCGCTGGCAATTTGCTGGGTGACGAACAATCAGGCCAAATTCGTGAGGTTGGCTTTGAGCTTTATCAATCGATGCTCGAAGAAGCGATTATGGACGCGAAAGCGGGCGGGCTTGCTGAACCGAAGACGCGTGACCTTAGCCCACAAATCAGCGTTGATGCGCCGATCCTGATCCCTGATGATTATGTGCCCGATCTCAATCTACGGATGAGCCTTTATCGCCGAATCAACGAGATTGAAGTGCCACAAGAAATTGAGGCCTTTGCGGCCGAACTGATCGACCGTTTCGGGAAATTGCCCGCGCCAACAGAGAATTTGCTGACGTTAATGACGGTTAAACTTAACGCGCGCAAAGCCCATATCGCCAAAATCGATGTTGGCCCGCGCGGTGCTTTGGTGAGTTTTTGGAACGACAGTTTCCCCGATATTCCCGGCTTGCTCGCTTATGTGGCGAAACTAGGCGGTGTAGCAAAGCTGCGCCCCGATAATAAGCTCAGTATTTCACGGGCATGGAGCGATCCAAAAGCGCGGCTCCACGGCGCGCTGCAATTATCGCGCGGGCTGGCAAAGATTGTGGGGTAGAGGCTATTCGCACTCGCTCTGGGACTGTCCCTCGTGGACTGTCCCTGCTTGGCACGGAGTGACAGTCCGCGAGGGACAATCACTAAAGCATGATGAGTTTAGGTAGAGCAAATGGGTTCCCCTGCGGAGGCAGGGGTCCAGTCCCAGACAAAAAGAGTCTTTGTTAAGGTCTGGACCCCTGCCTTGGGTCCCATCAAAGTATTACTTTGATGGGTGCCCTCCGCAGGGGAACGATTCAACTAATCCTCATCCC
>JAYUAU010000083.1:0-3676 GCA_043741135.1 Sphingomonadales bacterium | reverse complement strand
ATCAGTGCCGATTTGGCGATCCGGCTTGAGACGGCGGGGGTGAGCAACGCGCGGTTCTGGCTGGCACTGCAAAGCGCCTATGACCTTGCCAAAGCGCGCGAACATGTTCAGCCCCCCGTTGAGCGACTTATGGCGGCTTAACGTCACAAGAGTGCCGTCATGGGCAAATGCAAACTTGACCCTTTGACCCCAACGCTAAACTGAATCATCTTTGCGAGCGAAGCGCGGCACTCCATACAATCGACAGCGAACCAGAGAGGAGCTATCTCATGACCCACACCGGCGGATGCCATTGCGGCGCGGTTCGTTATTCGGTGTTAGGTGAGCCGAAGCATGTGGCGCTGTGCCACTGCGTTGATTGCCGCAAAAGCGCGGGTGCGCCGGTGGTCGCTTGGGCCGCTTATGCTGAAGATGAGCTCACGATTACTGAAGGCGCTGTGATAACATTCAATTCATCGGGCACCGCAATGCGGAGTTTCTGTCCTACGTGCGGCACAGGGCTGTTTTACCGCAATGCAAAAATGCTGCCCGGCATTGTTGATATTCAATCGGCGACACTTGATGATCCCGATGCCCTCGCGCCGTCTGTGCATATCCAAACCGCTGACCAGATCGGCTGGATGGCATCGGCACACGAACTTCCGCGCTTTGCGCATTTCCCCGGTTAATCTCACTTCTTTTGCGGTAACACTATCAGCGAAAATGCCTTCTCCGGCACCAGCCATTTTTTGGCACTGGCTTGAAGGTCAGCGGGCGTAATGCGTGCATAGTCGGTGAACAATGATTGCAAGGCTTCAATCCGGCGCGGATCGCGCGTTGCGCCTGCCAATCGCTGCATGTAGAATGTATTGCCGCTAGAAGCGCGCTTGTTGAGTTCAATCAGCGGGCCAACTGCGCGCTTCATCTCATCATCACTGACAGGCTTTGACGCCATATCCGCCGCTATGCTTTTCGTCAGCGCATAGAAACGGTCAACGCCCTCGGGCTTTACTTGTGAGACGACTGAGAAGCTGCCACCGCCTTCGATCCCCGTTGGCCATTCGCTGTTGACGCTGGGGCTGTAGCTTTGCCCCTCGGCCTCACGCAGTTGATCAAACATCCGGTCGTTAAAGATGGCAGAGAGCAGATCAAGCTTTCGGCTTTCAAACACATCGGACATGCCGCCGCCGGTTGGCCATGCGAGCACCGCGACGGCTTGATCAGCGGCACCCTTATGCGTGCGGATGATCGGTTTGGGTGTAGCGAGTGGCCCGCGCGATTTGGCGCTGGCAGGTGCAGGTGTGGTGGCCTTTCGCGGCGGCAAAGCGCCAAAACTGGCAGCGACCGCGCGGATCGCAGCATCTGCATCAACATCGCCGAACACGAGCAATTCAATCGGCCCCGTTTTCAGCAGTGGTTCCCAGAATGTCCGAAACGCCTTGGGCGTCAGCGCACTAATCTCAGCCCTTGTCGGGGTTGACCATCGCTTATCGCCGCCGCGGAGCAACCCACCAAGGTCACGCGACAGCACTGACTGTGCTGAGGCATCAAGCGTATCATAGCCACTGAGGAACGATGCGCGCGCGCGGATAACGGGGGCAGCATCCCAACGCGGATACGCAAGCTGCGTTGCCATCAAGCGTAACTCGTCGGCTAGGTCTGAACTACGCGTTGCGCCCGCGAGCGAGAAAGCGCTCTCGCCAACGCCCAGTCCAAAGCCAATTTTGCGGCCGCTAGTCAGCCGGTCAATCGCGTTTTGATCTAACGTAGCGACACCGCCAGCAAGCAATGCAGATGACCCTGCCCACGCAAGCGATTGACGTGTCGTCGAGAGTGCCTGCAACCCCGCGCCAAAGCGCGCGTTGACATAGACTTTGCCCGTTTCGGCAGGGTTAGCAAACAACAGCAATCGCACGCCATTGCTGAATTCGATGATCTCAATATCAAGCCCCTTGATGGGCTTACGCGATTTAATCGTCCCGGCTTTGCCAAGTTTAGGCAGCTGATCAAAGCTGACGGGTTTCTGGTTTGCCTTCGATGCTGATGCGACAACAGTTTCGGAAAGCGTTGAGGTAAGGCTCACTTCGCCGCCAGCGATTGCTGTTGGCGTGGTGAGCAACATTCGCGGCCCAAGCCCTTCAAACAATCGCTTGGTCGAAGCGAGTATCGATTCTGGCGTGATCTTGTCCTTAATCCCCGCAAACACATCATAAGCAACTTGCGCGGTCGCCACGGTTTCGCGGATATCAACGGCTTGGAGGATATCATCAGCCTGTTTTGCGGCAGCCTCTGTGCGCTCGGTTTCAACACCAATCTGGAGCGCGGAGAAGAATTCGCCTGACTCGCGGTTGATATCATCCTGCGGGCTTGGGTTGGCGAGCGCATCGGCAATCACGCCGCGCACATCCCTTAGCGCGGCTTTCCAATCGCTGCCCAGCGGCACAATCTGAACGAAAGTGCCATCGACTGAGCGCGCAACATCCTCTTGATCAACTTGTGCTTGCAAGAAACTGCCGCCAGCGCGCGCGCGTTGTTCAAGCCTGCGATTGATCAAACGCAACGCAACCAGATCAACAAGTTTGCCCTGATTATAAGCAATCGTATCATTCTTCTGAAACCACGGGCGAACTGTCGCGAGGCTCAGGATCATCGGCAGACCGGGTTCGACGATAAGCTTGCTTGATGTGGGTTGCGCTGTGGGCTTGCCAAAATCTGGGTCTGGCAACGCTTCGCCCTTGCCCTTCCAATCGGAGAAATATTTGACGATCATCTCTTCAAACACCGCAGGATCAGCATCGCCAGCGATGACGATAACCGCGCGTTCGGGACGATACCAGCGGTCATGAAACGCGCGCAGCGATGCCGATGTGGCCACGTTCAAGCTTTCATCAGTGCCAATTGGTGATCGGCTGGCAACTGGTTGGCCTGCAAAAAACAGCGCTGTCGTGGCGTTGGAAACGGTGACTTGCGGCCCCGATTGTTCGCGTGCTTCAGCGAGCACGGTGCGGCGCTCGGCATCGACCTCAGCCGGCGTGATTGTCGGCCCCGCCATCATGCCAGAGAGAATTTTGACGCTTTCATCCAATCCTTCGCGCGTCGCGGTGGGCAGATCGAGCTTGTAAATCGTCTGCGTCATCGTGGTTGATGCATTGGTATCGCTGCCAAAGGTAGCGCCCAATCGCTGCCAGACGCGCTTGGCTTCGCCGTCAGTGACATAGCGTGAGCCACGAAAGCTTAAATGCTCAAGATAATGCGCATAGCCGCGTTCGCTATCGGTCTCCATCAGCGATCCCGCTTCGATCCCCACGCGGATCGATACTTGGCGGGGAGGAACCCCGCTGCGCCGCACGGCATAGCGAACGCCGTTAGGTAGTGTGCCAAACCGCCACGCCGGGTCAGCAGGAATATCGCTGCCCTTGTAAAGCCAAGGAACCGCTGCCGTTGTTTGGGCAGAAGCACTGCATTGGGCCAGTGGCGATACCACCAATCCAAGCGAGACAAGGGAAAGACAAGCGAAACGCCAAAAGCGCAAGAATGGTGATGCCATGCTTGGCTTCTAACTCGGGATTATGCAAAGCGCTAGCAGGCTTTGCGGATTGGCTAGAGCATGATGAGTTTAGGTAGAGCAAATGTGTTCCCCTGCGTAGGCAGGGGTCCAGTCCCAGACAAAAAGAGTCTTTGTTAAGGTCTGGACCCC
>JAYUAU010000082.1:0-19855 GCA_043741135.1 Sphingomonadales bacterium | reverse complement strand
CGCAGCGACTGTCGCAGCTCACCCTGGCGTAAATCGCCCTGCACCATGAAGGTTTTCGAGCGCGCACCGACCATTACAAAGAAACCGGGAAGGTCGATGTCACGCACGATCTTTTGAGTTCCCTTTGCCATTGGCAAAGCCGAAATGACACGATCAGACAGCGACACTTTTGACATCATAATCTCATTTCTAGAACGGTATTAGAACGGTAAACTCAACCACGAAAGTCAATCGGCGTCAATCGCCGACTTTACGCCAGACATCCCAAAATCCCTGAAATACGTTGCTTTTTGACGAAAAATAGCCAATATGGACAAGCCTAGCGTTCGATGGAAAAGTGATAAATACTGATTTGTAATCAGATGGTCACGAGTTCGAATCTTGTAGCCGGCACCATTTTCTAAAGTCTCCCCTGAACAAGGGGAACAGTGCGGGGTAGGATCATCCGCCGTATCGCGCTATCACCGCTTGATGCGAACCCTTTCAAGGAACGATTGATTGCGCTTTTTTTCGCGCTGGAAAAAGCAGAAGGCTGCGCCGCAGGTAGTTTGGCCGCATGAACCCGTCGTGCCATTTCCCCATTATGAGCCGGTTGAGGATGATCCGTTCACCCTCCCCGTCACGCGCCAAACGTCACATATTATCGTGTTTGCCAATGAGAAAGGCGGCGTCGGGAAATCGACGACGGCGTTTCATATATGCATTGCGCTGTGCAATGCGGGGGCAAAGGTAGCTGCACTTGATATCGATTTGCGCCAGTTGACACTTGACCGCGCGCTTAATGCCCGCGCGGAATCGGCGCGTGAATACGGGGTTGATTTGCCCGGCCCGCGCCAAATCCTGCTCGCGCAATCAACCGAGGCTGAGCTTGAAGCGAAAATCCGCATGGCGCAGATTGAGTGTAGCTTCATCGTGATTGACGTTGGCGGGCACGATTCACCCATTGCTCGGCGCGCAATTTATCTGGCTGATACGATTGTTACGCCGGTGAACGATAGCTTCATTGACCTTGACATGCTCGGGCGGATTGATCCGCGCACCGGTGAACTTAAAACGCTTGGCACATTCACACGGTTAGTAGCGCATCTGCGCGAACCCGGATTAGCTTTGCGCGCGAACCCGATTGATTGGGTTGTTATGCAAAATCGCGCGCGCGGGATGACAACGAAGAATGAGACCAAATTTTTGACGGCACTTACGAACATTGCCCCCGAGGCAGGATTTCGCCTCATCCCGGGATTGCGCGAGCGCGTGGTTTACCGTGAGCTTTTTCCGATTGGACTCACTTTGTTTGATTTGCCGCTGATCCCAAAGCTTGGCCGCGCACAACCAGCGGCGCGCGCAGAAATAGCTGAGATGATTGTGGCGCTCAAACTGCCGATTGTCATCGACAGCTTAAAATAAAGTGCTGAGCAACGACACCGCAATCACAAACGCACCAATCCCCGTCATCAACACCGCGCCTGATGCCATATCCTTCACGATGCCGATTTCAGGGTGGATATCAGGGTGAAGATGATCGATCAAACGTTCGAGCGCTGAATTGAGCAGTTCAAACGCCATCACTGATGTAATCGCAATCCCCATCATTGCCCACCACAATGCACTGGGCTGGATCAAGGCCATGATGACAATCGCAGCCCCCGCCCAGCAGACGTGCGCGCGAAAGCTTGATTCAGAGTGCCAGCAGGCTTTGATGCCATTCAATGCGAAATTCATCCGCACATAAAAGGGACGATTTTTCATGAAACCTTCGCCTTAATCGACAAACACGGGAATGCGCTTTTGCATCGCGGCCATCACGGCTTCGATTTGGTTTGGCGTGCGCATGATCTTCATTTGTTCAGTTGATTCAAGCTTCAATAGATCAGCATCGCTCATATGGCCAATTGCGTTGCACAACGTTTTCGATCCGCGAATGGCTCCAGGGTTTTTGCCCGCAATCACTTTTGCCAATTCGATCGCTTTAGTGCGGGGATCAGCATCGATGTGCGTGGCAAATCCGAAACCCTTGGCCTCACTGCCTGAAAATTCGCGATTAGTATAGGTCAGCTCACGCAACACATCATCGCGCACAAGGCCACGCCATAGCGGAAACCCTGCCATATCGGGGACAAGGCCCCATTTGAGTTCCATGATTGCGAGCCGCGCCTCAGGATGGACGATGCGGATATCAGCGCCTGACATGATCTGGAACCCGCCGCCAAACGCCACACCGTGAACCGCCGCGATGACGGGCACGGGAAGCTTGCGCCAGCCCCACGCCACTTGCTGCGGTGTGTTTGCATCGCCGTGAATCCGCGCAGACAGGTCATTGCCAGAGCCTCCACTGCCCATGCTCGCCATATCAAGCCCTGCGCAGAATGATTTTCCTTCGCCAGACAAGACAACAACACGCAAGCCCGCCGTGGTTCCCAGCGTTTCAATCGCTTCGACTATCCCTGCAAACATCGCGGGATCAAGCGCGTTCATTTTATCAGCACGGTTCAGTTTTACGTCAGCAATGCCGCCTTCCAGCATGGTGATCGAAACCCGGTCTTTCATAATCTTCCTCCAGTTCCGCTCAGGCTGAGCTTGTCGAAGCCCTGCCCTTCTTTCAACCACAGATGCTAAGTCAAGGACAGCCCTTCGACAAGCTCAGGGATGCGGTGGGTGTTTTCGCGTCAGCGCTGCTTCGACGAGCGGCAATTGATCATTTCCAAAATACATATCGGTTTTCCCGACAAACATAGTGGGCGAACCATAGCCGCCGCGCGCGATGAGATCATCAGTGTTCGCGCGGAGCCGAGCCTTGTTTTGATCGGTCATTGATGATGCGCGGATCGCATCGCCGTCAAGCCCTGCCTTCGTGGCGACCGCAACAAGAACGTCAGGATCATCAAGATTTTGTTGCGCGCCAAAAAAACTCTCGAACGCTGCCTTTGCAAATGTCACGAGCGCCGCCTGATCATCCTCAAGCGCACACGCCATCCGCATGGCGTTGACACTTTTTGCAGGATGAAATTGACTAGGAAAGTTCATCTCAACCCCCGCAAGCACCGCCCAATCGTTGAGGACTTTCCAGCTATGCGTCAACCGCCGGTTATCAGCCTGTTCGCGCGCAGCATAGACTGCGGGGTTGACCGCATTAAAAACCCCGCCAACGAGGATCGGCCGGTAAGTGACCGAAGCCCCCGTCCGCGTGACAACGCCTTGGACATTGGTGAAGGCCAAATATGTCCAAGGGCTCGATAGATCGAAGAAGAATTCGAGAGTGCGATTCACGTCTTCGCCCAATATTGATCCCGCAGTAACCGCTTATACAGCTTCCCTGTGTCATGACGCGGTAATTCTGCCATAAAGTCAATCCGCCTCGGTATCTTCACACCCGATAGTTTTTGACGGGCATAAGCGATTAGATCATCGCGCAACGCGTCTCCAGCCTCGGCCATATCAACGGGCTGGATGACCGCAATCACTTCTTCGCCCATTTCATCATGCGGGCCACCGATCACCGCAACATCGGCGACGCGCGGATGAGTGACCAAGTGGTTTTCGATTTCCTGCGGGTAAATATTCACACCGCCCGAAATGATCATGAAGCTCTTGCGGTCGGTGAGATAGATATAGCCATCCTCGTCAAGGTAGCCGACATCGCCTAACGTGCTCCAGCCGCGCGAATTACGTGAGGACGCAGTCTTTTCGCTGTCCTGATGATATTCAAACTGATTATCGGGATTTTCGAAATAGATTGTTCCCTCAGCTCCCACGGAAAGCTCGGTTTCATTATCCTCGGCCATGATATGGGGGATGCCGACCACTGCCTTGCCAACCGATCCTTTGTGCGCAAGCCAGTCCTTCGAACTGATGAACGTCATGCCGTTGCCTTCGGTTCCGGCATAATATTCCTCAATCAGCGGGCCCCACCAATCGATCATCGATTCCTTGATCGGCACGGGACACGGGGCGGCGGCATGGATCGCGCAATCAAGCGTTCCAAGATCATATTTATGCCGAACCTCTGGCGGCAGTTTGAGCATTCGAACGAAATGCGTCGGCACGAACTGACCGCAGGTGACGCCGTAACGCTCAATCGCTGAGAGCACGGCTTCAGGATCGAACTTCTTCATAATGATAACGGTGCCGCCCAGTTTATGCACCGCGAGCGACCAAACCAGCGGCGCAGCGTGATATAGCGGCGCAGGTGAGAGATAGATGCTATTTTCTGTGAAGCGGTAGAGCGCGGTTGCTAACATCGTGATGTTGTTCGGCTGAGCAATGTCTGGATTGGCGGGGAGCGGTATCCGCACGCCTTTTGGTCTGCCCGTCGTTCCCGAAGAATAAAGCATCGCGATACCACAGCGCTCATCGGCTATCGGTGTGATAGGCATCGATGCAGTGGCAAGTTCGAACGACGCATAGCCCCGAATCTCACCGCCCAATGAATAGCATTCAAGCTTCGTGTTAAGTTGAGCCGCAGTGCCCGCAAGGCCTGCTGACATCACGAACAGCTTCGCCCCTGAATTTTCGAGAATATAGTCGGTCTCGTCGGCGGTTAGCCGCGTTGAAATACAAACAAACCGGACGCCTGAACGCTGCGAGCCCCACGCAATGCTGTGATAGTCAAGGCCATTTTCGAGCATCAGCGCAACCACGTCATCATGCCCTAATCCGCGCGCGCGCCAGAACTGCGCCACCTGGTTCGATGCCTCATCAAGCTCCTTATACGTGCGCATCTCCCCAGTTTCGGCGATAATCACCGCTGGCTTATTGGGATTGGTCAGCGCGTGGACGCTTGGGTGCATTGTCTTCATATCCTCATTAGCGAGCGACTCTGATCAGCGCTTTACGTTCACGATAACTAAGCCACTGCTATCATACTAGCGCTGATATGAGCAGAGCAATCCACAACGCCTCCTCGCGTCTTGCCAAGGGCGCGGAGGATGCTAATTGCATCGTCACTTCATTTTGCAAAAGGCGTTTCGCATGACCATCAGTTTCAATGACCGCGTTGCTATCGTTACCGGCGCTGGCGGCGGGCTTGGCCGCGTTTATGCGCTTGAACTTGCCAAGCGCGGCGCGAAAGTGGTTGTCAACGATCTTGGCGGATCGCGAGACGGCACGGGGCATTCGGATGCAGCAATTTCGGTTGTTGCGGAAATTGAGGCGGCGGGCGGCACGGCGATGTCAAACGGCGGCAGCGTCACTGACTATGATCAGATGGTTGAAATGGTGGCCAAGGCCAAGGAAGCCTGGGGCGGCGTTCACATCCTGATTAACAATGCGGGCATTTTGCGTGACAAGAGCTTCACCAAAATGACGATGGACGATTTCAAAATTGTAGTTGATGTTCACCTCGTCGGCTCAGCCAATTGCACCAAAGCGGTGTGGGATTTGATGCGCGAACAGGCTTATGGCCGCATCCTGATGACCGCATCGTCAACGGGACTTTACGGCAATTTCGGTCAGGCGAACTACGGCGCGGCTAAGCTTGGCCTCGCGGGGCTGACCAAGACGCTTTACCTCGAAGGCGCGAAATACAACGTCCGTTGCAACACAATCGCGCCGATTGCGGGCACGCGGATGACGTCCGATATCTTCCCTGAAGAAGCGTATAAGGCCTTCTCGCCCGATAATGTCGCGCCTGCCGCACTTTATCTAGTGAGCGAAGATGCGCCCTCGAACGTGATCATGGGGGCCGGCGCAGGCTTTTTCCATACCGCGAACGTAACACTTACCAAGGGCATCATCCTTGATCAGGCTGATCGGACGCCTGAGGGTATTGCGGCACATTGGGCTGAGATCACTGACCGGACGGGTGAGACCGTTCCTGCTTCTGGTTCGGAACAATCGGGTGCGGTGATGGCGCGGTTGATGGGGAAATGAGTGTATTGCAATTGCAATACACATAGCTAGACTATCGCCATCAAAAGTGAAGGGGCGCGCTATGTTTTACGAACAGGATATCGAATCCGCGATCAGCGCGGGGGTGTTAACGCCTGAAACGGCTGCGGCCTTCCGCGCGCATGTGGCGGGTGAACGCACGTCTCCTATGGTTGATGAGGAGAATTTTAAGCTGCTCACCGGCTTCAATGATATCTTCGTCGCGATTGCGGGCACATTGTTGCTTGTCGCGGTCGCTTGGATTGGCGGAGTGATTACGCCCGCTCTAGGTGGAGCGGCAGTTGCTGCGACAGCATGGGGATTGGCCGAATATTTCACGCGGATCAGGCGGATGGCGCTGCCTTCCATTCTATTTTTGCTCAGCTTTGTGGGCGGCGCATTTGCTTCACTGTCCACACTTCTGCTTGGTGCAGACGGTATGCGAGGCGGCGACCAAACCGGCGCGCTGATGATTGCAGTAGCTGCGGCTGGGGCAGCAGGTGCAGCGTTCCTCCATTGGCGGCGTTTCCGCGTGCCGATAACGGTAGCAGCGGGAGCAGGTGCGTTGGCCGCTTTGGCAGCGAGCTTATTCATGGCCGCTGTTCCCAATCATGAGAAGGCCCTTTTACCCATCGTGCTTGTGCTCGGCATCGCCGTCTTCGTCCTTGCCATGCGTTGGGACATGTCAGACCGCTTGCGCACATCGGGGCGCAGCGATGTGGCCTTCTGGCTCCATCTGCTCGCCGCGCCAATGATTGCGCATCCCGTTTTTGCGATGCTCGGCTTGCTTGAAGGCGGATCGAATGTTGGCGAGGCGCTGGTCGTGCTCGCGCTCTATGTTGCGATGGGAATCGTCGCGCTCGCGGTTGATCGGCGCGCGCTGCTCGTTTCAGCACTTGCCTATGTACTCTATGCAATGGGCGTTTTGTTTAAGGAATTTGGCGCGGTCAGCCTCAACATCGCGCTCACGGGCCTTGTCATTGGTTCTGCACTGTTGATGCTATCAGCGGGCTGGCAATCAATCCGCCGCTTTGTGGTGGGGAAATTACCGACGAAATGGGCGGAGCGTTTGCCTCTCGTCCAAGCTCCCGCCCCCTAACCCCGCATAGCCCTTCTGTCCCAATGCGATGATTTGCTTGTTCGCTACTTTCCAAGCAGCGCCTATGAAGAGAGCGTATCGATTCGCTCGGGGGCGGTGCCCGGAAAGATAAATATGGATTGGCTATACCCGCTTTCGGGTCTTGGTGTGGGCATATTGGTCGGGCTAACGGGCGTCGGCGGCGGGTCTTTAATGGCTCCGATAATGATATTGGTATTCGGCGTTTCCCCTATCACCGCAGTCGGCACTGACCTGTGGTTTGCAGCAATCACTAAATTCTTTGGCGGCGCAGTTCATCACCGGCTTGGCGGCGTTGATGGTCAGGTGTTGAAACGGCTCTGCATGGGCAGTCTGCCTGCCGCTGTGATCACTCTGCTGTTCCTATGGATGACCAACGAACATCAAGTGAAAAATGGCTTGATCCTCAATATGCTAGGGGTGGTTTTGATCGTTACGGCAGTAGCGACGTTGTTCCGGCAGCGTTTTGTGAATTGGAGCCGTTCTTTCCAGCGTGAGGTTGGTCATAAGACATGGGCTATTCAAGCGCCGTTGACCGTGGCGGGGGGCGCGCTGCTCGGCGTGCTCGTTACGCTCACATCGGTAGGAGCAGGCGCGCTTGGCGTTACGATGATCCTCTGCCTTTACCCGCTTCGGATGAACGCGAACAAGCTTGTTGCGACTGACATTGTTCATGCAATTCCACTGACTATGGTCGGTGGGATTGGAAACCTTTTGATGGGGAACGTCAATTTGCCGCTGCTCGGATCATTGCTTTTGGGGTCGATCCCCGGGATTATCATCGGATCACTCTCGACACGCAAAATCCCCGAAGCAGGCTTGCGCGTAGTGCTGGCACTTGTTCTTGTCGCAGTCGGTATAAAGATGTTGTTGAGTTAGACTCAAAATCGATCAGATTTGCACATTCGTCTTTGCGAGCGAAGCGCGGCAATCCATACTATGGTGCAGTGAGTGGATTGCCGCGTCACTTCGTTCCTCGTGGGAGACGATTCAATCCGATCGATTTCGACTCTAGACGCTCACCAATTTCATCAAACGCCGCTCAACAGGGGCGAGAACGGGGCCAAGTTCATGGCCGCGCCGCAAGATCATCCCGCCTTCGCCAAATAAAGTCCATTGCCCCTGTTTAATGCGCAGCGCTGGGCGCTTTTCGATCCGAAATTCTGGTCGTTCAGCGGCGCGTCTAAACGCTGAAAACACCGCAACATCGCGTTCAAGCGTGATCGCATAATCGCGCCAATGCCCCGCCGCAACCATCCGGCCATATAGATCAAGAATTCGTGAAAGCTCTGCTCGGTCGAAAGCTGTTTGGAGCGGGGAATGCGGAAACGGAGTTACAACACCCATCAGGCGCGTTTGGCTTCTTCATCATTTGAACGCGTCGCCTCAAAGGCGGCCAAGCGTTTTTGCATCGTTTCGACTTCGCATTTCAAAATCTCAAGCTGCTGCGTTGCAGGATCAAACCGTTCGCTGCACGGCGTTCCGTAAGCCATGAAGCCTTTTTGATAGTCACTGGCATCAACCAGCGTCTGGCGTGCCGGAATGCCAACCATCACTGCACCTTCGGGCACATCTTTGGTTACAACCGAATTGGCCCCGATCCGCGCGCGCGGGCCAATTGTGATGGGGCCAAGGATTTGGGCACCCGACCCAATGATAGCGCCGTCCATGATTGTCGGATGGCGTTTGCCTGATATACCGTTTGCTGGGTTAGTGCCGCCAAGCGTGACGCATTGATAAATCGTGACATTATCGCCAACCTCGGCAGTCTCGCCAATCACAACAAAGCCGTGATCAATGAAGAAATTGATGCCAATTTTTGCGCCTGGGTGAATATCAATTGCGGTCAATAACCGCGAAAAATGGTTCACAAAACGCGCAAGAAAATACAGTTCCGCCGCAAAAAGCCAATGCGCAACACGGTGAAAGCCCATTGCCCACAGCCCAGGGTATGTCAGGATTTCCCAGCGCGAGCGCGGCGCAGGGTCGCGCGCCTTGATCGAATCGAGATAAGAGATCAAACCATCAAACATCGGCAAACCTTTCGCGCTCAACAAACTCTATCTAGGTGTTTGCACGATTGATTTCTAGGGGGCGTTAAGGGGAAGCATTCTTGCGTCAGTGAGTGATACACCCCTATTGCAGATATGTATTGAATTGATATCTAATTGATAGAGATTAAACGAAAGGGGCTTTGTTGGAATTGTTCGGCTTTGACATCAACCAATTGCTCCCCTTCATCGCGGTTGGTTTTATCGCGCAGTTAATCGACGGTGCCATCGGCATGGCGTTTGGCGTCATCACGAACACGCTGCTTGTGAGCATTTTGGGCGTACCCCCCGCAACCGCTTCTGCGCGCGTCCATCTCGTCGAAATGTTTACGACGGCAGCTTCGGGCATCAGCCACATTTTACACAAAAATGTTGATTGGCGGCTGTTTTCAAGGCTGGCAATTCCCGGTATCATCGGTGCGGTCACCGGCGCTTATGTGTTGACGAGCATTGATGCGTCAGTCGCCAAACCGTTTGTGATGGCCTATCTATCGTGCATAGGCCTCTATCTCCTCTACAAAGCGTGGGGCTATAAACATAAGCCGCGTGAGCCGAAATATATTGCGCCGCTTGGGCTTATCGGCGGCTTCCTTGATGCAGCGGGCGGCGGCGGATGGGGGCCGGTTGTAACATCAAACCTGCTAATCCAAGGCTCATCACCGCGAACGACGATTGGCACGGTGAATATAACTGAATTCTTCCTGACAGTCGCTGCATCCGCGGTTTTCATCTCAAAGCTCGGTTGGGAAGCGTTCAGCCTTGCCACACTTGGCCTTTTGATTGGTGGGATAGCAGCAGCCCCCTTTGCAGCAATTGTAACGCGCCATATCAAACCGCAAACTTTGCTCATGCTCGTCGGGATCGTGCTCACCGCCACGAGTATGTTCAGCCTGTATAATAGTATTTTCTAAATCGCCTTTTTCGATTACTAAGCCCTATCAAAGTGACTGAGGCGATGAATGAGCACCTATCTACCAACGATAAAGCAGCTGCAATATCTCGTCGCACTTCATGACCAAGGTCATTTTGGCAGGGCGGCTGATGCTTGTTTTGTCACGCAATCAACGCTCTCGGCGGGTATTCGTGAGCTTGAATCACTCGTTGGCGTTACGCTTATTGAGCGCACGCGCCGCGTTGTCCGTTTCACGGCTCTGGGTGATAGAATTGCTGAAAAAGCGCGCCGCGTGCTGCGTGAGGCTGATGAACTCGGCGCGATGGTGCGCGCCTCAGGGCAGCCCTTGGTCGGCGAATTGCGGATGGGGGTGATCCCAACGATTGCCCCCTTCCTACTGCCGCGTATTCTGCCCAGTTTGCGCAGGGATTGGCCAGACCTCAAGCTGTTTCTGCGCGAAGAGACGAGTGCTGCGGCATGTGAATCGCTCCACCGCGGGCATGTCGATTGCGTGCTACTTGCGCTTCCCTATGCGTGTGGTGATATTGAGTCTGAAGCGTTGTTCGACGATCGCTTGCTCGTTGCCTTCCCCGCAGGCGAAGCGCCGACTGGCGAGGTAACCGCTGATCAGATTGATGCGACGCGCTTTTTGATGCTTGAGGATGGCCACTGTTTGAAAGATCACGCGCTCTCTGCCTGCAATCGCCCAGAACTCCGCGCCGAAGCCTCAATGCTTGGCACATCGCTCCACACATTAGTGCAAATGGTTGAAAATGGTCTTGGCGTTACGATTCTGCCCGAAATGGCGATTACCGCCGGGATACTGGGCGGCACGCACATCACCGCACATGCGCTCGCTGCCGATCACCCCGCGCGCACGATCGCACTCGTTTGGCGCAAAGCAAGCCCGCGCGGTAAGGAGTTTGCGCTGCTTGCTGAGGTGCTCCGCGCGGCTAATGTTGCTGGCTAACCCCAACGCGCGGTCGCCTCATCATCACTTTCGCGTGCGTCAACCCAAGCCTCAACACCGTCATTGCGACGTTCCTTTTTCCAGAACGGCGCCTTAGTTTTTAGATTGTCGATCAGATATGCGCACGCCTCAAGCGCTGCCGCGCGGTGATCTGATGCGCAGGCGACGAATACGATCCGATCCCCTGCACGCAATTCCCCAACGCGGTGGATGATTGTGATACCAGCGAGTGACCAGCGTGCTTTGGCTTCGCTGGCTAATGCCTCAAGCGCCGCCTTGGTCATCGCGGGATAATGATCGAGCGTCATACTCTCAAAACCGGCACACCCACGCACAATGCCAGTAAAGCTCGCCACTGCGCCGCCGCCCAATGCCTCAAGCCGCGCGTGTTCAGCGCCCGTATCAAAATCATCAGGGCCAACTTGGATATTCATCAGCCACCTGTGACGGGGGGGAAGAAGGCAATTTCATTCGCGCCTATAATTGAAGTGTCAAACGATGCCATCACTTGATCAACCGCCGCGCGTAACCGCGCTTTTTCAACAAATATCGGATGACGCAGCGCGAGCCAATCAGCGAGATCATTCACGCTGTGCACCGAAGCAGGCACGTCGAGCATCTCGCCGTCGACCCCCACTGCCTCACGAACCCACGCAAAATAGAGGATCGATACTGCCATAGGTCAATCCATATGCGCGATGCCAGCGCGGAGATAATCCCAGCCGGTGATGAGCGTGAGGACGGCCGCGCTCCACAGCGATATGATGCCAACAGCGCGGATCCATTCCTGCTCTGGCAAACCGCCAGCCAAGATGAGCGCCCCGAGCGCAATCATCTGAAACGCCGTTTTCCATTTCGCCAATTGCGAAACGGGAAGCGAAACACGCAAGCCTGCCAGAAATTCTCGCAAACCTGAAACAGTGATTTCGCGAAGCAAAATGATCAACGCGGGGATCAAGTGAATGCCCGTGATCGACGCCGCATCATGCCGCGTGCCAACGAGCATCACGATAACCGCCGCAATCATGATCTTATCAGCGATCGGATCAAGGAACACACCAAGTTTTGAAACCGTTCCCTGCGCGCGCGCAAGATAACCGTCGAAATAATCGGTAACCCCCATCAGGCAGTAAAGCGCAAAGCCTAAGAGCCATCCCACTTCCCATCCGGGATACCAGAGCAGGCCAACCAGAACGGGCACAGTCACGATCCGCGAGAGCGTGAGAATGTTGGGTAAGTTCAACATGAGTAAAGCTTAACGCGCCGATTGACGCTCGCCAACCCCCATCACACAAGAACCGCCAATTTCCTCATATCAGGCATGCCCGCTATGGCTTGTGCTGTGGGGTCAAAGCGGTGCCAGCCGTCAGGGCCAAGTCGTTCGAGCGGGCGGAAGCCAATCTTATACTCCATCCGCTGAGCGCCTTTTACCCAATAGCCCAAATAGACATAGGGCAGCCCAGCGCGCCCTGCGCGAATGATATGATCAAGGATGATGAAGCTGCCGAGGCCGGATCGCTGCGTGCTATCGGGATCAAAAAAGCTATACACCATCGATAGCCCGTCGTCCTGCTGATCAGTGATACACGCGCCGACGAGCTTGCCTTGCCTGCCATTCACGCTCGGTTCGCGATATTCAATCACAAAGCTGTTGACTGAGGTTTGTTCAACCATATCGGCATAATCAACATCATCCATGCCCACCATGCCGCCCGCTGGATGACGGGCATCAAGATAATGGCGGAGCAGATCAAATTGTTCCTGCGTAGACCACGGCCGACACGCGGTAATTTCAATATCAGCATTTTTGCGGAGTAATTTGCGCTGCGTCGCGTTGGGTTTGAATATTTGCGTTACAACGCGGACTGAAACACACGCCGAACAATCGAGGCAACTGGGCCGATACGCAACACCTTGGCTTCGTCTGAATCCGATCTTGCTCAACGCGTCATTGAGCTCACCGGCATGCGCTCCTGTAAGTTCAGTGAAAACTTTGCGCTCAGATTTGCCTGCCAGATAGGGACACGGCGAGGGGCTCGTCACGAAAAACCGGGGAAAGCGGAATGGGGCAGTCACGGCGTGCGAGATCCTCACTAACAATATTGATTGTCGTTGATTGCCTTATGTTACGCGGCACACAGAATGAAAAGATCATTTACCACGTATCGCGCGCGTTAAGCACGAAAAGTGTCAGCGCCCCAATCTTATGCGAGTTCGACGGGCGAAGCTTCATAACCGCCTTCACTCAGCGCGCTCATCAACCGCGCTAAATGGACAGCATCACGCGTTTCGCATTCAATATCGGTGATAAGCCCCTTGGCAGGCAATGTCGTGAAGACGCGCTGGTGATAGATTTCAATGATGTTGACCGCCTGTTCGTTGAAAATCCGGCAGACATTGAACAATGCCCCTGGCCGATCTTGCAAACGAACGCGAATCCGCGCGAGGCGGCCCGAACGCGCAAGATCACGCAACAAAACGTTAGCAAGCAGCCGTGTATCGATATTGCCACCGCACAGGATCAAGCCCACTGTCTTGCCCTTGAAGCGTTCAGGATGCGCGAGAAGCGCTGCCAATCCAGCGGCACCCGCGCCCTCGACAACGGTCTTTTCAATCTGCAATAAGAGGCTCACCGATTCCTCAAGATAGCGTTCGCCCACGAGGACAATATCATCAACAAGACTAGCTACCATTTGCCGCGTTATTTGGCCGGGTTCTTTCACCGCAATCCCTTCGGCAAGCGTATCGCCTTCGCACGGCAAATCGACGCCATTGCGGAGTGCATACATCGATGGGTAAAGTTCCGCCTCAACGCCGATGATCTCAATCGCGGGATTAAACGCTTTCGCCACGACAGCGCCACCAGATATCAGCCCACCGCCACCAATTGGGATGACGAGCACGTCAAGGCTTGGCACATCTTCAAGCATTTCAAGCGCGACAGTGCCCTGCCCTGCGATCACATCTGGTTCGTCAAAAGGATGAACAAAGGTCAACCCGCGCTCAGTTTCAAGCGAGCGCGCATGAGCATAGGCCTCGTCAAATGTTTCGCCGTGGAGAACGACTGTAGCACCGTGGCTTTCGGTTTGCATGACCTTCACCGTTGGCGTTGGCACAGGCATCACAATCGTTACTGGCACGCCGAGCCGCCGCCCATGATAAGCGAGCCCCTGCGCGTGATTGCCCGCCGAAGCCGCGATCACGCCATTTTTGCGCGCATTATCACCGAGCAACAGCAACCGGTTAAGCGCACCGCGTTCCTTAAACGCTGCGGTGAATTGAAGGTTTTCAAACTTGAGATAGATCGTTGCCCCCATCATCGCCGATAACGTTTGGCTAATCAGCGTGGGAGTGCGGACGATGGAGTCAGCAATTCGGGCATGAGCCGCGCGGACGTCAGCAATGGTAACGGGTAAGTTTTCTTGATCAGACATTAAGTCGCCCTAGCGTAAGATGTGCTTTTGGCAAACCATCATCAGCCATTTCGACAGGGCAATCGCATTTGATTTTTTTGACAGAATTACGTGTTTCACCTGAGAGTTGGATGTTCCCTTGGCGAAGGCAGGGGCCCAGACGGGCCACGTTTCTGAGGCTTCGTCGCTTCGTTTGAGACAGGACTGGGCCCCTGCCTTCGCAGGGGAACGGCGGATGTATCTCCAAAATGCAATTGCCCTGGCCATTTCGATTGCCGAGAGCAAGAGCTGCCCTTCAAACTCATTTGCCATTCATCTGAAATCTGGCAAAGGCGATCTTCACTTTGCTGCGGAGTTTTCGATACATGCGTTTGATCAAGCCAATCCTTGTCTGCCTTGGCATTGTCACATCTGCGATGGCCCTTGCGCAGGCCCCGGTTGCTGCTCCGGTGGTGGCCCCTGACCCTCAGAATATCCTGCATCTTGAGCTTTCCACCGGCGGCGCGGTGACCGTTGCTTTGCGCCCCGACAAGGCCCCTGCCCATGTTGAACGAATCAAGCTTCTCACGCGCGCTGGATTTTATGACGGCTTACTTTTTCACCGTGTGATCGACGGGTTCATGGCGCAAACAGGCGATCCTCAAGGCACAGGATCGGGTGGTTCGCCGCTGCCTGATCTCAAGGCTGAGTTTAATGATCTTCCCCATTTGCGCGGGAGCATTTCGATGGCGCGCACAGATAATCCCAATAGCGCAAACAGCCAGTTCTTCTTGTTGTTTCAGCCAACGATCCGGCTTGACGGCAAATATACGGTGTTCGGGCGGCTTACGTCGGGGATGCAATTTGTAGATGCGATTGAGCGCGGTGAGCCACCTGTCAGCCCGTCAAAGATAGTGCGGGCATGGATTGAGGCTGATGGGCCAAATGCAGCGCGTGTGGCGATTGTTGTTCCGCCTCCAGTCCCTGCGCCAGCTCCCCCAGAGGTTCCGGCCGCCACCCCCTGATGCGTGTTGAGCTGTTTGATTTTGACCTGCCGCCAGAAAATATCGCGTTAAGGCCCGCCGCCCCGCGAGACGCCGCGCGGATGCTTGTCGTTGATCAGGGAAATTTGAGCGATGGCGGCGTTCGCGATCTGCCTCAGCTGTTGCGCAGCGGCGATTGCCTCGTGTTCAACGATACTAAGGTGATCCCTGCTCAACTTGAGGGCATGCGCGGGCAAGCCAAGATCGGCGCGACGCTTCACAAACGCGAGAGCTTGCGCGGCTGGCGTGCCTTCGTCCGCAATGGAAAACGCTTGCATGAAGGCGATGTGATCGATTTTGGTCACGGCGTCAGCGCCACCGCAACTGACCGCCACGATGATGGCAGCTGGTGCCTGCAATTTTCGGGCGATGAACCTGTCGAAATACTCCTCGCCCGCGCTGGCACGGTGCCTCTTCCTCCCTATATCGCGAGCAGAAGGCCCCCCGACGCGCAGGATTTATCTGATTATCAAACGATGTTTGCAGCGCCCGAAGGCGCTGTGGCGGCCCCAACTGCGGCACTTCATTTCACGCCTGAATTGATGGCTTCGCTTGCTAAGGCAAGGATTGGGCACGAGATGCTCACGCTCCATGTTGGTGCTGGCACGTTTATGCCGGTGAAGGTTGATGATACGAATTATCATCGAATGCACAGCGAATGGGGCGTGATTTCCGCTGACACCGCCGCTCGGTTGAACGCAGTACGCGCGCGCGGTGGTAGGCTGATCGCGGTTGGCACAACGTCGCTTCGGCTAATTGAAAGCGCTTGTTCGCAGAGCGGGCAGATTGAGGCGTTTGAAGGTGATACCGCCATCTTCATCACACCGGGTTATCAGTTCAAGGGCATCGACGGCCTGATAACGAATTTTCATCTGCCCAAATCCACATTGTTCATGCTGGTGAGCGCACTGATGGGGCGCGAGGTGATGCAGGCGGCTTATGCCCATGCGATTGGCAGTGGTTACCGGTTTTATTCTTATGGCGACTCGAGTTTGTTGTTGCCGTAATGACTTCCGCATCCCTGTCTCCCGACGGGTCGATGTCGAAGGGCTGCCCCTGCCTCCGACGAGAAGGACAACCCTTCGACAAGCTCAGGGATGCGGGTAGTGGCGCGCGAAATCACACCTGACTCATTAACCTCGATCTTAAGCGAGGTGACGACGCGCCAGCGCGATTCCGGCGAGATTTTGATGGCGGCTAATCGTCCTGACCCGAAGGCCAGCCATATCAGCAGTCAAGGCGCGAAATACCTCACAATGGCGCTTGAGTGCAGCACTCCGACATTTTCCTATGCCTTTGGCTTGATTGATTACCGTCACTGAATCGCCAAGCAGGATGACTTCACGCACCTCCAACTGCTTGGCGATGCGAACGGCATGAATCATCGCCAGCCACTCCGCATCGCCGTTGGTGCCTTCGCCGATATTTTCCAGGAAATAGCTAATTCCGCGCGCGACGACGGCGACTTCCATCACACCCGGGTTGGGCTGGCAGCCGCCGTCGAAATAGATTTTCATCCTGACTAGCGCTTAACGCGGGGCCATCCGGATCGCGCCGTCAAGCCGCACATCTTCGCCGTTGAAATAGCCATTTTCGATCATCGTGAGCGCTAGGCCAGCATATTCCTCTGGCTTGCCAAGACGCTTAGGGAAGGGAACAGAGGCCGCGAGCGCGTCTTTGACTTGCGGCGGTGCACCGAGCATCAGCGGAGTTTCGAAAATTCCCGGCAGGATCGTGTTGACGCGGATACCCTCGCTCATCAAATCGCGCGCAATCGGCAGCGTCATGCCAATCACGCCCGCTTTTGACGCTGAGTAAGCCACTTGCCCCATCTGGCCATCTTCGCCCGCTACCGAGGCTGTGTTAACAATCGCGCCGCGTTCACCGTCTTCATTTTGCGGCTCTAGCGTCATCATGCCAGCGGCTGATAGGGCGATGCAGCGGAATGTGCCAACAAGGTTGATCTGGATCAGCCAGTTAAACGCGTCGGCGGGGTAATGTTTGATTGAGCCGTCAGTTTTTGAACGGCTCGCGGTTTTCATCGCAGCGCCAGTGCCTGCGCAATTAACGAGAATACGTTCCTGACCGTTCGCAGCGCGCGCCTTTTCAAATCCCGCAATCACGCTTTCATCGCTGGTGACGTTGACTTCGCAAAAGACGCCGCCAAGTTCAGCGGCCATTGCTTCACCTTTTTCCTTTTGAAGGTCAAAGATCGCTACTTTCACGCCCTTGGCTGCGAGCGCGCGTGCCGTTGCAGCACCGAGGCCCGATGCGCCGCCGGTGATGACGGCTGATACTGTTGAATCGAGTTTCATATTGTTATCCTTTTCAATAAAAAACCGCTTACCCTGAGCTGTCGAAGGGCTGCCCTTACTCTTTGTCAGTGATGCAAAACAAGAAGTACAGGGCTTCGACAAGCTCAGCCTGAACGGATGGTTTGGTTAAAGCCGCTCAATAATCGTAACGTTGGCCACGCCGCCGCCTTCGCACATTGTTTGTAGGCCGTATTTCTTGCCGCGCGCGCCAAGTGCGTTGACAAGCGTTGCCATCAGCTTGGTGCCTGATGCGCCGAGAGGATGGCCAAGTGCAATCGCGCCGCCATTGACGTTAAGCTTATCAGGGTCAGCGTCGGTATGTTTAAGCCAAGCCATCGGCACTGAGGCGAAGGCTTCATTGACTTCGAACAAATCGATATCGCTGATCTTCATCCCCGCGCGTTGCAAAGCCTTATCAGTAGCAAACAGTGGCTCCTCAAGCATGATCACCGGATCACCCGCAGTCACCGTCAGATTGTGAATCCGCGCAATCGGGGTGAGGCCGTGCTCTTTAAGCGCCTTTTCCGAAACGATCAGAACGGCGGACGCGCCGTCGCAAATCTGGCTAGATGAAGCAGCACTCAGCGCGCCGCCTTCTTGAAGCAACTTGACGCCCGCAATGCCCTCCAGCGTTGCGTCCATGCGAATGCCTTCGTCCACACTGTGCTTGATCACGCCCTCAGCCGTTTCAACATCAAGCACGATGATTTCATTCGCGAACGCGCCTGATTGCGTCGCGGCTTTCGCCTTCACATGGCTGCTCAGCGCAAAGGCATCGACCGCGTCTTTAGTAAACCCATATTTCTTAACGATCATCTCCGCACCAACGAACTGGCTGAACATGATACCGGGATACTTCTCCTCAAGCTGGGGAGATTTATAATTGCCAAGGCCTTCCTTCATATGAAGGATCGCGGTTGACCCCATTGGCACGCGTGTCATGCTCTCAACACCTGCCGCAATGACGATATCCTGCGTGCCAGACATCACGGCTTGCGCGGCAAATTGCATGGCTTGTTGCGATGATCCGCATTGCCGGTCAATCGAGACGGCGGGAACGCTGTCAGGAACGAGTTTCGCCGCGAGCACGGCATTACGCCCAATTTGGCCTGCTTGCTGTCCGCCTTGGCTCACACAACCCATGATCACATCGTCGATCTTGCTCGCGTCAATGCCGCTCCGCACAACAATCGCATCGAGTGTTGCTGCGGCCAGATCAACGGGGTGCCATCCCGCCAATTTCCCGCCGCGCTTACCGCCCGCCGTGCGCACCGCGTCTACGATGTAGGCTGTCGCCATAAAACTTCCTCTCAACAGTTTGGGAATCGCTGGATATGCTCTTGCGCAAACTTACGTTAACGGCAAGGGAAAGTTTTACTCGATAAAGGATGCTGTGATGAACGTTTCAGAGGCTGTTGCTTACCGCCGTTCAGTGCGCGGTTTTACTGATCAACCTGTGGATATCGCGTTGGTTCATGACATCGTTGTAAAATCAGCCCGCGCGGCGACGGGCGGCAATCTCCAACCATGGCATGTCGATATTGTTCACGGCGGCGCGATGGCCAAGCTCAAGGGCATCATGCAGGGTAAAATGGCCGAGGGTCCGCCGACTGAGCCGCACGAATATGATATCTATCCCAAAACGCTAACATCGCCGTATAAAGACCGCCGCTATGAAGTTGGCCATATGATGTATGAAGCCATCGGTATCCCTCGCGAAGATAAGCTGGGTCGCGCACTATGGTTTTCGCGTAATTTTCAGTTCTTCAATGCGCCTATGGGGCTATTCCTCACGCTCGACCGCAATATGGGGCCGCCGCAATGGGGCGATGCGGGGATGATGCTGCAAAATATCATGCTTTTGCTCTGTGAAGCGGGGCTTGATAGCTGTGCGCAGGAATGCTGGGCAGTGTATCCCGATACGATCCGCGCCTTCCTCGGCACACCCAATGAGCGCATTTTGTGGACGGGCATGTCAATCGGCTACAAAGACATTGCCGAGCCCGCGAACTCACTGATGCCAAATCGTGCGCCGCCAAGCGAATGGCTTCGCATATACGATTGACATCAGGCAAGCGCTTCGCCATTGCCCTGCCTCGCTTGGCTTTCCACGGCCAAGCACCTGTTGGGCAGGTGGCCGAGTGGTTAAAGGCAGCAGACTGTAAATCTGCCCGGGTTTCCGTACGCTGGTTCGAATCCAGCCCTGCCCACCA
>JAYUAU010000081.1:0-20020 GCA_043741135.1 Sphingomonadales bacterium | reverse complement strand
TGCGAGCGTAGCGAAGCAATCCAGAAGGTTGCGGAAATGTGAGACTTTCTGGATTGCCGCGTCGCCTTTGGCTCCTCGCAATGACGGTTAATGGAGGTACCCAGCTGCAATCATCCATTTTGCTTTCAATTTCCCCATTCTTGTGCAATTGTGAATAGAATCAAAAACTTGATCGTCGCGCGTACCCGCCATTGGCATGTAAGCCAATTTTTGCGTTTATTATATTTTGCAAAGGGGACTGGTTCGATGTTCGGAACCAATGATCGCAGACGTGCGCAAATGTGGCGCAATGAAACGAAAGCAAAGCAATTGCTTGATCGGCACGGTGATGAAGCACTTGGTTTGGCACGCCAAGAGATCCGTGGCGCTGGTTTGAACTTGAAAGTTCGCTGGCATTGGCGGCGGATTGAACGGCATTTGCGCGACTTACAGGAGCGCAGAATCACCCGCCTTTGAAGTTTGCAGAAGCATTCAGGTCAGCTAGCTTGGATATAATCGCGCATGGCAGCGGCATCAGCTTCAATCCGGTCAATCCGGTACTTCACCAAATCGCCAATCGAAATAAAGCCTGCAATCACGCCATTATCAAGCACAGGCAAGTGGCGGATGCGACGCATTGTCATCAGCGAAAGTGCGTCCATCACGCCGGTATCGGGGTCAACGGTTATCGCGGGCGAAATCATCACTTCACTCACTGTACGGGTGAGTAGTCGCGCTCCTTCACGCGCGAGGCCGTAGACAACATCACGCTCCGAAAAAATGCCGAGAACGCTGCCACCGTCAACCACGGGAAGCGCACCGATTCGTTTATCAGCCAGCAAGGCGATGGCATTTGCAACAGTCGCATCGGCGGAAATCGAGAGTATCGAACCATCTTTGGCTTGGAGTATCGCGCGGATCGTCATTTCAAACACCCTCCTCTTTTGGAGCATCTTGATGATTTAACGCACTAGGTTCAAGGGGGGATATGCCTGACTTCCGTTCTTCGCTTGATGATCCAGATTATGCTGCGTTTGCGTGGGGCAGGTATCGGCGGCTGATGTGGTGGATGTCGCTTGCGTCATTGATCTCAGTCGTTGGCTGCCTCGGTCTGTTATGGGCGTTAGCAGGCCCAATCCCGTGGCCGATGATGTTGTTTACCGCACTTGGCGTTTTCTTTTCGGTGTTGCTCGCGGCAGCGTTAATGGGGCTCGTCTTCTTGAGTTCTGGCACCGGTCATGACGAATCGATTGTTGATCCTTTTGAGGGTGACATGAAATGACGATGCGTGACCCCATCCTGCGCATTGTACCGCAGCGCAGCGATATCAATTCGAACGGCCACATCTTTGGCGGCTGGGTATTAAGTCAGATGGATATTGCGGGCGGCATTGTTGCGGGTCGCGTTGCGCAAGGGCCGTGCGCCACTGTTGCGATTGATGCGATGGAGTTTCTTGCCCCAATTCTAGTGCGTGATCTGATCTCAGTTTACGCCGAGGTGGTTCGTAAGGGCCGAACCTCGCTGACGATCAGAATCGAGGTGGCCGCAACGCGCGGGGGCGATCAAATCGAAATCCCTGTCACCACGGGCGTCTTCACCTTTGTTGCACTCGATGAAAGCCACCGCCCGCGCGTTTTGCCTTAAGGGTTGCGCTAGCGGATAAGCACGTTAGCATCGCGAAAATTAAGCTCATGCGGGGATTTAGATGCGGCATATCGCGATAATTGGATCAGGCCCTGCGGGATTTTACACAGCTGAAGCCGCCCAAAAGGCTTATAGCGATGATGTAACGATTGATATCATTGACCGGCTTCCCGTTCCCTACGGTCTGATCCGTTCCGGCGTTGCGCCCGACCATCAATCGATCAAAGCGGTAAGCAAACGCTACGATGCCGTGTTAAACAGTGCCAGTGTCCATTTTTATGGCAATGTCAGCGTTGGCAGCGATGTTTCAATTGAAGAACTTACAGAGCTTTATGATGCTGTCATACTCGCCACGGGGGCACCCAACGATCGCCCGCTTGATATCCCGGGCAGCGATTTGCCCGGCGTTCTTGGGTCCGCAGCGTTTGTTGGCTGGTATAATGGTCACCCCGATTTCGCAGACTTAGCGCCCCCGTTTGAAGGCCCGGGCGCGGTGGTGATTGGCAATGGCAATGTTGCGCTTGATGTCACGCGCATCCTTGCCAAAACGCGGGGCGAATTTGATGGTTCGGATATCGTCAGCCATGCGCTTGATGCGCTTGATGGATCAGCGATTAAACGGATTAGCGTGCTTGGCCGCCGAGGCCCGCACCAAATTGCGATGACGCCGAAGGAGCTCGGCGAACTAGGCCACCTTTCGCGCGCGTCGCCTTATGTAAGCGCAAGCGATTTGCCGCCGCTTGATGATGATGCTTTGCTTGAACCCGGCGTTCGTAAATCGGTCACGCACCTGCGCGCCTTTGCCACCAATGAAGACCCCCCCAAGCCAATCGCGATTGATTTTGATTTCTTTGCTAGCCCGCTGCGGATTGAGGGCGATGGTCGAGCTGAACGCATCATCGTTGAACGCACCGTGCTTGATGCTGATCTGCGCTCAATCGGCACAGGCGAAACTTATGCTATCCCGTGCACCCTGATTGTTGCGTGCATCGGCTATCAAACGCCCCCTATCGCTGGCGTGCCCTATGAACATGGTCGCGGGCGCTTTGCCAATAGCGAAGGGCGCATCCTGCCGGGCCTTTACTGCGTGGGATGGGCGCGACGGGGGCCTAGTGGGACAATCGGCACCAATCGCCCCGACGGATACCGCATTGTTGAGCTTATCGCCGAAGACCTAGCTGGGCAAACGGCGCGCAAGGCCGGGGGTGCACGCCTGAAGGAAATTCTGGCGGAACGCAGCGTGAAACCAGTCGATGCAGACGCTTGGGGCCGAATCGAAGCCGCCGAAACCGCGCGCGCCAGGGACGGTGCGCCGCGTGAAAAATTCACCGTCGTCAGCGCGATGATTGAGGCGGGGCGGTAAGGCGGGTAGCGACGTCGCGGGCGGCTCGCTCATAAGTCGCGCGTTCAAATATAAACGGACCAAACCGACTATAATCGCGTGCTTCGCGACAGGGATTGTGAAATCCACCCCATTCGTAGCGCGACGCGGTTGAGCGAATTTTCGCCATCAGGGGCCAGCATCCCACCTCTCCGCATTGGCAGCCCAACATATATTGTGCGCCATCTGGTTGACGACACAGCGAAATGCCTCGCGCCATGAAATAGTCATCAATCGGGCCGTATTGCATATATTCAGGAATAATCCCGCCATATCCGCCGAGCGGATCAGTATATCCGCGCGCGTCTTCATATGCAGTTATGAGATCAATCAAAGACGTTCCATCAATGAAGGGAACAACGCTGGTCGCGCCGCTTGAAAGCGAGACAATTTCAAAGCTCACTTGGTTGATCATGGTGCGAGAATAACGCGCACCTCGTAAATCGCAATGTGAACCTAACGCCAATGAGTGCGTTAGAGCGTGATGACAAATGGTTGAATCGTCTTTGCGAGGAGCGCAGCGACGCGGCAATCCACTCGCTGCACCATAGTATGGATTGCCGCGCTTCGCTCGCAAAGACGAAGTGGATCAACTTAATGTCATCATGCTCTAACTGATCAGCCGCGCGATGAACCAAAAGCTGGCCGTCGTGCCGATTGCATAGGCCGTAAGATGTTTGAAACGAACAAGCGCTGCTGGTAACATTCGCCCAACCAGTGCGAGGGCAGCAAGCGCCACCATCACAACCCCAATCTGCCCCGCTTCTACGCCAAGGTTAAAAGTGAGCAGCGCTATCGGCACTTCGCCTTCAGGCATGCCAATTTCAGCGAGCGCGCCGGCAAAGCCAAAACCGTGGAGCAAACCGAACAGAAAGGCGACCAGCCACGGCATGCGCTCTGATAGGCGCGGGCGCGCGGGATCGTGTTTGACGACTTCGACCGCGAGGAAGATGATTGAGAGGGCAATGCATATCTCGACTGGCTTCTGTGGCACACCCAGAAACCCCAGTGTCGCACCAACCAGCGTGATCGAATGCGCGATGGTGAACGCCGTCACCGTGCGCGCAATCACCCAGCCCCCGCTCAGCAAAAGCACGAGCGAGAGGACGAAGAGCAGATGATCATATCCCGTGAGAATATGTTCAACACCGAGCGCAAAATAAGTGTGTGCCACTTGAGCCGCTCCAGCACGCGTCGCCACTTTCGCAAGCGGGGTTGTAATAGTCAGTCGCGCAGCCTGCACCGGACGACCAAGTGGTGAGATCCTCAACAGCGCATCACTAACGGTCTGATCAAGCCCCGATAGCCCTACCTGCATATCAATCAGCGGTTTCTCGCATGTCGCCTGCCAACGAGAGATCAATGATCCCTCGACCAATTCGCGGCTTGGTTTACTCAGCGTGCAGGTGGGCGGAAAAATAGGCGCAACCGCCGCCGCCATCCCGCCCTTCACTGGCGCTTTGAGTTTTACAAGCCACACGCGCTCGCTTTGCTGCGTAAGTTGGAGGTAGCCCGGGCGCAATTCGTCCGCCGCCGCTGGCACCGAAAGCCCAATCAGGAACAGCATCATTAAAGTCGAAATCAACCAAATCGAATCGTCTTTGCGAGGAGCGCAGCGACGCGGCAATCCACTCGCTGCACCATAGTATGGATTGCCGCGCTTCGCTCGCAAAGACGAATGCGCAAAGGTGATCGATTTTGAGTCGAGTAAGCCAAACAGACGCCTCAAGGCTTGGCAATCCGGATCGTATAGCCATCAAGCAACGCCTGATAGGCGCGGGCCTCACGCGTTTTACGGTTCGCCTCGCGCCAGTCGTTCTCCACAGCTTGCCGAATTGTCGCGAGCGGGGGGACGCTGCCTGCCACTACTCTGCGCACCCGGACGATATGCGCGCCGAAGCCCGAAGTGACGGGGCCATACCAAACCCCACGTGGCTGGGCAGCGATCACTTTTGCAAAACCTTCGCCAAATTGCCGATCAACCTCTTCGCCGCGCGCGTCCTCTAGCGTTGCTGGCACCGAAAGCGGTACACCGATCTGTTGAGGCTCAACACCTGCCCTCAGCTGCGCTAAAGCACGCGCAGCATTGCCCTCCCCCACAAAAACCTGATCGAAACTGAGTGCAGGATTGGTCGCATATTTGGATTTGTGCGCGTCAAGCCATGCCTGCGACGCCGCATCACTTGGCGCTTCGCTCTCTGACTCAGCCGCAACAAGGAACTCCATCTTCGACCGCATCCGCCGCCGCATGATGATATCGCCTTTATCAAGGCCAAGCCGCAACGCCTCACGGTAGTAAACCTCATCCTTGATGTGATCACGGATCAGTCCGTCAACTTCAACTTGCGTTGGCGCGCGTTGCCATGTTGCTTCCCACTGCTTTGCTAGCACCGTGATTTGCGGCTCGCTTACTGTGATTGACCGATCATCGGGATCATTCGCTGCACTGCCAAACAGCCAAAAGACCAATGCCCCTGCTGCGAGGAAATGCACCAGAGGCTCGCGCAGAAGCTGGCTCGTCATCGATTGGGCGTGTACCAGATTGGCGAGGTATAAGCGCGCTCCTGATCCTTCACCCGAGTGCCGGGAAGCAGCTTTGCCTTATACCGCAACACATCGAATAACACCCAGCGCGGCGTTGGGATTTCGAGCACGCGCGCGTAATAAAACGCCTTTTGGTTTGCATTGAACTCAGGGTCAGTCCAGACAGTCGATAGCTGCGGCGCACCGATTGTGTTTGTGTAGCTCGCGGTCGCAATATTGACCGTATCACCTACCGGCGTAAGTTTTTCACCAGCCAGCGTGCGGGAATCCGGGCTGCTCCATACCACATTGAAGATCTTTTCATGGAGCTTCCCACTTGCATCGACCCAGCCTTTGACGATTTGAACGCGATCAAGGTTTGCACCAATCGGATCCTTGGTCGCTGATACAATGAATCTTGGCGCGCCCTTGCCATTTGTCAGATCACCCCCCATCGGAACGCCTGCGGCATAACCAGCCTTAACCCAATCGCCTTTGAGTATATCAACCCCGAAACCCCAGCCGCCAAAGAAACGCACGCTCATTCGTGGGCCCGTCGTCGCGTACGTTTCCTTACGCATCATCGCATCAAAGATCGCACTGCGCGTATTGGCCTTTGCCCAAACCGCAGCATAGCCTCCGGCAAGATAATGCCAGCCAAACCGCCCCACGTTTGTGCCAAGGTTTTGCGGCTGGCCCGCGCGATTGGCATTTGGCTCATTGCCCGAATGTTTGCCAAAGAAGTTATTCTCGTCGCCCGTCGAGAGCGCGGTGTGGCTGTCAGTTGAACCAATCATGCCAAGCTTATAGGGATTAACCCCCGTGCGCGCTTCAATCGCTAGTCCGCGCTTGAGCGCTTCGCGCACATAGTTGCCCGCATACATATCGGGGGTTGCGGGGCGTTGCATCGTAAGATTGCCCGTATCCCAGCCTGCTTTTCCGAAATCAGCAAATTCGTCGTTATGAGATAGGAAGGGATGCGTTTCGCTATCGCCCTTGATTTGCGTGGCTTCGACAAGCGGTTCGTGCATGGCCCGCCGCCGCGCATAATCAGCGCTCATTGGCGAGCCGCCCGGGCCGGTCAATTCAAACATCCGCCCGTTCGAAACATTGCTGTTGTGCGGAATGGCAAGCACTTTCCCGCCCGTCGCTTTTTCATAAGCGTCCATATAATCCCAGAGCTGGCTAACCGGCGTATCACCCTGCCCCGGATCATAGGGGAGAACTTTATCAGCCTTATCCTTCCCATCGCGGAACATCACCACACGGTGAAGATTATCGCCGCGCGGCATCAGCGTATATTCAAAGCCAATGAAGGCAGTAAACTTGCCGGGTTCATTATACCGCTCAACGATGCTATTTTGATTTGTCCAGATTTTGGTGGTTCTTTCCTTTGTTCGCTCAGGGTCGCGCAATGATGCGGGCAAAGTGTTTTTGCCAACCGCATCAATCAATTCACCCGTTGCGCGAATACGCCCTGCCGGACTTTCGTGCATCATATCATGCCAGCGCAGCAATGTGGGATCTTGGATCAACATCCGCGGCGCATCATACAGCGCTTGCGTAGCGCCGAGCCCACCCGAATGATCGGCAATCACAAGAAAATCGAGCGGTCTTTCAAGTTTTGCCTTCAACCCCCACGTCGCGGTCACTTCCTCACCGCGTGCAAAGCGCAATGCCTCTTCAGGGCCAAGCTTTACACCAAAGCCGAACGCGTCGATTGAATTGCTCGTGTGGAGATGCGTATCACCCCAATAAACGCGCTCAGAATAAGCCGTTTCCTTGATATCAGCATCGGTTTTGCCGTTCATATTGCCGGTTTTGTTGCACGCTGATAGCGCGAGTGCAGCAGCACTTAGAAATACCCACGTCTTGATCGAAATGCGCATATTGCCCTCCCCAATTTTATTGATAGTCCGCTATAAACAGCGTCACGTCAACAAAATCGGGGGCAATAAAATCTAAACCAAAGGCCCGTGATTGATGTTCGGCAATACATGGCGCGCGAATAGATCGGCTTCGGCGGCGTGGGGATATCCCGACAAGATAAACGCTTCAATCCCCATATCGCGGTAACTTTCAAGCTTACCCAGTACCTGATCGGGATCGCCGACAATCGCAGCGCCGCAGCCTGAACGCGCGCGGCCAATGCCAGTCCACAAAAATTCCTCAGCATAGCCATCGTCGGCGGCATTCTCACGCAATGTGGCTTGCGCGTTAACGCCTGCCGATTGCGAATCAAGCGATTTGGCGCGGATGGCAGCCCCCGTTGCTGCGTCGAGTTTCGAGAGCAAGCGATCAGCTGCAGTGCGCGCTTCAGCCTCATTATCGCGCACAACAACATGCGCGCGGTAGCCATAGCGCAGAGTGCGTCCGTATTTGGCCGCGCGGATATTCATATCAGCGATGATCGCCGCGATGACTTCTTTTTTGTCGGGCCACATCAAGAATATATCGCAGCCCTTCGCCGCTGCTTCGCGTGCGGCTTCTGAAAGGCCACCAAAATAGAGCAAGGGCGCTTTGCCGGAAAGCGTCGTGATGCGTGGCGGATCGAGTTTGAGTTTCCAAAACTCACCGTCATGATCAAGCGCTTGCCCGCTCAGCATCGTTTTCAGAATATGCATCGCCTCAACGGTGCGGGCATAACGCGGCTCGCTGGCAAGCGTCTCACCCGGCATGTCAGACGAAATGATATTGATCGTCAGCCGTCCGCCAAGCATCCGGTCAATCGTCGCAATTTGACGCGCGAGCTGCGGCGGCCACATCTCACCAATCCGCACAGCCATTAGCAATCGCATCCGTCGCAACATCGGCGCAATTGCCGCTGCAAAAGCGTTTGTATCAATCCCGAGCGCATAGCCGGAGGGCAGCAGAATATTGTCAAACCCACCCGCTTCGGCCTGCATCACGATATCGCGGCAATGCTCCCAGCTTGACGCAAGGGCTGCGTCGGGAACGCCTAAGAATTCATAATCATCATCGCACAACGCTGAAAACCAGCTGATTTCACAACGAGGCTTGGTCATGGCAATGGTTCCCCCATCGAAGCAACTAAAACAGCATACCAATCACTGCGCGTCCACTGCGGGATGAACGCGCTTGGAATATCGGCGATACGGTCAGTATTTTGCGTGCCGACGATCGGGATTGGCTTGGCCGGATGCGCCATAATCCAGCTATAGGCAGCCGCAGTACGTGACACTTCATATTCAGCCGCCTTTGCATCAAGCAAAGCGCACACCGCGCGCGAACGATCATCATTTGGATTTGCCAAGCGCCCACCACCCAGCGGCGACCACGCCAGCACTGCGCGGTCATGCGTCAGACTCGCATCCATTATTCCGTTGCTGAGCGGATCAAGCGCGAGCGCTGAGAATTCGGGCTGATCGCTAACGATGGGTAGCGCCAGATAGGATTGCAGCGCGCTGGTTTGCGCTACCGTCATGTTCGAAACGCCAACCGCGCCAATCTTCCCTGCTTTATGCGCCGCTTCAAGCGTGGCAGCGACTTCGGCGGGGTGGGTGAGAATATCAGGGCGGTGAATTTGCCACAGGTCAATGCGGTCAACATTCAACCGTGTGAGCGACGCATCGATCGCTGACGTTAGATAGGCGGTGCTCGAATCGTAAGGGACGCCGATCCATATCCCGCCCTTTGATGCGAGCACCATTTTGTTGCGCAAGCTTGGGTCTGCACGGAAGACTTCGCCGAGCAAAGCCTCTGCGCTGCCAAACCCGCCAGGGCCATCAGCACCGTAAATATCAGCGGTATCAAACAGCGTTACGCCTGCCGCAAAAGCCGCCTCGACCAAGCCCTGCGCCTCCTTGACGCTGCGACCAGCAAAGCGCCACATACCCCACGCAACCGCGCTAATTGAAAAACCAGACTTGCCGAGTGGGCGCGATTCGTGTGATGAGACTAGATAAGACATCGCTGTCATATGACGAAGGAAGACACGCATGGGAAGCAAAATTCGTTACGGCCTAGTCGGCACAGGGATGATGGGGGTTGAACATATCCGCAATCTGGCGATCACACCGGGGGCAGAACTTGTTGCGATTGCTGATCCAGTGGCAACGTCGCTGGCATGGGCGAAAGACGCAGTGACCGACGCCTCGGCGATCACCGCTTTTACGAATAGCGCTGAACTTGCGGCGTCTGGCCTTGTCGATGCGGTGATTGTCGCTAGCCCCAACAACACGCACCGTGATGTGCTCGGCCCGCTGTTTGATGCTGGTTTGCATATCCTCTGCGAAAAGCCGCTCGCGACGACGATTGATGATGCGCACTGGATCGTGGCGCGCGCCGCGAAGACGCCGGGGATTTTCTGGACGGCGATGGAATATCGCTACATGCCGCCAGCTGTGGCGTTCATTGATCAACTGCACAGCGGGCGCATCGGCAAACTTGCGATGCTTTCAATCCGCGAACATCGGTTTCCCTTCTTGCCCAAGATTGGTGATTGGAATCGTTTTTCAGCCAATACTGGCGGGACGATGGTTGAGAAATGCTGCCACTTCTTTGATCTCATGCGTTTAATCGTCAAATCCGAGCCAGTGCGCGTTTATTGCTCAGGCGCGATGGATGTGAACCATCTTGATGAACTTTACGATGGTCAAACGCCTGATATCATCGACAATAGCTATACCACCGTCGATTTTGCCAATGGTGTCCGCGCGATGCTGGACCTTTCAATGTTTGCGGACGGCGCTGAACAGCAAGAGGAAATCTGCGCTGTCGGCAGCACCGCAAGGCTCGAATGCCTGATCCCCTCAGGTGACATCGTCTATTCGCCGCGCGTGGGTTACCGAACGGCGAAAGAGGTGAGTCGCGAACATGTGCCCGTTGATCCAGCGGCGCTCGCAGCGGGCAGCCACCACGGATCAACTTATTATGAGCATCAAAAATTCATCGCGGCGGTGCGCGGTGAAGGCGCGGTTGAGGTCAGTGCGGAAGACGGTTTGCGTGCGGTTGCCATCGGTATGGCCGCAGAAATCAGCGCGCGCGAAAAGCGCGTCGTTGAAATGAGCGAGCTTGGGTTCTGACCCTCTGTTGCATAAATGCAATAGTTGGGCGCGAAGTGCGGTTGGTCAAATTTTCGTTATGGCACTTTGATAACAAATCGGCTAAGCGCGCTTATCAGACAACGCTGTCACAACAGCTTCGGAGGGAATATCATGACTAAGTTTCGGACAATTTTGCTGGCAAGCGCGACGCTAGCTGCGTTCACGCCGTCAATGCTGATGGCGCAAGCAGCGGCACCCGCTATTGCTGATGATACGGTCGGCGATATCATCGTTACCGCACAAAAACGGTCTGAGCGGCTTCAAGATGTTCCCGTTGCGGTGTCTGTGATCAGCGGCGATGCAATTGCGACAATTGGCAAGCCGAGCCTTGAAGGTGCTACCGCCCTCGTTCCCTCGCTCAACTTCGTAAAAGCGGGCACCGCGCTCAACCAGACATTGTTCTTGCGCGGGCTTGGCACAACCAGCCTTTCAATCGCATTTGACCCGACAGTTTCAACCGTGCTTGACGGCGTTGTGTTCAGCCGGTCAGCCGAAGCTTTCACTGATTTGATCGACATCGAACGCATCGAAGTGTTGCGCGGCCCGCAAAGCACCTTATTTGGTCGCAATGCCAGCGCTGGCGTGATCAACATCGTTTCGCGTCGTCCGAGCGATAGCGTTGGCGGTGAGTTAGAAGCCGCATTCTTCTTCAATAATGGCAATGAATATCGTGTGCGCGGTGCGATTGATTTGCCGCTCGGTGATAAAGTGCGCAGCCGCACGACCGCTTTTTATGACAATTACGATGGCAACATCTTTAACATCGCACCCAACGTAAACCGCCGCGTTAATGGCCTTGAGCATTACGGCGTCCGGTCGATTGTCGAGGCTGACGCGAGCGAAACCGTGAAGCTGACCTTCATCGGCGATTATCACCGCAACAATGATGAATGCTGTGCTGATGTCATCGGCGGCGCGCCGCGCTTTGCTGCAACCTCTGCAACGCCCGGTGTTATCGATACCGTCACGCTTGCGCGTATCTCAACCGTCCTGCCACCATTGCTTGGCGACGAAACGCGCACGATCAACCAAAATTTGATCACGCGCACGATTGAAACCGGCTACGGTTTTTCAGCGCAGGCCGATATCGAATTGGGCACGCAGACGATCACGTCGATCACCGCATACCGCAACTTTGCGAATAACGAAATTCGCGACGGTGATTTCTATCCGCAGGCCTTTATCGTTCCGCCGCAATCGCATGACATTGGCCCGCAAACGGGTAATACATTCAGTCAAGAATTGCGTTTGACATCACCGGGCAAGCAATTTTTTGATTATGTCCTCGGCGCTTATTATTCGAACACATATACCAAGCGTATTTTCCGCCGGGACAACACCATTTGCGCTGCGGCAACAGGTGCCGTTATTCCGACGACCACTTTAACGCCGTGCAGCAGCCCGCTTGCCGCCGCTTCGGTGACCGCTTTTGGTGAAGCAACATTTGATGCACGCGCGAAAAACTTGGCAGTTTTCGGCCAAGGCACGTTCAATATATCAGACAGCTTCCGCCTGATCGCAGGCGCACGTTATACATCTGATCAAATCGACGTGTCATTCATTCGCGTGACCAGCCCGGGCAATCGTGCGTCGCAGCCAGTATTTGATGGCGGCGTGTTCGCTGAATATAACCGCTTGCTTGGCCTTGGCACCGCGCCCAATGCTGCGCAGTCTGCCGCACTAGCTTTCACCAATGGTGTTCCTTTACGCACTAAAACGACCAGCGATAATTTCTCAGGCAAGGCGGGGCTGCAATATGATTTCAGCCGCGATGTAACGGGCTTCGCGTCATATACGCGCGGCTATAAAGGCCCTGCGTTCAATCTGTTCTTTAACCTTCAGCCAACTGGCCTGCGGGCGCTTGAGCCAGAAACATCAAATTCGTATGAAATTGGTCTCAAAAATACGCTGCTCGGCGGAAAATTGACGCTCAATCTCGCAGGCTTCTATGCCAAATATGATAACTTCCAAGCCAACAACCCTGATACCTTGACGATCAACGGCGTCACCAATACGATTGGACGTTTTACCAACGCAGGTTCGGTTTCGACACGCGGCGTTGAAGTTGATCTTAGCTTCCGTCCGGTTCGTGATTTCTCAATCGCAGGCGGCTTTGCTTATACCGATGCAAAGATTGATCGCTTCAATCCGCCACCGGTTCGTACGCTCAACGATATCGTCGCTAATGGCACGCGACTGCCTTATGCACCCAAGTTCAAGGGGAGCTTGTCGGTTGATTATCGCATTCGCACCGGCGGCGCGATTGACGTGGCACTTGGCGCGCAGGGTAATTATCAAACCGATCAGGATGGCACACTAACGCCTGATCCGGTCGTCCGCCGCGCAACGCAAATTGATGGCTACGGCATCGTCAATGCCTCAATCGCGCTGGTTGATAGCAATGACCGCTTCAAACTGACCTTTGTAGCGCGGAATCTGTTCGATCAAAGCTATGCCGCAACAATCGTCGGCGGCGGGCCAGCAGGCGCGTTCCGCTATCAAATCGCGCGCGATGCAGATCGTTACTTTGGCCTTATCGCCAAGATGAATTTCGGCGGCAAATAAGTCAACCTTGCGGGTCGTGACTGCAGGATGAAGCGAAGAGAGGCCGGTGGAGACATTCACCGGCCTCTTTCGTAAGAGAGAAGCGAAGACGCATTGGGAGGACTGACATGAACCCGTTAACCGCACAGCGCCGTTGGATTCTATTCGCCATCCTCTGCGTCGCGGGCATATTTAACGCGATGGATCGCCCGATCATCGCGATCCTGAAGCCCGATATGTCTGCCGATTTTGGGTGGACTGATGAGGATTTTGGCAACCTCGCCTTTTACACCCAGATTGCAGCTGCAGTCGCATTCCTCTTCACTGGCTGGCTGGTTGACCGGCTTGGCGTGCGCAAATCGATGGTTGTCGGCGTAACGGCATGGAGCGTTGCCGCAATCGCGCACGGCTGGGCCGTCACGGCGTGGCATGTGGTGGTCGCGCGCGTTGGGCTTGGCGGCACTGAGGCGGTGCAAACGCCATTGACGATCAAGACCGTAGCCACCTTGTTCACGCCCAATAGGCGCTCGTTTGCGTTCGGCGTTGGTACGGCGATTGCGGGCGCGGGCACGATCCTGATGCCTTTTTTCATCCCTATACTCGCGGCCAATTACGGCTGGCGCGGCGCGCTTATCTTTGGCGGCGTAGGTGGCTTTGTAGCGCTCGCTCTGTGGCTGATCCTCGCGCGCGGCATTAAATTTGATGATCGCGCAGAGGATGAAACACTCGATTTCAACGATGATGCCAAACCTTACGGCTTCATCCTTGCGGAGCGCCGCACATGGGCGATCGTCATTGCCAAGGCGATTTCGGATACAACATGGTGGCTGCTCAACTTCTGGCTCGCTGATTTTTATCGCAAACAATTCGGCCTTTCGACGGTAGAGCTAGCGGTGCCGCTCGCGATTGCGTTCGCGGGATCGGGACTTGGTGCGCTCAGCGCAGGTTATATCTCAACGCGCTTGCTTGAAGCAGGCTGGTCAGTCAACCGCGTGCGCAAAGGCGCGATGCTCGTCTCAGCTTTGATCGTGTTACCGTTGCCGCTCGTGCTTGAACTGAATAGTTTTTGGCCCGTGGCAATCATGATGGGCGTGGTGATGGCGGGGCATCAGGGATTTTCGCTCTCGATATTCTCAACGATCACTGACGTCGTGCCGCGTGCCAAGGTAGGCCGCGTTACCGCTTTTGGGGCGTTTTGCGGTAATCTGGGCGGCGCTGCTATTGCCAAAATCACAGGCATCGTGCTGACGGCTGGCATTGGCTACACGCCGATCTTCCTCTTTGCAGCGGTCTCTTATCTTCTCGCGCTTGGTTGGTTACACTTGTTGCTGCCGGTAATTGTGCGCGATACAAGTGAAGCCAAACCGAGCGGTCTATAACCCCGTCGGCGCAGTTGATCCGCGGACGATCAGATTATGCGCGAGCACAAGCTGGTTATCGAGCGCACCGCGTCTAAACAACAGATCAGCGGCGGCATAGGCCATGTCACGCGTGGGTTGGCGGATTGTGGTGAGCGCTGGCCATACAACCTCAGCAAGCGCGGTATCATCGAAGCCGACAATCGAAACATGAGCAGGCACGTTCACGCCCAAGCGGTGCGCAGCGGCAAGTGCGCCGGCCGCCATATCATCGCTGCTCGCGAAAATTGCCGTCGGCGGAACGGCTAAGGCCAGCAAAGTTTCCGCAGCAACCGCGCCCGACCCGAAGCTATATTCGCCCGGTTGAATAAGGTTCGGATCAACGTTGATGCCCGCCTCCCCCATCGCGCGCTCAAAACCAGCGCGGCGCTGAATACTTGTCGGATACCCTTGATCGCCCTCGATAAATCCAATCCGTACATGCCCGAGTGACAGCAAATATTGCGTCATTTCGAATGCAGCAACTTCATTATCAATCGCTACAGACGGCGCTGAGTGTGATAGCTGCCCAGGAGAAATGCGAACGAACCGCACACCGCGCTCAGTCAAATGATCAAGTAAGGCAAGCTGATCGGTAATCGGCGGGGTGAGTATGAGGCCATCTAGCCGGAGCTCATCAACGAGTGCCGCAATCTCGTCTGCCAGCCCCGGTGCACTACGATCATAAGGCTGCGCGATCATCCGCACGTTTTCAATCGCACAACGCGCGCGCACCCCCGCTTGCATCTCATACACATAATAGGGGCTTGGATTATCGTAGAGCAAAGCAATCTGAAACGAACGTTTCCCCGCGAGTGAACGTGCCGCTTGGCTTGGGCTAAAGTGCAACTCAGCAATTGCTGCTTCAACCTTTGCACGCGTCGACGCGCCAACGTAACGTTCGCGGTTGATCACGCGTGAAACGGTTTTAATCGACACGCCCGCTAGTGCCGATACATCGTTGATCGTCGTGCGGATCAAGGTGTCATCACCCCAGCGAGCGGTTGCGGATCGATCTTTTCACTTTTCCAGCGCAGGCCCCAATGAAGATGCGGGCCTGTCGCGCGCCCCGTTTGGCCAATCGCACCAACGCGCTGGCCTTGAACCACGCGGTCACCCGCTTTCACAGTGATCGCTGAGAGATGAAGAAAGGCGCTGTTCAAACCCATGCCGTGATCAATCATCAGCAAATTGCCCTCTAGCGTGAACGGGCTAGCGGCGGCCAAAATCACAACACCGTCAGCCGGCGCAACAACGGGCGCGCCCACGCCGCCCGCCACATCAACGCCGCCGTGGGGCGAGCCGGGCTGCCCTGAATATATCCGCTGCGATCCAAATAATCCGCTAATCCGCCCCTTTGCTGGCCAAATGAAGTGTTGTCGCCACCCGTCGGATAGATTGTCCTTACGCCGCGCAGCATTGATCAGGCTAAGCTCAGTCGGACGACGTCGCGCATATTCAGCATCAGGCTGGCTGTGATGCGGCAACGTGTTAAGGCTTTCAATCTTCCACCACCGTTTGGCTACGGGCAGCGTTTCGCTCACTGCCTCACCATTCGCCAAAAAGGCTGTCATCAGAGTGGTTGCCCCGTAGTCGCGGTCATACCCAACGAGAAAGCGACCATCTGGTGCGATTTGAACTTGTTGCCCATCAATCACTATTCGCTTGGCCCCCGCAGGCGCCTGACCAAGCGATATGCTACCTTGTTGCGGTGCGCGGTTAAGTCCAAATTTGCCGATAGCTAGTGGTTTGGGAGGCATCGGCTTTAGCACGATCTGCACTGGCTTTGGTTTCGCTTGAGGCGAAGGCGCTGCGATGCAACTGCCCGGCAGGATCAGTAATGCCGCTACAATCGCGCACAATCGCACAGTCATGCGGCCATCGCCGATTTCGTCGCAATCTCTGCGGTGGCATAGGGTTCTTGCCGCGCAACGCTCCAATAGCGTAAATGATCAAGCGGGATCGGAACACCAGACACTGCACAAGCTACAAAATCACCCGAGACAAGCACACGGAACTGATTGGCCATGTAATGAAGTTTGGCGGGGCGATTAGTGGCGGACATTAACATTGAGGTTGTTCGTTTCTTTAAAATAGATCGGGTTGGACTAAGTTGAGTTTATCATAGCCCGCGCCGCCGCTCCGCTCAAGGCGCACGTCGATTTCGCCATCAGCAAAGCGTAGCCGCAACACACCTGTGCTTTTCGCTTTGGCAGTGTTGGTGATGACCTTGCCCGCGCGGTCTGTCACTAGTGCGTATCCTCGGTCAAGCACGTTTGACGGGTTGAGCGACTGCGCAACGCGCCAGAGTTGATCAAGTTTGGCTTGGGCGGCGTTCACACGCTGGTTGAGCAATGCGGGACGAAGCCCACCTGCCGTTTTCGCCAAATCAGCGCGCGCATCAGACAATCGGTGACCAAGTCCGCGCTTCAACCGTTCGCTTATGTCATCAACGCGCTGACGCTGACTCCCAAGCAAGCTATCAGCAACTGGCAATCGCCGCGAGGTCGCGATTAAGCGTTCATCAGCGCGCTCTGCATAGCGGCGCACCGCGCGCAAACCCCGGCCCCCGAGCGATTGCAATCCTGCGAGCAGCTCAGCGCGCACTGGCATCGCGAGTTCAGCCGCAGCCGTGGGCGTTGGCGCACGGACATCGGCGGCAAAATCGCACAGCGTGGTATCGGTTTCATGTCCCACGGCTGAAATGATGGGGATGCTACACGCCGCCACCGCGCGGACGACAGGTTCCTCGTTAAACGCCCATAAGTCTTCAATCGAACCGCCGCCGCGCGCAATGATCACTAAATCTGGCCGGTCATCCCCCGTCATCGCTGAAAAACCATTGACCGCGCTCGCAATCTGCGCCGCTGCACCATTTCCTTGAACCAGCACTGGCCACACAATCACGCGCGTCGGGCAGCGATCAGCCAACCGGTGGAGGATATCGCGGATCACCGCTCCAGTGGGCGATGTCAAAACGCCGATGGTGCGCGGCAGGAACGGCAGCGCCACCTTGCGCGCTGGATCAAACAGCCCCTCGCTCGCCAACCGCGCCTTCAACTTCTCAAGCATCGCGAGCAACGCACCCTCGCCCGCTATTTCCATACTTTCAATGACAATCTGATAGTTTGACCGCCCCGGGTAAGTGGTCAACTTACCAGTGGCAATCACTTCAATCCCGTCAGCAGGAACGAACGCCAGCCGCGCAGCCCCGCCCTTCCACATTACCCCGTCAATCCGCGCGCCTTCATCCTTGAGGCTGAGATAGAGATGGCCCGAAGCCGCGCGTTTGAACCCCGAAATTTCGCCGCGAATCCGCACATGACTAAATCCCTGCTCAACATGGCGTTTGAGCAACCCCGATATTTCGCTGACTGACAGCGCGCCCGCATTGTCGCCTTGGCGCTCCTGCGCTAACAGCCGGGGTTCATTGTCACTAAGGGGCGTTACTTCGGCCATGAATATCCTGTTGATCGGCAGCGGCGGACGCGAACATGCGCTCGCCTGGAAGCTCGCGCAGTCACCTCTGTGTGATAACCTTTATGCAGCCCCGGGCAACCCCGGGATTGCGGAAGAAGCGGAATGTATTGAGCTTAACGCGGGCGATCACGGAGCGGTAATCAATTTTTGCGCGGCCTTTGGGATTGGCCTTGTTGTCATTGGCCCCGAAGCGCCACTTGTTAATGGCCTCGTTGATAGCCTTTGCGATGCCGGAATTGCGGTGTTCGGCCCAAGCGCAAAGGCAGCGCAGCTCGAAGGGTCAAAACGCTTTACCAAGGAAATTTGCAGCTATGCCGGCATTCCAACTGCGGCTTACGAACATTATCTCACCAAGGCAGACGCGCTTGCTGGCCTCTCTGATTTTGACTTGCCCGTCGTAATCAAGGCGGATGGCCTTGCGGCTGGCAAGGGTGTGATCATCGCCGAAACCGCAGCAGAAGCAGAGGCCGCGATTGATGATATGTTCGGCGGTGGGTTCGGCGAAGCAGGTGCATCGGTCGTGATCGAGGAATTTATGGGTGGCGAGGAGGTCAGCTTCTTTGCTCTGTCCGATGGGAAGGACTTTGTCGCCTTCGGGTCAGCGCAAGATCATAAGCGTGTCGGCGAAGGCGATACGGGGCCAAATACCGGCGGCATGGGCGCTTATTCGCCCGCGCGAGTGCTGACACCTGAGCTAGAAACGCGCGTGATGACAGAAATTATTGCACCAACCGTTGAAATGATGGCGGTGAAAGGCATGCCCTACAGCGGCGTCCTGTTTGCAGGGCTGATGTTAACCGCCGATGGCCCCAAGCTGATCGAATATAATTGCCGCTTTGGTGATCCCGAATGCCAAGTGCTGATGATGCGGTTTGAAGGTGATTTGGTCGCGCTGTTGCTCGCGGTTGCCAAGGGGCAGTTGGCGAGCGCGCAGTCGCCGTCTTTTTCCGATAATGTGGCTTTGACAGTTGTGATGGCGGCAAGTGGTTATCCGGCAAGCCCGCAAAAAGGGGGTTTGATTAACGGCATTCCAAGCGAGACCGCAAACACCAAGACCTTCCACGCTGGTACGGCGGAACAAGGCGATGCGCTGGTGGCAAACGGTGGGCGTGTGTTGGGCGTGACCGCTATCGCGTCATCAGTATCTACGGCACGGTCTTTGGCTTACAGCGTGGTCGATGCTATCGATTTTAATACCGGATTTTGCAGACGTGATATCGGGTGGCGCGAAGCGGCAAGAGAGGCAAACAAATGATCAATTTCACCACGATCATCACCGAAATCAGCGACGGCATTCTCACCATCACGCTCAACAGGCCTGACCGGATGAATGCGTTCACGGGCGAGATGATGAAGGAGATGGTCGCCGCATTTGATATTGCCGATGCGGATGATGCCGTTCGCGCGGTGATCGTCACGGGGCGCGGTGAGCGTGCATTTTGCGCGGGCGCTGACCTTGGCGCAGGCGATGATACGTTCGATTATACCAAGCGCCCCGAACGGCTTGAGCAAGGCTCCCCGATGCGCGATGACGGCTCAGTTGATTTCAGCCACCCCGGTGTTCGTGATAGTGGCGGGCGTCTGACACTGCGGATATTCAATTGCAAGAAACCCGTGATCGGCGCGATCAACGGCGCGGCGGTGGGCATTGGCGCGACGATGCAACTCCCAATGGATTTCCGCTTGGCTAGCGAAACAGCGCGCTTTGGCTTTGTTTTTGCCAAACGCGGGATCGTGCCCGAGGCGGCGTCAAGCTGGTTTCTGCCGCGCCTTGTCGGGATCAGCCAAGCGCTTGATTGGTGCTATTCAGGGCGTGTGTTCGGAGCAGAAGAAGCGCTGCGCGGTGGTCTCATCAAATCAATCCATGCACCAGCGGATTTGCTCCCCGCTGCTCGCGCCCTCGCACATTCGCTCACAGCAGAAAGCGCGCCCGTCTCAATCGCTCTAACGCGGCAAATGATGTGGCGAATGCTCGGCGCGCCGCATCCAATGGAGGCGCATAAGAT
>JAYUAU010000080.1:0-44824 GCA_043741135.1 Sphingomonadales bacterium | reverse complement strand
TCGAGCCTTGGCGTTTACGGCGTGATCATGGCGGGGTGGGCGTCAAATTCGAAATATCCATTTTATTCCGCGCTGCGTGCAGCGGCGCAGATGGTGAGTTATGAGGTCAGCATTGGCTTCATCCTGATCTCGGTCGTGTTGTGGGCGGGGTCGTTCAATATGAGCGTTATCGTTGAGGCACAGCGCGGGCACGGGCTTGGCTTCATCAACGGTTTCGCGTTCAACCTGCTGCTGTTTCCGATGGCGGTGATGTTTTTCATCTCGTCATTGGCGGAGACAGCGCGCGCGCCGTTTGATTTGACCGAGGCGGAGAGTGAGCTCGTCGCGGGCTATCAAACCGAATATTCGTCGATGAGCTTCGCGCTCTATTGGCTCGGCGAATATGCCAATGTGATCCTGATGTGCGCGCTTAACGCGATCCTGTTTTGGGGTGGATATCTGCCGCCATTTGATTGGGCACCGCTCTACGCCGTGCCGGGGATCATCTGGTTGTTCCTTAAGATTTTGGTCTTCTTCTTCCTGTTCAGCTGGGTAAAGGCCACCGTGCCGCGCTACCGCTATGACCAATTGATGCGGCTGGGGTGGAAAATCTTCCTGCCGATTTCGCTATTCTGGGTGTTTCTGGTGAGCGGCTATTTGATGCTGACGAGGTATGGGTGATGATAGGGTTTTTAGCACTCGCTGCTGTCGTCGTGTCGCCTCCACCGCCGCCGCAGTTTAAGCGGTATCCTGAGGGGCTTACACTCGCGCCGCGAAGCCCCGATGCAGTTCCAGTAGAAGTTAATTGCCAGCTACGGCGTTCGCACAAAGGTTTACCTGAAGGGGATGGCCTGAGCATTGTTCGATTTGAATTGGTAAAATGGGCAAGTGTGCGATCAACCAGAGGTCTTCAGCCAACCAAAGTGCAAGCTTCGCTTCTTAAATATTCTGAAGTAGCCAATCAAACTTCCGGAGGCTGGGTTAGAATAGGTGATCGATCGTTGATTGATTTTGCGAAGGATGACCAAGGAAGTTTTACGCTGGTGATGAAAAGCTTTGAGGGCGTATCAATTGTGCGGCAAATTGGCGTATCCGACGATTCTACTTTTGTAACAATAGACTCGGAAGGCAGCGCCGTGTCTGCTGGCCATTGCTCTATTCTCTTTAATGTGGATTCCCCCCAATGATCGCCCACCTCATCAAAACCTTCACCCTATGGGAGTTCGTGAAAGCGCACGCACTCACCTTGAAATATTTCTTCAAGCCCAAGGCGACGATCAATTACCCCTATGAGAAGAACCCGCTCTCGCCGCGGTTCCGGGGGGAGCATGCGTTGCGGCGTTATCCCAATGGCGAGGAGCGGTGCATTGCGTGCAAGTTGTGCGAGGCCGTCTGCCCCGCGCAGGCGATTACGATTGAGGCCGAACCGCGCGATGATGGATCTAGGCGAACCACGCGTTATGACATTGATATGACCAAGTGCATCTATTGCGGGTTCTGCGCCGAGGCATGCCCTGTTGATGCCATCGTCGAAGGGCCGAACTTCGAATATGCGACCGAAACGCGCGAGGAATTGCTTTATGACAAGGCAAAACTTCTGGACAATGGTGACAAATGGGAACGCGCCATCGCCGCGAACCTTGCCGCCGATGCGCCTTACCGATAGGGGGCAATCTATGTTAATGTCAGCAGCTGATCGTGCCCCGTCGAAGGACGGGGTTCAGACCTTCACAAATGACGCGGCAATGCCTCGATCATCGGGCACGTCTGGACCCCGTCCTTCGCCGGGGAACGTCAAATCATGATCCAGGCCTTTGCCTTTTATCTGTTTGCCTCGTTGTTGATTACGGCAGGCGCGCTCACGATTCTGTCGCGCAATCCTGTGCATAGCGTGTTGTGGCTGATCGTGGCGTTCTTTAACGCGGCTGGGCTGATGCTGATCATTGGTGCTGAGTTCATCGCGATGCTGCTTGTGATCGTTTATGTCGGCGCGGTTGCGGTGTTGTTCCTGTTTGTCGTCATGATGCTCGATATCGACTTCGCTGAAATGCGCGCGGAATTTGTGCGTTACGGCCTGTTTGGCGGAGCGGTCGCGGCTTTGCTCGCGGCTGAGATCATCCTCGCGGGCGGGGCGTGGAATGCGGGCAGCATTGCGCTATCAAACCGCACCGCCATCGTTCCAACTGACGTCTCCAATATCGAGGCACTAGGCGCGGTGATTTATTCGCAATATCTGTATATTTTTGAGGCTGCTGGTTTTGTTTTGCTCGTCGCGATGATTGGCGCGATTGTCCTCACGCACCGCGAACGGACGGGGACGCGCGGTCAATCGATTGACGCCCAAGTCCGCAGACGTCCGCAAGATGCGACGCGGACGGTCACCGATCAAGCCGTCGGCGCGGGGGTTGAGCTATGATCGGCCTCCACCATTATCTCGTCGTCTCGGCGATCCTTTTCGTAATGGGGGTGCTCGGCATCTTCATCAACCGTAAGAATATCATCATCATCCTGATGGCGATTGAGCTGATCCTTTTGAGTGTGAACCTCAACCTCGTGGCGTTCAGCGTCTATCTTGGTGACTTGGTGGGGCAGGTTTTTGCGATGTTCGTGCTGACCGTTGCGGCGGGTGAGGCAGCGATTGGGCTGGCGATTTTGGTCATTTATTTCCGTGGTCGCGGAACAATCGCGGTTGATGATGTCAACCGGATGAAGGGGTAAGTTTTCCAGTGACGTCGATCCACTTCATCGTATTCTTGCCGTTGCTCGCCGCGATCATTGCGGGGCTGGGCAACCGGATGCTTGGCAATTTTGTGTCAAAGCTGATCACGACGGCTGCGCTGTTCATCTCATGCGCGCTGAGCTGGCCAATCTTTTTTGCGTTCTTGGGCGGCAGCGCGGAAGCGGGGGTTGTGCCCGTTCTCGAATTCATCCGTTCGGGCGATATGATCGTCGATTGGAGCCTGCGCGTTGATACGTTAACTGCTGTCATGCTCGTTGTCGTGACCAGCGTATCGAGCCTCGTTCACCTCTATAGCTGGGGCTATATGAGCGAAGACCCCAGCCAGCCGCGCTTCTTTGCGTACCTCTCGCTGTTCACCTTTGCGATGTTGATGCTCGTGACGGCGGATAACCTCGTGCAGATGTTCTTTGGCTGGGAAGGTGTGGGGCTTGCCTCATATCTGCTTATCGGTTTCTGGTATCACAAGCCAAGCGCGAACGCTGCTGCGATCAAGGCGTTTGTCGTCAACCGCGTGGGTGATTTTGGTTTCTCGCTTGGTATCTTCGGCACTTTCCTTGTGTTCGGCACCGTCTCAATCCCCGCAATCCTTGAAGCCGCGCCTGCGATGGCGGGATCGACGATTGGCTTCCTCGGTATGCGGGTCGATACGATGACGCTCTTGTGCCTGTTGCTGTTTGTCGGCGCGTGCGGGAAGTCAGCACAGCTTGGCCTGCATACTTGGTTGCCTGACGCGATGGAGGGGCCAACGCCGGTCTCCGCGCTGATCCATGCGGCAACGATGGTGACAGCGGGCGTGTTCATGGTGTGCCGTCTCTCGCCGATGTTTGAGGCGAGCCCGGTTGCGCTTGATGTTGTCACTTATGTTGGCGCAGCAACCGCCTTGTTCGCGGCCACGGTGGGCACGACGCAAACCGATATCAAGCGTGTGATCGCTTATTCAACCTGCTCACAGCTTGGCTATATGTTCTTTGCCGCAGGCGTTGGCGCTTATAACATTGCGATGTTCCACCTTTTCACTCACGCTTTTTTCAAGGCATTGCTGTTTCTTGGCGCGGGTTCGGTGATCCATTCGATGCACCATGAACAGGATATGCGTTATTACGGTGGCCTTCGGAAACATATTCCGCTGACATTCTACGCGATGATGGCAGGGACGCTAGCGATTACAGGGGTAGGCGTCATCGGGCTATTCGGTTTTGCAGGCTTCTATTCAAAGGACGCGATCATCGAGGCGACATTTGCGAGCGGGACAGCCTCAGGGCAGGTTGCGTTTGTGGTAGCAGTGTTCGCGGCGCTGCTAACGAGTTTCTATTCATGGCGGCTGATCTTCCTGACCTTTTATGGCAAGCCGCGCTGGGATCAATCCGAACATATTGGCCACGCGTCGGTCCATCACGGTGATGATCATCATTCTGCGCCCGTTGACGGCACCGCAGGCTATCACCCGCATGAAAGCCCGTGGACGATGCTCGTGCCGTTGGCCGTGCTGGCAGTGGGTGCGGTTTTTGCCGGCTATGGTTTTCACCATGCCTTCATTGATGCAGAACACGGCGCGGAGTATTGGCGCGGGAGCCTCGCTTTTGATTCGCACTTGATGCACGCGATGCACGAAGTGCCGCTGTGGGTGAAGCTATCAGCGACGGCGGCGATGATCACGGGGCTGTTGATTGCTTGGTATAGCTATATCCGCAATCCGCGCTTCCCCGCGCTGTTTGTCGATCAATTCGGCGTGCTTTACCGCTTTTTGCTCAACAAATGGTATTGGGATGAACTTTACGACATGATCTTCGTAAAACCCGCATTCTGGCTCGGTCGCGTGTTTTGGAAGGGCGTCGATCAGGGGATCATTGATCGCTTTGGCCCCAACGGCATGGCCGCAATTGTGGGGCAGGGGAACCGGATCGCATCGCGCTTTCAATCAGGCTATCTGGCCAATTATGCCTTGGTGATGTTGCTCGGCCTTGTTGCCGTCGCTAGCTGGGCGATTACGAAGTGAGTCTCTTGACACAAAATTCCGCTTACCCTGAGCTTGTCGAAGGGCTGTCCTTCTTGGTAGGCATTGACGCGAACGAAGGGCAGGGCTTCGACAAGCTCAGCCTAGTCGGAATTTTATGATGTCTTTCCCCATTCTCTCCACCATGATCACACTGCCATTGCTTGCGGCGCTGCTGTGCTTGTTCGCGGGCGAAAAAGTCGCGCGCTGGATCGCGCTTGGGACAACGCTTGCGCTGTTAGCACTCGGCATCATGCTGTGGGTGAATTATGAAGTCGGCGGGCTGCAATGGCAGTTTACCGAGCGTTCGCCTGTTTTCGGCCGCTTTGAATGGGCGTTGGGGATTGACGGTATCGCGCTGATGCTGATCATGCTTTCGGTATTCCTTATGCCGATTTGCATCCTCGCAAGCTGGGAAGCCGTCACCAAACGTGTGCCTGAATATATGGCGGCGTTCCTGCTGATGGAGGCGCTGATGATCGGCGTGTTCTCCGCTCAAGATTTGTTCCTCTTTTACATATTCTTCGAAGCGGGCCTGATCCCAATGTATCTGATCATTGGTATATGGGGCGGGGCTGAGCGGATTTACGCCTCGTATAAATTCTTCCTCTACACGCTTTTCGGATCGGTTCTGATGCTGATCGCGATGATGTGGATGGCGCAGCAAGCGCAGACGACGTTTATCCCGAACCTGATGGAATTTGATTTCGCACCTGAAGCGCAAACATGGCTGTGGCTCGCGTTCTTTGCGTCGTTCGCGGTCAAGATGCCAATGTGGCCCGTCCATACATGGCTGCCCGATGCGCACGTTCAAGCGCCAACGGCGGGGTCAGTCATTCTGGCGGGCGTGTTGCTGAAGATGGGCGGATATGGCTTTATCCGCTTCTCACTCCCCATGTTTCCCGAAGCTTCGGCTCAGCTGGTGTGGATCGTTTTTGGCCTGTCGATGATCGCCGTTGTTGTCACATCGCTCATCGCGCTGGTGCAGAATGATATGAAGAAGCTGATCGCTTATTCGAGCGTTGCGCATATGGCATTTGTGACGATTGGTTTGTTCGCGTTTAACCGGCAGGGGATCGAAGGTTCGCTGCTGGTGATGCTCAGCCACGGGCTTGTTTCAGGCGCGCTCTTCCTGTGCGTCGGGATCATTTATGATAGGCTGCATACGCGGGAGATTGACCGCTACGGAGGTCTTGCGAATAATATGCCAGTCTATGCCTTGTTCTTCATGCTCTTCACAATGGCGAGCGTTGGCTTGCCGGGGACGAGCGGATTTGTCGGCGAATTCCTAGCGCTCGTTGGCGCTTATGAGGCCAATAGCTGGGTGGCGATGGTCGCGACGACGGGGATCATTTTGGGTGCATGCTACATGCTTTACCTTTACCGTCGCGTGGTATTCGGTGTGTCCAAAAATGCTGATGCTGCGGCCATGGTTGATCTGAGCGTGCGCGAATGGTTTACCCTCGCGCCCATCGCAGCTGCTATCTTGTGGATGGGTGTTTATCCAGAAAGTTTCTTGAAACCAATGCGTGCGGACGTTGGCACATTGCTTGTTCGGCTAGAACGCGCTCGGCCTGATGGCGATGCGAAACTAGTGATCGGCACAGTATCCTCGGTTAAAGCTGCTGATCATGAGGGCGCACACTAATGGATTTCGCTCTCTCTGTGCAACTAACTGCGGCTGAATCGATCCTCGGCTTTGCGGGCATCGCGCTGATGATGGTCGCAGCGTGGGGCGGCGATCGTTCGGCAAAACTCGTCGGGATTCTGTCTGTCACTGCTTTGGTAGCAGCCATCTGTGTTGCCACCAATTTCTTCTTCAACGACGCGTTCGAATTTGGTGCCGATGCCTTTGGCGGGCTTTACCGTATGGATCGGTTTGGCTCATTTGCCAAAATCCTGATCTTCGTGAGCGCGGCGGTCGCAAATATGATGGCTCCGCGCTTTTTCAATCGAGACGGCGTTCATAAAGCTGAATATCCGATTCTGATCCTGTTTGCAGCGTGCGGCATGGGGATGATGGTGTCAGCGGCCAATATGTTGACGCTATACATTGGGTTAGAGCTTAATAGTCTCGCTTCTTATGTTCTCGCGAGCTTTTACCGCAACGATCAGCGCTCAGCTGAGGCGGGGCTTAAATATTTTGTGCTTGGGTCACTCGCTAGCGGTATCCTACTTTACGGCATCTCGCTGCTCTACGGCTTTACGGGAACAACGGGTTTTGACGGTATTGCGGCGGCGCTGAAGGCCGGCGTTGGCTTAGGTGAATTGTTCGGCATCGTCTTTGTGCTAGCGGGCTTGGCGTTCAAGATATCAGCAGTGCCTTTCCACATGTGGACGCCCGATGTGTATGAAGGCGCACCGACGCCGGTGACTGCCTTTTTTGCGACCGCGCCTAAGGTCGCCGCAATTGCGCTCACTGTGCGTGTGTCGATCACCGCAATGGGGCCAGCGACGGGTGATTGGCAACAGATCATCATCTTCGTCGCGCTCGCCTCAATCATCTTTGGCGCGGTGGCGGCGATTGGGCAGAGCAATATCAAGCGACTGCTCGCTTATTCATCGATCAACAATGTTGGCTTTGCGCTGGTGGGATTAGCGGCAGGAACGCAAGCGGGCGTGGCTGCGATCATGAGCTATATGGCGATTTATGTTGTGATGACGCTAGGCAGCTTCGCCTGCGTGGCCTTGATGGAGGATAGCGACGGGAAGCCAGTCGAAGCGATTGCGAGCCTCTCAGGCTTGTCTCAAGTGCGCCCCGGCCTTGCCGCTGCACTCGCAATCTTCATGTTCTCACTTGCTGGTATTCCGCCCTTGTTCGGGTTCTGGGCAAAGTTTCTCGTTTTTGATGCGGCCGTCGCTGCGGGCCTCTTGCCGCTTGCTGCAATCGGGATTGCGGCATCGGTTATCGGCGCATTCTACTATCTCAAAATCATCAAGACGATGTATTTTGATGATCCCGCGCCGGGTTTTGCGAAGTCTGGACACAGCCTTGAAAACAGCGTGATGGCAATTTGTGCGACCGCAATTGTGCTTGGCTATTTCGCCATCCCGTTTCTGAGCAGCACCGCCAATGCGGCGGCAAAGGCGCTGCTCTGAGCTTCACGATTCAGACGGTTGAAACGACAGGATCGACGAACGCTGATTTGCTTGTGCTGTCTGCCACGTCAATCCCTGAGGGCAGTTGGTTGCGCGCCAAGCGTCAATCGGGCGGCAAAGGTCGGATGGGGCGTGAATGGATGTCTCCGGCGGGTAATCTGTATGCCAGCACGTTGGTGCGTCTTCAGAACGGCGATCCACCCGTTGCGACGCTGGCACTCGTATCCGCAGTCGCGCTTCACCAAGTGATCAGCGCCTTTGCGCCTGAAAGCGGGGTTCAGATCAAATGGCCCAATGACATAGTGGAGAACGGCGCAAAGCTGGCGGGCATTCTGCTTGAACGCAGCGCAGACGGCGTTGTGATTGGCTTTGGCGTCAATCTGGCGAGCCACCCAGAGCTTTTAGACCGCGCTGCAACGAGCCTATCGGCAATGGGCTACGGCGCGCCTGATCCTGAAAGTTTCATCCACGATCTTGCCACTGCCTTTGAACGAAGCGTCGCGAATTGGCGCAGCTCAGGCTTAGCCGCTGTCATTAAACTATGGCTTGCGGCGGCGCATCCGATCGGTTCAGCGCTTACCGCGCGGCTCGCAAACAACGAATTTTACGATGGTATTTTCGATGGCTTAGCAGATGATGGCGCGCTTAGGTTACGCTTGGCGGAGGGCGCGGTTCGTGTCATTCACGCAGGCGATGTATTTTTGTTATGAAGGGGCGGAGCGATGCTACTCGCGATTGAAGCTGGTAATACCAATATCAAATTCGCACTGATTGACGCGGGCGAGATCAAAGGACGCTGGCGGATTGCCACTGATCCCCGGCGGACAGCGGACGAATATGTTGTTTGGCTCGTTCAATTGTTTGAGATTGAAGGCTATAGTCGAGGAGATGTGAGAGCAGTTATCATTTCAACTGTCGTGCCCCGCGCGCTGCATAACCTCTCAGTTCTTGCGACTAAATATTTCGGTGTTGAACCATTGATCGCTGGCCGCGCGCCGGTTGATTGGGGGATTGAGCTTGATGTCGTTGAGCCAGCCTCAGTGGGGGCAGATCGTGCACTAAACGCAATTGCGGGCCATGCGCTTCATCAGGGTGATTTGATCGTTGTGAGTTTTGGCACCGCGACTACTGTTGATCACATCAGCGCGAGCGGTGCGTATAAGGGCGGGATCATCGCGCCGGGCATAAACCTCTCGCTTGATGCGTTGGTCGCGGCAACAGCCAAATTGCCACGCGTTGCAATTGAAGCCCCAGCTGACAAAAGTGTTATCGGGCGCACAACCGAACAACAGATGGTCATTGGAATATATTGGGGCTATGTCGCGATGATTGAGGGTTTACTGCTTCGGATGAAGGCTGAGATTGGCCGTTCGGTAAAGGTAATCGCGACGGGGGGATTAGCACCGCTGTTTGAACAGCATGGCGATCTTTTCGACGCCGTCGAACCCGATTTGACACTTCGTGGGCTTGCCATTCTGCACGCGCGCAACATTTGAAAGAGACTATTTTGACAAAACCTGGAAATGAGCTGCTATTTTTAGCACTCGGCGGCTCAGATGAAATCGGCATGAACGTTAACCTGTATGGTTGCGAAGGCAAATGGATCATGGTTGATCTCGGTATGACGTTTAGCGGTGGGCAATATCCCGGCGTTGATCTTGTGTTGCCTGATCTTGAATTCATCGAGGCACGAAAAGCCGATTTGCTCGGCATTATTTTGACGCACGGGCATGAAGATCACATCGGTGCGATTCCTTACCTCGCCGCAGACCTTGGCGTTCCGCTTTATGCCACACCGTTTACGGGCACACTCATCCGCGGGAAGCTGCAAGAGGAGGGTATCGCGGATCAGGTGAAGCTCAACATCATTCCGCAAAATGGCAGTTTTGAACTCGGCCCATTTGGTTTGCGCTACATCAGCCTTGCGCATTCAATTCCCGATATGAACGCGGTGATTATCGATACGCCCTACGGGAAATTGTTCCATACCGGCGATTGGAAGATTGATGACGAGCCTGTGCTTGGCACTAATGCCACGCCCGAGGAACTGATCGCACTCGGCGACGAGGGTATCCTCGCTTTGGTGTGCGATTCCACCAATGCATTCAATGAAGACGATTCAAAGAGTGAAGGCAGTGTGCGCGTTGGCCTCGAAAAAGCTGTCAAAGCCGCAAAGGGGCGTGTGCTCGTGACAAGCTTTGCGTCGAACGCTGCGCGGCTGCAAACGCTCCACGATGTGGCTAAGGCCACCAAGCGCCAGATTTGTGTCGCGGGGCGTTCGCTAGACCGGATTGTCAAGGCCGCCCAAGCGAATGGCTTGCTTAAGGGATTTCCCGGGCCGATGGATTTCGATGCCGCGATGCGGATTGCGCCCAAAGATTTGATGATCATCGCAACCGGCGGGCAGGGTGAAGACCGCGCCGCGCTTGGCCGTGTGGCGTTTGATAATCATCAGCTTAAACTAGACGCAGGTGATACGGTCATCTTCTCATCAAAACAGATACCGGGCAATGAAGTTGCGATTGGCCGCATTCAGAATGCGCTCGCGCGTAAAGAGATTCTGATGATCACTGAGAAGCAAGCGCATGTCCATGTTTCAGGGCATCCGGGGCGGCCTGAGCTTAAGGCGATGTATGAATGGATCCGTCCGCAATTGCTTCTCCCTGTCCACGGTGAGCGGCGACATATGGCGGAGCAAGCGCGCTTTGGCCGTGCGTGCGGTATCCCTGATTCGCTCGTTCAATCAAATGGTGATGTTGTGCGGCTTGCCCCGGGTAAGCCCAAGATTGTCGCCAAGGAACGCACAGGGCGCTTAGTGCTCGACGGTGATGTGATCCTGCCAGCCGATGGCAGTACGATCAACGAACGTCGTCGGATAGCGCAGTTTGGCGTAATTGCGGTGGCTGTCGCGGTGGGGTCAGACGCTCGCCTTGCCGCTGATCCCGAAGTGCGGTTGCAGGGCATTCCGGTCGAGGAAGACCGTGATGAATTTGTGAGTGAAGTCGAAGCCGCAATCGAAGCAGCGGTGAGTGGCAAGCCAGTTGCTGACGATAAGTTACGCGAAAATATCCGCCTCGCCGTGCGCCGCTGTGCCACGACCTGGACGGGCAAGAAGCCAATCGTCGAAATCATGCTGCTGCGGGTGTAGGCAGGTGGCGTGGACATCGGCCCTCGCGATCTATTTGCTATTCTGGGTGATGAGCGCGTTCGTCGTGTTGCCGATGGGCGTGCGCACCGCTGATGAAGCTGGCACCGATAAAGTGCACGGCCAAGCCGATAGCGCGCCGCATGAATTCAGGCCGTGGCGAATAATCGGGCGGACAACGGTGCTGTCGCTCGTTACGTTCGGCCTGTTTTATCTCAACTATGTCAACGGCTGGATCGGCGCAGATGCGCTTGATTTCTTGAGGCCACCCGAGCGGACAAATTAAACGAAGTGGATGCGATTGATGATTTTCATTACACTTGCCATTGCACTAGCGCAGCCAGTTGTTGCGCCCGATGACCCCGAGGCTCTATTTAGGGGCGATGGGACAGCCCTGAAATTTGATCCATCTTGTCGCGATTTCAATTTGGAGACTATCACCAGTGATCCCGCTTGTGCTGCACGTGTAAAGGCTGGCGAACCAGCCCCGTCGATTGCGATTGCGGTGCAAACCATAAGCCAATTGCCTGAACGATCAGCCGAAGCCATGGCCGTTTTGGCGCATTCAGCGAAAACGAGCAATCATCCTGCTGTTCATTACATGCTTGGCAATATGCTGGCTTCGCCCTCAATCCTCAAACCTGATTATACAGCGGCAGTGGCTAGTTTGACGATTGCCGCAGATCGGGGAAACCCTGCGGCGGCGGATAAGCTGGCAACATTGATCTTGGAGGGCAAAGGCGCGCGTCGCGATATCCCTCGTGTAATTGAGTTATATTCGAAGGCCGCCGCAAACGGATTTCCAAGCGCCGCCGTCACCCTTGGCAAATTTTATCTATCGGGTCGTTATGTGCCTGTTGATGAGGAGCGAGGCCGCGCTTGGTTTGACGCAGCTGCTGTGAAAGGTGTGTCAGAAGCTTCGGGACTCGCAAAACTCGCCAAGTCGAGCTCAAAAATTGAGAATTTTCAACTAATTCCGGCTGCGAATATCGCAGACGTCAAAGTGGTTCAGTTCGGTATAGACAATCCGTTATAAATTGATTATATATGATTGATGACCTATTCCTCTGATTTTCGTCGCAAGTTGCTGTCTGTTCGAGAGAAGGAAGGGCTTACGATATCTCAAGTTTCTGCGCGTTTTAACGTTGGTGTTGCCAGCGTTGTGCGTTGGCTGAAGCGGCCAGAGCCTCATCGAAGTCGCTACAAACCGGCGACGAAGATTTGCCGTATAGTGTTGGCGCGCGATGTCCGTGAGCACCCTGATTCGTATCACTATGAGCGTGCGCAACGGCTCAATGTCAGCACCCAAGGCATTTGCGATGCACTCAAGCGGATGGAAATCACATATAAAAAAAGTGCTGCGTCATCCAAGGGCGAACGAAGGCGCACGGCACATCTTCCGCCAGAAAATTGCGACCTATGAGGCCGAGGCGCGCACCATCGTCTACATCGATGAAAGTGGCTTTGCTCATGATATGCCCCGGACACATGGCTACAGCCTTGAAGGAAGACGTTGTTACGGGACCCATAACTGGCAAGCCCGAGGCCGCACCAATGCCATCGGGGCTCTTATCGGCAGACTCTTGACGACCGTTGGCCTGTTCGAAGTCAACGTCAACGCCGATGTCTTTCATGTTTGGGTGATGAAAGACTTGCTCCCAAAACTCCCACCCTGCTGCGTGGTGGTGATGGATAACGCAACATTCCATAAGCGACAGGACAGCCAAGATGCCATCCGAAACGCCGGACACACCCTCCTATACCTCCCCGCCTATTCCCCAGATCTCAACCCTATCGAACAGAAATGGGCGCAGGCCAAAGCAATGCGACGAAAACTGCAATGCTCCATCGATAGCCTTTTTGCCTGTGATGCGCTTTGAATCAATCTATGTCGGACAGGCTATATGTTTGACAATCCGGAAATTCCACCAAATTATGGTTACGATTTGGAATTTCAGAAAGTTCGGTTTACCGAATTTGATGATCCTGAGGTGCGTTCAGCATTGCGCGCGCGCGAGAGATCAAATCCGACGCCTTATTTGTATGAATTAGCACGTCGAATCGCTCCGTATGATCCTGTAAAGGCGATCAAGACTTATCTAATCGCGGCAATGCGGATGTCATACGATGCAAACCGTTGCGCCGATAAATCAGCTTTACACGCTTCGCAGGCATGGGACATATCGGTAATTCCCGAACTTCTGTTTTTGTTCAAAGATAGAAAATTGACAAAGAAGGTCTCCCAAGTTGCCTTGGAAGAAGAAGCATTATTTCCATCGGACACGGTTCCGTGGTGGGTGTGCCGTTCCGGCATTGCAGCAATGTCCGACGCAATCGAAGGAAAAGTTGGCCCACTCAAGCTTATCCCCGTGTCCGAGTGGGCTGCGCAGCGTGAACGATCCAGAGAATTCATTCGTTCGTTCTCGACGAGTAGACGCTAACTCCGCAACCGCTCAATTGCCTGCGCCAGCGCGACGTAAAGCTTGCCGTTATCTGACGAGAGCAATGTCACGCCCAGTGGCGAACCATCGCGCGTGGCGAGGACATTGCGGAGCATGGCTTCGAAATCGTGGATATAACGGTTCACTTGTTCGCGGAATTCGGGTTCATCTTCATAGTTGCGCGCGATTTCGCGGACTTGTGATGAATCGAGTAGCTTGACCGCACGCCGTGTGAAAATACCGCGATCCCCGCGCAAATAGGCGGCCCACGCGACATCAGTGACGTCGTTCGAGAAAATCTTGGTGACATCAATCGCGGTTGAATTGAGCGATTCAATCAGCAACGCCACGCGGCGCGCGAAATTGGCCTGGTCGCTATGCTCAACATCAGCTTTGGCTTCGGCGATACGCGCCTCAAGCGCGGCACTTGTTTCGGAAATCGTCAGCATTTGCCGCATCAAACGGTCAGTGGCCTTTTGCGCGGTTGAAACCGCTGCTTCAGTAGTCGCCGCGATGCTCGTCATTTGCGCTTCGACTTGTGCGGTGAGCGCGGTTGTCAGCGCGTCACGTGCCTTATCGCCGAGCGACTGTGTTGATTGATCGATAATCTCTGCAAAAGCGGTGCGGACATGCTGCGTCGCTTGATTGGCAGTTTCACGCACGCGAACAAGCGAGGCAACGAGTTCAGGCCCCGCACTTTCGGATAGCACACGTGCATTTTGCGTCGTGCTGGCGATGACTTGTGCCAGTGCGTCTGCGGTCGCCGATGTTTCGGACACTTGGGTGGCGCTGAGCGTTGCCAGTTCTCCCAATGCTGCCCGTTGTGAAGTCAGCTTGGCATCGACCTCACTCAATTGCGACAGCGCAGCAGCAGCTGTATCGGCGAGACCGGTAATCACAGGCGCAGCATCCGATACGGTGGCCATCGCGATCTTCGTTTTCGCCTCAAGCCGCTCATAAGCTGCGGGGATTGTTTCATCGATTTCGCGCGCCGCGGCGTCAATCGCGGTCATCAGTGACCCAATCCGATCAACAAGACCGTTAGCAGTGTTCCCGCCGGTTTCGAGCGCACCTGTCAAATCATCAGCATGATTGCGGAGCGCCAAAATCGCGGTGCTGAGCCGTTCGGTGCGCTGGATTCCGCCTGCATCAAATTCACCAAAGCGCGCTTCAACCAAACCAAGATCAGTATGCAGTCGCGCAACAAGGCGCTGGCTCGCCGCATCCTGATCAGCAAAGCTTTTGGCGATATGATTGATCTCATTGCGAATTTCAGTCACGCGGCGGCTGATTGATTCAGCTGAGTCCGCACCAGCCGTCGCGAGGGCCGCTTGGTTCTGTTCAACCATCGCCATCATCGCGGCGCCTTGTGCTTCCATTCCTTGACGAGCGCTTTCCAATGCCTGTGCTGCGCGTTCCAAGGCTTGATCAACAGCGCCCGTCATTTGATCGGCGGCTTGCTCAAGACGCGCACCGGCGACTTCGCTGACGCCTTCCATCCGCGCAAGATGTGATGCAAGCCTTTGGGCTGCATTGCCTGCAATTTCGTTCGCTTCAGCACCGCGCTTCGATAGCAGCGATAATTGGGCATCAAGCGCGCCGCTCTTTTCAAGCGCAGTCATTCCCGCTTCATTAAGCGACGCTACCATCAGGCGCGTTTGCACTTGGGCTTTGGGAAGCGTTGCGAGCAAGACGGCCATATCGCCGCGCGCCGCCGCTGCTGACGCCTTGAGCGCCTGAGCATGGCGATCAATTGTATCAACTTCACCGCGCATCACATCGGTAACATTGTTTAACCGCATCGACGCATCTTCGCCAATGCGAAGCAATGTATCGCTTTGTGAGGCAAGGCCAGAAACGCTTTCATTGAGCCGCGCTGACACAAATGAAAGCATCGCTTCGAGCCGTTGGCTCTCAAGCCGAAGTGCTGCGACGGTGCGTGCATAGCGGCTTTCTTCGCTGCGGCTCGTTCGAAGGAGTAACAGCCACATCAGGCCGATGAGTGCGAGTGGGGCACAAGCGGTCGATATAAGGCTGACGATATCATCAAGACTGATTGATTGGCCAGTGAACGCTGTGAAGCGGCTATAACCCAAAATTGCGAGCCACGCAGCAGCAATCAATGCGAAGGCGGCAAAAACGAAAATTCGCCGAGATTTGGGCGGATCATAGTCCACTTCGTCGATTTGTTCACCACTATCGATGACAGTTGAAACGGGCACGATCAGAGGTTCTTCTATCCCCTCCGGTGCGTTCTTGCGGTCGCGCCACAGGCCGACAACCTTATTATCCCCACTCATATCCACAGGCTTATCATAAAAGCATAGCGTTTGAAAAGGCTTGCGTAACAATTGATTAACGATGCCGTGATACCGACTATCAATGGCATATGAAATGGGTACTTTGGATGCTGCGCTGGCAGCAGCGGTTGGCGATGATCCCTCGCTAGTGGCGGACTTGCGCGAAGCATTGATTGGCGGCGCGCGGCATCATGCAGATTTACTCAGCCGATCGCGTTGCGATGCAAACTGGCTCGTTGCTGCTCACCGCCTCAAAGGACTTGCGGCGAGCTTTGGCGCGACTAACTTGATCGCGGCGGCTGATTTAACGTTGGTGAGCGCGCCGGGTGATCCGGTTGCTCTGCGCCGTGTCGAACGCGCTATCGCGGCCCTTGAGTTGTAGCGCACCACGAGACTTTGCAAATCACTAGTTAACCGGTAACGCTCTTCTGTAATTGGGAACAGGGGACGGGGCTCTTGCCATTGGCAGGTTTAATTTTGGGCAGTGATGATAATGCGGGTTTGGCAGGCGGATTGCCGGCTTTGCTGAGCGTCGCCGGGCAAACGCTGATTGAGTATCAAGTCCGTGTCGCGCGCCACTGTGGTGCGGGGCATATCGTGGTTTTAGTTGATCAGATGCCCTCTGCCTTGGTTGCCGCCTTTGATCGATTACGTGCTGATGGTATCGATATCGAGATTGCGCGCGATGCGAGGGATGCCGCTGACCGCATTCATCCCGATGAAGCCTTGCTCGTCATGGCGAGTGGTGCTGTCGCCTCACGAGACATGGTCGCGTCAATCGTGGCAGCACCGCGCCCAACTTTGCTGACACTTGCCGATACGCTAGGCAATCAAGGTTTTGAACGGATTGATGCGCAATCGCGTTGGGCGGGGATTGCGCTGCTTGATGGCAAATTGCTGCGCGCCACATCAGCAATTCTTGGTGATTGGACGCTTGGCCCCACATTGTTACGAACAGCAGTCCAAGCCGGTGCTGCGCAGCAAATGGTGGCGGATGGCACAAAGGTGGCGCTGCTCCATGATCAGGTTTCAGCGGGAGCTTTTTCAAACAGCCTTGCAGGTGATGTGCCGCGGCGCGCGACAAACTGGTTTGCGCGCTTTATCTCAAACCCGATTGCACGGCGCATCACACCGCTATTGCTGGCACGCAAGGTTCCGCTTGATTTAATGATCATCCTACCGCTCGTTCTCTTAGGCAGCTCACTTTTGCTTGGCCTGACGGGGTGGCTAAGCGTGGCGTTTGGCATTTTCCTTTTGGCTGCGGTTTCTGCGACCATTGCCACAATTTTGATAAGTATCAGCGCGCGCGAGGCACGGTTGCTTGGTTGGTTTGATCGTCTCGCGCTGCCCGTTTGCGTAGTAATTTTGATTATCGCGGGTTTCGGCGTCGATGCGAATGGCATTGATCGTAGTGCAATCATCCTTGCTTTGTGGGGCGCATCCCTATTGCTGTTAATGACCAAATCGAAAGCAGAGACTTCATGGTATGCCGATGCTGAAAGTGCAGCAACGATCATGCTGGTTGCTTCGCTTTCAGGACTTGTCGTAATCGGCCTTGTCGTCGTTATTTTACATGGTTTGATTTCGCGGATTGGCGAATTGGGGTGGCTCAAACGCCAAATTACCAAAATTTAGCCGCGTCTTAACCAGTTTCGGGCTATCTGGTGATGATGCGCGCGAATATTCACATATGGTGGCTGGCTCATGGAGCGTGAAGCCGGCGATATAGCGCACGGCTGCGTTGACGGCAAAGGAAGGCTTATCTCAGCCGACCGCCGGTTGCTCGCGCTGCAAATCAGTGCAGGCGGTGTCGAAGGTGGCTCCCTAATCATTCCGCAGCTCGCTAGCCTTGCGCGCATGGCGCGAAGCCTTGGCATCTTAGTATCGCGCAACGTTGTCGCAGCAGATGGCGCGCTCGATCTTGATTTATGGGTGAGTGCAAAGCCTGTTGGTGATACGGTAAACCTCTCAATTAGTGGGTGGTTGCCTCGCGCCAAGGAGGCTATCGCTTCCAAAATAATCGCCGAGCGTGAAGCTGATTTCGCTGTTCTAGATGCTGATGGCGCGTGGCAAATTGACGCGGAGTTCAAAGTGAAGGCGCTTTCTCCCGAGCTGACCACTCTCATTGATGGAGCCGCAGTGAATCCGATTGGCATGCCGATCACGAGGCTGGTTCGTTTGATCGAAAACGAAAACGATGACCTTCCCCTTGTGCTCGCAACGATGCAACGGCGGCCTTTTGTTGGGCAATTGGCAGAACTACGTGATATGTCGCATGTTCAAATTGTGATGAGTGGTGTCCCCACATTAGATGCTGTAGGTCAGTTCGGCGGCTATGACGGTCATTACCGCCTTGTTGACCGGCAGCTGGTGGCAGCGGCTTCACCCACCACGCCCAGCGCGGTTGATGATCAGTTTGCCAAGCGACTTGACGCCGCCCTACGTGGCCCACTCGCCAAAATAATCGCTGATGCCGATGAAATTGGTGAAGTGCGCAGTGGCCCTTTGCGATACAATTATGTCACTTACGCGAATGATATTTCGTCTGCGGGTCGTCATTTGTTGGGGTTGGTTGACGATCTCGTTGACCTTCAAGCCGTTGAGTTGCCGGGGTTCAAGATTGAGACGGAACGCGTCGACTTAGCCGATCTGGCGCGGCGTGCGGCCGGGCTGCTCCGCATTCGCGCGGCGGACAATCAAGTGCGGATCGATCCACCGCAAGCCGATGAAAGCGTGACCGCGCAAGGCGATTTTCGGCGCGTTCTGCAAATCATGGTCAATTTGCTCAGTAATGCGGTGCGCTATTCGCCTGAGGGTTCGCATATTTGGCTGCGCACCGAACAGGAAGGCGATTTGGCCGCAGTCATTGTTGCCGATCAAGGCAAAGGCATTTCGGCAGAAGATCAGCTGCGTATTTTCGATAAATTTGAACGCGTTGATCCTAGTGAACCCGGTGGTTCCGGTCTGGGTCTTTACATTTCAAGGCGGCTCGCGCGCGCGATGGGGGGCGATATCAGCGTTGATAGTGCGCCTGGTCGCGGGGCACGGTTTGTGCTGACATTGCCTTCAGCGTGATACCCTCTTGTCGTGGGCAACAAAACGCGGCATGTTCATACGCGACAACATGTCCACCCTGCTTCCCCCTTTCCCTTGGTTCGATACCGCGATCATCATTGGCTTGATTGCGCTCAACGGCGTTTTCGCCATGTCCGAACTCGCGATTGTGTCTTCGCGGAAACCTCGCCTTGAGGCGATGGAGCGGCGCGGGAACAAGGGGGCGGGAAGGGCGCTCGCGCTCGCAAGTGATCCGGGTCGGTTCCTATCGACGGTGCAAATTGGGATCACACTTATCGGGATTATCGCGGGCGCTTACTCAGGCGCAAGCCTTGGGGGGCCAGTGGCAGCGCGGATTGCGGTGCTGGGGGTAAGTGCTTCGCTCTCACAAACGCTTGGGTTCACAATCGTTATTGGCATAACAACTTATTTTTCGCTCGTGATTGGCGAGCTTGTTCCCAAACAGTTTGCGCTGCGCGCGCCCGAACCAATTGCCGCTGCGATGGCACTGCCAATGCAAACACTCGCCCGCATAACCGCACCGCTCGTGTGGTTGCTTGACCGGACAAGTGCTGGCATTTTTGCGTTGTTGCGGATCGACCGTGAAACGCAAAGCCATGTGACCGCCGAAGAACTTCACTTGATTTTTGCCGAAGCGAGCAAATCGGGTATTATCGAGGAGAGCGAACGCGCGATCATTTCAGGTGTCGTTCGATTGGCAGACCGGCCTGTGCGGGAGGTGATGACACCGCGGACTGAGATCGACTGGATTGACGTGAACGCGCCTGACGATGTTGTTCGCGCCAAGCTTGCTGCTTTGTCACACAGTCGCTTGCTAGTGGGGAAGGGGTCAGTTGAAGATATCGTTGGTGTTGTCCAGGCGCGTGATATTGTTTCGGCGCTGCTTGAAGGGCGCTCGCTTGATATGGCTGTCCTGATGCGCACTGCGCCGATTGTGCCGGATCAAGTTGACGCGATGGATGCGCTTGAAACGCTTCGTCATGCCGATGTACCCATCGCGCTTGTCCACGATGAATACGGCCATTTTGAAGGGATTGTGACGCCCGTTGATTTACTCGCCGCAATCGCGGGTGATTTTGCCTCTGATCAAGATGATGATGACGAACCAGCAATTGTTGAACGGGGTGATGGCAGTTTGCTTGTCTCAGGCTGGACAGCGGCTGATGTGCTTGCTGAGCGCCTTGGCTTCGCATTGCCCGAAGACCGCGATTATGCGACCGCCGCTGGCTTCGTGCTCGATACGCTCAAACGTCTCCCTGCAATCGGCGAGAGTTTTACGACGCGGGGTTACCGCTTTGAGGTGATCGATATGGACGGTCGCAAGATCGATAAATTGTTAGTGCAGCAATCCGATTAACCCTCGCGGTGATAAGGGTGGCCTGCAATGATTGATGTTGCGCGGTAAAGCTGTTCAACGAGCATCGCGCGCGCCAGCATATGCGGCCATGTCGCCTTGCCGAGCGACAATATGAGCGATGCAGATGCGCGGTCTTCGTCGCTGAGGCCGTCAGCAGCGCCGATCAGGAACCGGCATTCACGCATCCCGGCATCTCGCCAAGTTTCTAGGCGCTTAGCAAGGCCAGTTGAGCTAAGTAGCTCACCCGTTTCGTCGAGCGCGACAATTACAGTTGCAGAGGGCGTAATCGGAGGTTTCCCGCCCGCATCAGGCATTTCAGTGATGTGAAATGGCCAGCTTAGCCGTTTTTCATATCGCGCAATCAAATCAGCCTCAGGGCATTTGCCCATCCGCCCCCGCGCAACGATGTGAAGTTTCAAGCGGCTTCCGAGGCAATCGGAGCATCACCAAATGACCACATCCGCTCAAGGTTATAGAAGCTGCGGACTTCAGGGCGGAATAGGTGGACGATCACATCGCCCGCATCAATCAACACCCAATCGGCGGTTTGAAGCCCTTCAATACGCGGGCTTCGATGAAACTCGCTTTTGATTTTTTGCGCGATCTTATGCGCCATCGAAGCAACCTGACGCGTTGATCGGCCACTTGCGATGATCATATGATCAGCAATAGTGGATTTTCCGGCAAGCGGGATCGTGACCGTTTCAAGCGCTTGATCATCGTCAAGCGATTGCAGGATCATCGCGTGTAGGGCGTCTACATTATCAGTGGCGGGCAAAAGATTGGCCTCAATATATGATGCGGCGCGTAACGGGATCACGCAAACGCTTTGGAGAAAAGGAGTGCTGCCAATCGGGATCAGCCCGTCGGAGCGCGGTGGCGGAGGTCTTATCGGGGCGAAAGCGCAAGTGCACGAGCGCCGGCGGTCTCCACTGCGTCCACAATCTGGATGATGCTTCTGCGCGGACGAAACGCCGAAACCAACCCATCGCGCGGCTCGCTCGGGCATTCGCACCATAGCTTGGTCGGTCAATAACTGCAATTGGCATCAACGCCGCGATTTTCCGCCAATCGCGCCAAAGGTGGAATACAGCGAGATTATCGCCGCCCATCAGCCAGATGAAGCGTCGATTGGGATAAAGTCGAACGATTCGCGTGAGCGTGTCAATTGTGTAGCGCGTGCCGAACTGTTGCTCAATGGCAGTTGGCCTTATGCGGCTCCTGCGCGCAGCGGCCTGCGCTGATCGAACCCGGACGGGCAGGGGGGCCATGTCTTTTGCACCTGCCTTTAGCGGGTTGCCCGGCGAAACGAGCCACCATATTTCATCCAATTCCAGCGCGCGTGCGAGGTTTAAGCTGATGAACCGGTGGCCGCCATGTGCTGGGTTGAACGAGCCGCCAAGGAGGGCTGTGGTGATCATATTAGAGCAAAACCTCGCGCCAATTTTCATTGCCATGGCGGATACGAAGAATGCGCGTGCCGCTTTTGCGAGGGCGGTAGATAATTAGGTAGGGAAGCCCTCGCACTTTCCACTTACGTTCCCCGTTTAGTCCAATGACGGGCCCCACATAAGGCGAAGAACTCAAGATTTGTGCTGCCTGCACAATACGCTCTGCAATTTGCGGGAATTCGTAGGCGGCGTCTACGCCTAGATAATCACGAATTGCCTCGATATCTTGCTTTGCACTTAGAGACCAGACCAAATGCTTCACGCGGCTTTGTCAACTCTTTGCAAACTACGCGACCAGTCTTCCATTTGTTCTTGACTGAAAACATCGCCATTATCGACATCTTCGTCACCCTTCTTAACGAAGGCAACAAATTCGTTTTCATGTTTCACATATTGATCGATGGCATTAGCAATTAACCATGCCCGTGATCGATCATAATGTGTTGCCAAACGGTCAAGATCGGCAACAATTTCGCTATTTATGCGTGCGGTGACGACAGTGGTTTTGCTCATCTCTGAAATGTATCATTTGTATACATGTCGATCAAGCGCGGATTTGGCCGTTCCCACGCACCAGCCATTTGTAAGTCGTGAGCCCTTCAAGCGCCACTGGCCCGCGTGCATGAAGCCTGCCCGTTGCAATCCCGATTTCAGCGCCAAGCCCAAATTCTCCGCCATCGGCAAATTGTGTTGAGGCATTGTGCATGACGATGGCTGAGTCGATCGACGTTAGGAATGTTTCTGCGGTCAGGAAATTTTCGGTGATGATCGCGTCAGTATGATCAGAGCCGTGCGCGGATATGTGGGCAATTGCGCCTTCAACGCCGTCAACCAACGCTACCGAACAAATTGTATCAAGATATTCAGTATCCCAATCAGCAGGTGTGGCCGCAATCACAGCGTCGTTGAGCGCGATGATTTCGGGCGATCCACGCACTTCGCAACCCGCCGAAATCAAACCAGCAATGATCGGCGCTGGATCAGCAAAGGCGCAGTCGATCAGTATCGTTTCAGTCGCGCCACAAATGCCCGTGCGCCGCATTTTGGCATTGACTGCAATCGACAGCGCCTTTTCAGGATCGGCAGCGCGGTCAATATAAGTATGACAAATGCCATCAAGATGCGCGAGGACGGGAACGCGCGCATCTGCTTGGACACGTGCGACTAGCGCTTTCCCACCGCGCGGAATGATAATATCAATCAAACCTTGCGCTGTCAGCATCGCGCCGACAGCCGCACGATCGCGCGTTGGCACCAATTGGACAGCATCCTCTGGCAAACCCGCTTTGACAATCCCCGCGACCATTGCCTTGTGAATCGCGTGGTTTGAAAGCGTTGCTTCAGAACCACCGCGCAGGATCACGGCATTGCCAGACTTAAGGCATAAGGCGGCTGCATCAGCCGTCACATTAGGCCGGCTTTCATAAATAATGCCGACAACACCCAAGGGTACACGAACGCGTGAGAGTTTCAGGCCATTGGGACGAGTGCTTTCATCAATCACCATGCCCACCGGATCGCGCAATTCAGCAACGGCGGCAACGCCTTGTGCCATCGCTTCAACGCGCGTTTCGTCAAGTGCTAACCGGTCGAGCATTGCTTTGCTCAATCCGTGAACTTCACCTGCAGCTAGATCCTTGGCATTGGCTGAGATGATATCAGCGCGGTGTGCGCGAATGGAATCCGCAGCCGCTATTAGTGCAGCAGCTTTGTGCGCGGCGGGCAACCGAGCTAGTGCGCCAGAAACAGCGCGCGCGCGTTTGCCGAGGTCGTTTATAATCTGTTCAGGACTATCAGCTGCATCATTCATCAAGTGCCGTTAGCAAAATCAATCGGACAACGCAAAACTGGCTTTTGCGAGCGCAAACATCAACAACTAAGCAAGATGACATTAAGTTGATCCACTTCGTCTTTGCGAGCGAAGCGCGGCAATCCATTCGCGGCACCATAGTATGGATTGCCGCGCTTCGCTCGCAAAGACGGGTGGTGCAGATTTATTGCGAGTTGCTCTAGTTCGAGTTTCGCTTCCCCACACGAGCCAATCATGAAGGCAATGTCGCTTCGAATATGATCAAGCGCGAGCGCATGATAACGGCCATCATCGATGATCACCGCAGCGCAGCCGCCTTCTTCGAGGATAGCGGCCCCGATACAATCGTTGAGCAAGGCGGCATAGACGAGTTGATCAAGGTTGCCGCAATCTTCGCCAGCAGCGGGTTTGAGCGCGGAAATAGCAACACCAACGATGGCTTTACCTCCCGGCTTAAAGCAGCGTGCGATAAATGTGAAACGCACTGTTCCCCTGCGAAGGGCACCCGTCAAAGTAATACTTTGATGGGACCCAAGGCAGGGGTCCAGAACCAAACAAACAGAGCCCGCTTCGCGGACGATTTTCAGTTCTGGGCTGGGCCCCTGCCTTCGCAGGGGAACTGATTCAGATTTAACGCATCACGCTCTAGCAAACAGAGTGAAGAACAGTGCGCGCTCCACCAAGTCTATTCGGCTGCCTTTGAGCTCACCCGAAAGGCCAGTGGCCAAACGAAAGTCCGCCAATAGTTGATCGGCGACGTCTGGGGCGATCTGCACGGCGGCCAGCGTCATCACGCTGCGCCCAACGCCCCCAGATTCGTCGCAGTAAACGCTCACCGCTGCGCCGTCATGCGCCTTGAGGAGACACGCCGCCTAGTTTTGGCTTGCGCGTTTTGGGTATTGATGACCCGCCGGTTCCCAAAGATTTAGGCTTATTGCGATCATTATCGCTACGGTCAGGCGCATTGCCTATCAAAAGCGCATTGACCTCGTCACCTGACAGCGTCTCATACTCTAGCAAGGCATCAGTTACAGTGCGCAGCTGTTCGATATTGTCAGTGAGCACCTTACGGGCAACGATCTCAGCTTCTTCGATCAGCGCGCGGACTTCATCATCGATCACCCGCGCGGTTTCCTGCGCAATATAATCGCTCTGCGTGTTCTGATAGCGAAGCCAGCCAAGCTTCTTGCTCATCCCATATTGTGTGACCATCGCGCGCGCCATGTTCGTCGCTTGATCGATATCACTCGAAGCGCCGGTATTGAGCGCTTCTTCGCCGTAGAACAGCTGCTCCGCGATGCGCCCGCCAAAAGCGAGAGCCAGTTTTGCCTTCATTTGTTTCATACTGACCGACAGTGTGTCGCGTTCAGGTAAATTCCATGTAACGCCAAGCGCACGACCGCGCGGAATGATTGTTACTTTATGAAGCGGATCATTGCCTTCGACATGGATTGAAACCAGCGCGTGGCCTGCTTCATGGCAAGCGGTCGCGGCTTTTTCTTCCTGCGTCATCACCATAGAGCGGCGGGCAGCCCCCATATAAACCTTGTCTTTGGCTTCCTCAAATTCATTCATAGCAACCAAGCGTTTGCCAAGTCGTGCGGCAAGTAAAGCGGCTTCATTCACGAGATTTGCCAGCTCAGCGCCTGAGAAGCCTGGTGTGCCGCGTGCTAAGGTTGCGGTATTCACATCGGGCGCAATCGGCACATTCTTCATGTGAACGCTCAATATTTTTTTGCGGCCTTCGATATCAGGAAGCGGCACGTTGATCTGCCGATCGAAACGACCCGGGCGGAGCAATGCTGGATCAAGCACGTCGGGCCGATTGGTTGCGGCAATGATGATCACAGCCTCGTTGGGTTCAAATCCGTCCATTTCAACAAGCAATTGGTTGAGCGTCTGCTCACGCTCATCATTACCGTTGCCAATGCCAGACCCGCGGTGACGGCCCACCGCATCGATTTCATCGATGAAGACAATGCAAGGCGAAGATTTTTTGGCTTGTTCAAACATATCACGCACGCGACTTGCGCCAACGCCAACGAACATTTCGACAAAATCTGAGCCAGAAATGGCGAAGAAGGGCACTTTTGCTTCGCCTGCGATGGCGCGCGCAAGTAATGTCTTGCCTGTTCCAGGCGATCCAACGAGCAATGCGCCCTTTGGAATTTTTCCACCAAGCTTTGAGAATTTAGTCGGATCGCGCAAGAAATCGACGATTTCTTCAAGCTCCTCGCGCGCTTCATCAATGCCAGCTACATCATCGAAAGTCACGCGACCCTGCTTTTCGGTGAGCAGCTTTGCGCGTGATTTGCCAAAGCCCATCGCGCCTGAGCCTGCGCCTTTCTGCATTTGGCGCATGATGAAAAAGCCAACGCCGAGGATCAGCATGAAGGGCAGCGCTTGGTAAAGCAGCAGCATCAAAAAGCTGGGGCCTTCTTCAGGCTTCGCGCTGAATTTCACATTTGCATCGGTCAATCGTTCAACGAGCTTGGGATCGTTTGCCGCATAAACGCGGAACGTCTCGCCGTTTTCAAGCTTTCCGGCAATGACGTCACCCGATTGAACAACCTCTTTGACAGTCCCTTCGGCAATTTTTGAGATAAAATCGGAATATGCGAGAACGTCAGACTTTGCTGATGGCGAACCCGGCCCGAGAAGTGAAACGACGGTGCCAATCGCCAATAATACCGCCACCCAGATCAGCAGGCTTTTCATCCAAGGGTTGCCTTGTGGGCTGTTATCATCGTTCATCGATAAACCTTCATTATCACGTATAATCTTAAGATAAGCGCAAATTGTTAAATGACAATGGAACGAAAGGACGGGTTGATCACTTTGTCAGGCGGGGCGGGGCTAGAGCGAAATGCCAAATGGTTCCTCCGCTGCACTTTACTCCCGATAACTCAGTTTTTCCGCCTCGTTCAAGCACCTCAATCAGCTTCGAAATCTGCGCACCGCGCGGGCTGATATCGAGATTGAGCTGAAATAATGCAATGAGGATAAGACGCCTTGTTATTTCGGCAGGCAGTTGTTGCGGATCAATCGCAATCCCGGCACTGTCAATTGACAAACGACGTTCAGCTTCGCGCTGCGTTGCCCAGTTAAGCGCATCATTAGCCTCTGAGAGATACGCCGCACTTTTGGCGAGCGCGATCGGATCAATCCAGCTATTTTCGACGAGTGCGCGCCGCATGCTCACTCGATCAAAGTGCGGATCATGATTGGAACGATCATCAACTGGCTCAAACCCAGATGCGATTACAATTGCATGCAGTTCTGAACGACGCCAATTGAGGAGTGGCCTAATCACGGTGCCATTAGAGGCACGGATGGCTGAAAGCCCAGCGAGGCCAGAACCACGCATCAATCGCATCATCAACGTTTCGGCTTGATCATCAACATGGTGCGCGGTGGCAACCCACACCAATTCACGTTCATTCGCCCATGCTTCAAGCGCCGCGTAGCGCGCCTTACGGGCATTGGCCTGTAGTGACCCAGTAATCGGCGCGCTCGGCGTCAAGACGCTGTGTATTAGGCCCAGCGAAGCGCAAATCGATGCAACCAGCGCCGCTTCGTCAGAAGCCTCTGGTCGTAGCCGGTGATCAACCGTCGCGACTTCAATCCTCTCTGGCATCACGGCGTGCGCTAAAACAAGCAATGCTAGACTATCCCCGCCACCAGAAACAGCTAACCCAATCCGGCTTCCGTGTCCGGCAAGCGCCTCAACCGACGAACGAAACCGCGCTAGCGTCTCATCAGCTAGTGCAATTGGCATTGGCGCGGCCTTTGGCAACGCGTGCCTTCAAATCGCTGTTGGCACTCGCGCCGTAAACCTCAGAAAACTCTGAATAAACCTTGCACGCATCGCCCAGTTTCTTGAGTTTTGTGAGCGAAATGCCTAACCAATAGAGGCTTTCAGAAGCACGATCGCCGCGCGGGTTTTTCTGATAATTATCATAAAAGGCAACTGACGCTAGCGCGGGCTTGCCCTCATCAAGATAAGCGCGACCAAGCAAATTCTGGGCAAAACTCGCACGCTTATGCGTCGCAAATTTGGCCATGAATTCTTTGAGTTTGACTTGCGCTTCAGGATAAAATTTTGAACTCCACAGCCTAAATCCATAAGTATAAGCATCCTCAGCCGCGTCTCCCGTTGCGGGCACTTCAACCGCAGCTACCAAGGCTTTGCGCTCGGGATCGACCTTTGCTGGCGCGGCTGGCTTTGCGGGTGCTGGCTTGGTAACGACACCCGTTTTCGCAGGCGTAACGGCCGGCTTTGCAACAATTGCCGCAGGCTTGGGCATTGCTTCGCTCGGCTCAACGGCGGCAATCGGCGCAGGCTCAAGTGCCTTTAACCGCGCGTCAGTTTCGCCGCGCAACGCCTTAACCGCGTCTTCAAGCTTACGGATACGAAAGCCGTCTTGCTCGCTTTGTCCCGTCAGCGTTTTGAGCTGAGCTTCAAGCGCATCAACCCGCGCGGTCAAATCGCTCAGCGGCGCAGAGGACGGCGTTCCGCTGGCACCGGCCGCGCTTGCACCAATCTCAGGCTCAACCGCAACACCGCTCGGAAAAACCGTGCGCTGGACAGCTTTCATTTCTTTTTCGAGCTTACCCACGCGCAAATCTATCGCAGCTGACGTTTGGGCGACTGCGATTGAGGTGAATGCGGTGCTCGAAAGTGCGAGAGCCAACATCAAAGCGCGCATGGAAATATCCTTTAACAAAACCGCAATACCCTCGGCGTGCTTATGTCTAGCCGGATTTGATCTTATTTCAAGGCTGAGGTGCGGCGACAGGCAGGGCAGGCGGACGTGCATTCAGTGCTTGCGCAGTTACCTCAATATCTTTTACCGTCCGTTCAGGCGGTCCAAGCGGCGCTACATCCTGCCCACCAACCGAAACGCGAAGTGCCTCAGGGCGCCCTGTGATAATCTGTGGTTTTATCGCGTCAGCGGGAACAGTGTAGCTTTCGCCTAGCGCCATTTCCTTTTCGAAAATTCGTTTGCCGCCCGCTTCATATATTTTGAGCCATACCGGCATCGTCGCCGTGAGCGTTACCTGCCCCGTGGGTTTGGCAGTTGGCGCCGCAACGGGGGCGTTCTGGGTAACCACTGGACTTGCCTCAGATGCATCAATTGTTACCGGAGCGGCATCACGCGGATCAGCGATATTCATGTTCCGCCAAAAAACGAAACCAACAATAACAAGCACCGCAATCGCAGCCGCTGTCCACGCCAACATTTTGCTCGGCATCAGTTTCGGATCGGAAATCTCATATTCGACAAAGGCGTCTTTTGCAGCCGTAACATGGTTTAATTCAGCGCGAACTAGCTCAGCCATTACGTGCTCATCCTTACCCACTGTGCGCGCGTAAGCCTTTACAAAGCCAACGCAGTAAGTCGCAGAGGGAAGCCCGCTATAATCACCGGCTTCTATCGCTTCGAGATGCCTGAGCGGAACGCGGGTCTTTGTCGCGATATCGGCAAGTTCAAGCCCAGCAGCTATCCGCGCAGCACGCAACATATCGCCAGCGCGCTCTGGAAACAATGCTGTTTCAGATTCTTCAGTCTCGACCACTTCGCTGTCACTCCTCACGGAGTTCGTTGCCCCCGCGCGCGCCTTTGTTTCAAGCCCTTGTCAAATTGTCAACGTCGATTTGAGCCAATGCGCAATCGGTTACACATCGACGTCGTTTGACAATGCCCATTCGAGCAGCGCCTCGCGCATGTTTCGCGGCGGGCTTTGCAATAGTTGCGCCATATGAACGCGCAAAGGGGGCACATCTAGCGAGCGGATCATCGCTTTTACTGGGCCTATTGCTGCTGGCGTAATCGATAGCCGTTCGATGCCAAGCCCGATCAACGCCATCGCCTCAAGCGTGCGCCCGCCCATTTCACCACAGACAGTGACGGGCACATTCGCTGCGCGGCACGGCTCAACCACACGCCGTAAAAAGCGCAAGATGGCGGGCGATAGCCAATCATAGCGCTCAGCTAGCTTGGGGTGCGATCGGTCAGCAGCAAACAAGAATTGAGTGAGATCATTCGTGCCGATCGAAATAAAATCGAGCTGAGGCAATAAAATATCGAGCGTTTCAGCCAGCGCTGGCACTTCAAGCATCGCGCCGTATCTAATCCCCAGTGGCGTCCGTTTGCCGCGAGCGGTGAGCCACGCATGTTGCGCGACAAAGATAGCGCGCGCTTGTTCAAACTCCCACGGCTCACACACCATAGGGAACATGACGTTAAGCGTGCGCCCTGCCGCCGCCTCTAGCAGCGCGCGGGCTTGTGCCTTCATGAGCGTATCGCGGTCGAGAGCGACGCGCAGCGCTCGCCAGCCCATTGCGGGGTTTTCCTCAACAGTTTCAGACTGATGCAAATAGGGCAGCGCCTTATCGCCGCCTATATCAACGGTGCGAAAGACAACGGGCCGGTCTCCCGCAGCTTCCAACACATCGCGGTAAAGCCGTTGCTGCCGCTCACGCTGCGGCATTGTGGCTGAGACAAGGAATTGGAATTCAGTGCGAAACAGCCCAATCCCGTCAGCCCCCGTCACATCAAGTGCCGCAACATCATCGCGCAGGCCAGCGTTGACCATCAAAGTAATGCGCGTGCCATCCTTTGACAGTGGCGGTTCATTCTTAAGCGCAGCAAAACTCGCGCGCTTTTTCTGGCTGATAATCAGCTTGCTCTCAAACGCTTCGTCCATTGGCGCATTGGGGCGCACGAAAACGTTGCTCTGGCTCGCATCAAGCAGAAGCGGATCACCGTCCGCAATGTTGCGCCAAACGTCTTTGACGCGACCGATGACAGGCACGCCCATAGCGCGCGCGACAATCGTAACGTGCGCGGTGAGAGAGCCTTCCTCAAGCACAACACCCTTTAAGCGCCGCCGATCATATTCAAGCAATTCAGCTGGCCCAAGGTTTTTGGCAATCAAGATCGTGTCCTGCCGCAGTCCTGCTTTCGCCGCCGAACCCAATTGCCCAGAAACAGTGCGGAGCAGCCGGTTCGACATATCCTCAAGATCATGCATCCGGTCAGCGAGCAAGGGATCATCAATTTGCCGCATCCGCATTCTTGTGCGCTGTTGAACGCGCTCAATCGCGGCTTCAGCGGTTAAGCCACTATCGATGGCTTCGTTGATCCGGCGCGACCAGCCTTCGTCATAAGCAAACATTTTATACATTTCGAGCACTTCGCGGTGTTCACCGTCGCCGCCAAATTCGGCTTGGTTCGCCATTTTGTCGATTTGCTCGCGCATCTTGTCAAAGGCTGAATAGACGCGGTGACGCTCAGCCTCGGTGTCCTCGGCAACAGTATGTTCAATTGTGATGCGTGGCTTATGATAAACCGCAAAGCCCCGCGCCATACCCTCAACTAACTTCAGCCCTGCAAGGCGAACAGGGGCTGTATTACGGGCATTTGTGCCGTCTTTGCGCTTATCATCAACTAGGCCCGCATTGGCAATCAATTCGGAAATAACCATCGCCACGGTTTGTAACGCTTCGATCTCAACCTCTTCATAGCATCGCGAATCAAGATGTTGAACGCACAGCACACCAATCGAGTCTTCGCGCCGAACGATGGGAACGCCTGCGAAGCTGTGGAATAGTTCCTCGCCCGTTTCAGGCTTATACGCGAAATCGGGGTGGCTTGTCGCTTCATCAAGGTTGAGTGTTGCCATATCCTCAGCGATGGTGCCGACAAGGCCTTCACCGAGCGCTAGTTTCGTAACGTGCACCGCTGCCTGATTAAGCCCGCGCGTGGCATAAAGCTCAAGCACGCCTTCTCGCAGCAAATAGATTGAGCAAACCTCGCTCGCCATCGATTCACCAATGATCTGAACGACGTTGTTGAGCTTGGTTTGCGCGTTTGACTTTGCCGCCATGACTTCGTGAAGGCGAGTGAGAATTTCGCGGGCAGAGGCTGTGGCTGTGGGCATAAGCAATCGGTATCAGATTGTTGCGCGGCTTTCCAATGCTGCGTTGGCTTCTGACATCAATTGGGCAAGAATGTCAGCAATCGGTTCTTCAGCTTTGACCATTCCCACCGATTGACCCGCCATTAGCGACCCATTTTCGACATCACCAAGGATCACCGCGCGGCGCAGCGCTCCCGCCCAATAATGTTCGATCTCAAGCTGTGCTTGGCCCATATCAACCTCACCCGCATCAAGCATCCGCGCGACTTCGACTTGCTTGCGCGTAAATTCTTCAGTTCCGGCGTTTTTAAGCGCACGCACGGGGATAACAGGCAATCGCGGGTCAATCTGAACACTGGCGATTGCATCACGCGCTGACGCCCGGATAAACGCCTTCTTAAACGCAGGGTGCGCGATGCTCTCAGTCGCGCAAACAAGCCGTGTTCCGATTTGCACGCCCGCTGAGCCCATTTCGAGGTAGCTCGCAATCGTTTCACCGCGCGCAATTCCGCCCGCGACAAAGACAGGCACTTGGGCGGCAACTTCGGGAAGGATTTCTTGCACGAGCACTGATGTTGAAACGGGGCCGATATGGCCGCCAGCTTCCATCCCCTCAATCACCAGCGCATCAACGCCTGAACGGATCAGTTTTTTGGCAAGGCTGAGCGCTGGGGCAAAACAGATCACTTTTGCGCCGCTTGCCTTGATCGCATCAAGCGAACCAGTTGGCGGCAATCCACCCGCAAGCACAACATGGGTGACGCTATGTTTTGCACATACCGCGATCAATTCGGTCAGTTGCGGGTGCATTGTTATGAGGTTCACGCCGAACGGGCGCGTTGCCATCACTTTGGTCGCCGCGATTTCGGTATCGAGAAGCTCGGGCGTCATCGCGCCACATGCAATAACGCCAAAGCCGCCCGCATTCGACATAGCCGAGACGAGATTACGCTCGCTCACCCATGACATTGCCCCCGCCATGATGGCAATATCGCTACCAAGAAAGGCATTGCCGCGCGCCATCAGCTGTTGAAGTTTGGTCATGCAGCGTCCTCAACTGAATCGAGCCCGTAGGCGGTATGCAGCACACGCACTGCGAGCTCAGTTTCATCTTCATCGATCAGCACTGAAACCTTGATTTCGGATGTCGTAATCGCTTGGATATTGATCCCGCGCTGCGCCAAAGCTGAGAACATTGTCGAAGCGACACCAGCGTGGCTGCGCATGCCAACACCGACGACTGATACTTTGGCGACCTTGGTATCGTGCACCACCGCCTCAAAACCAATTGCAGCCTGTCCCTTTTGTAGCACGTCAAGCGAACGGGCGAGTTCTGATCCGGGCACGGTAAAAGTAACGTCAGTTGATCCCGTACTGTGCGCAATATTCTGGATAATCATATCCACGTTGATACTGGCCTCAGCGAGTGGCGCGAAGATTGAAGCCACCGCGCCTGGCCGATCAGGCACCTTGGTCAGCGTGATTTTGGCTTCATTCTTATCATGCGCGATGCCGGTGATTAGCTGTTGTTCCATATCTTCATCCTCAATCTCGTCTTCACCGACGATCATCGTTCCGGGGAGGTCTGACGCACCTCGATCATCGAATGATGATAAGACCTGAATGCGCACATTTTCCTTCATCGCTAGGCCAACCGAGCGTGTCTGCAACACTTTTGCGCCAACGCTCGCAAGTTCGAGCATTTCCTCATAAGTAACGCGCTTCAGCTTGCGGGCACGCGGCACGATGCGGGGGTCAGTCGTGTAAACGCCGTCAACATCAGTGTAAATATCGCACCGGTCAGCCTTCATCGCGGCGGCAACGGCAACCGCCGACGTATCGGAACCGCCACGGCCGAGTGTTGAGATGCGGTTGTCTTCGGCGACGCCTTGGAAGCCGGGGATCACCGCGACTTCGCCTCGTTCCAGCGCCGCGTTCAGGCTATTGGTTTCAATCGTATCAATCCGTGCAGAGGCGTGCGCTGATGAGGTATGGATCGGCAACTGCCATCCTAGCCAGCTGCGCGCAGGCACACCAATCGCTTGGAGCGCAATCGCGAGCAAACCCGATGTGATTTGTTCACCTGCTGCCACCACAACGTCATATTCACGCGCGTCATGGAGCGGCGATGCCTCGCGGCAAAACCCCACCAACCTGTCGGTTTCCCCCGCCATTGCAGAGACAACCACGGCGACTTGATTGCCATTTTCAACTTCGCGTTTGACACGTGCAGCTACGCTTCTGATCCGCTCGATCCCGGCCATCGACGTGCCGCCAAATTTCATTACGATCCGGGCCATCAAATTTCCCATGTTTTGATGAAATGCCTTTGGCCTAAAGGCGTTGTCCTGTTAGGGATGCGGTATGAATAAGGCAAGCATCACCCCAACAATCTCCCCGAGCGAGGCACAGCATTTCGGCGCGATGGCGGCGGACTGGTGGGATCCCAAGGGGTCTTCGGCGATGTTGCATAAGCTTAATCCAGTGCGGTTAGCCTTTGTGAGACAGGTGATTAACGATCATTTTGGTTCGGATAGCCGATCGATGCGGCCGCTGATTGATAAGTCAGCGCTTGATGTCGGGTGCGGCGCTGGGTTGATGTGCGAACCACTCGCGCGATTGGGGGCGAGTGTGACGGGGGTTGATGCCGCACCGGAAAACATTGCGATCGCAAAGGCACATGCGGCGGGGCAGGGGCTTGAGATTGACTATCAGGCGTTGGAAATCAGCCAATTGGCGGGGACGTTTGATCTTGTGACGTCAATGGAAGTGATCGAGCATGTTGCCGATCCTGAAGCTTTTATCACGGCACTTGTCGATAGGGTGGCTCCCAATGGATTGATGATCCTATCAACCCCGAACCGCACAGCAGTATCGCGGCTTGGCCTCATTTCGATTGGTGAGACAATCGGCGGCATCCCCAAAGGCACGCATGATTGGGATAAGTTCATCACGCCTGACGAATTGAAGATCATGGTGCAAGCCGCTGGTTTGGAAATTATCACGCTATCTGGCTTGTCATTCAGCCCCGCCAAAGGATTTGTACTGTCAGAGGATTTATCGCTCAATTATCTGATGGCGCTCGTCAGGGCTTAGAACGCGAGTGCTTTTGGCTGTCTCGTCTTTGCGAGGAGCCCTTCGACTGGCTGGAAAGCCAGCCGCTCAGGACAGGCTGGGGCTTTCGCCCCAGCGACGCGGCAATCCACTCGCGGCACAATCGTATGGATTGCCGCGCTTCGCTCGCAAAGACGAAACAGATCAACCACTCGACAGCAGCCCTCAAAAATCAACCTTGTCATAATAGACTGGCGGCGCGACATTTTCCATTCGTTCGCTCAGCAATGGGCGAAAGCTTGGGCGTGACTTAAGGCCTGAATACCAACTTTTGGTCTGTTCATGCCCACGCCAATCAATGCCGCCAAGATAATCAGCGACCGAAATATGCGCCGCCGCCGCGAGGTCAGCCATGCTAAGTGTCGCGCCGGCTAACCAATTATGATGGTCAAGCAAATAGTCAGTATAATCGAGCAACTGGTTGGCGTTTTTCATCGCCTCGCGGAGCATCCCAGCATCGGGCGCGGTGCGGTGCAATATCCGCTTGATCATCCGTTCATGCATCAGCGGTGCCACAACATTACCGTAAAAATGCTCGTCAAACCACGCGGTAAGGCGACGAATTTCAGCGCGATTGACTGCGGTTCCCGAGATCATCGGGGCCTTGTCAACGGTCTCTTCAAAATATTCGCAGACCGCAGTTGAGCTCATCAAAGTGATATTGCGCGCACGGTCCATGACGACCGGGGTTTGGCCTGCCGGATTCAGATCGAGAAATTCATCGCGCCGTTCCCACGGGTTTTCACGCACAAGTTCATAGCCAACGCCCTTTTCCCCCATGAGGAGACGAACCTTGCGCGAGAACGGACAGAGCGGGAATTGAAACAGTTGCCACATTTGAATTATGACATAGCGGCTGCGCGCCGGTTCGTCACCCCTGCTATTGCGTGTCGGGCAATGCACCTTCCATTTTGCGCGCGGCTTGCTCTAGCTGAGGCACGATTGTTGCCAAAGCAGAGGCAAGCGCCCCCATCGATCCGACCATCGCTTTGGCATTTCCCTGCATTTTGCGCTCAAAATTGGGGTCATCGCGCGTCGCGATTTCGCGCACTGTATTGCCACGAAGCTTGATCTTCTTCCCGCCGTTCATTGGCTCAATTGCCTTGGCAATCCCATCAACGCGCAGATCGAGTAGCGCCGCCAGCATCGCACCCAGCGCGCCTGACATTGCAGTCTGCGTGGCGGGATTATTAAGCTTATCTGCCATATCCTGCATATCTTTCTGAGCCTCAGAGGCCGCAAGCGCAGGAGTTGAAACCGAAAGAGCGAGAATAGCAAACAGGACTGAACGCATGTGCGGGCCTTTCAACGAATCGCGGAACATCCCCCGATATGGTGAGCGTATATGATATGGTTGTTGCTGTTTAGCTGAATAGTCTGTTGTCTCTCGTTCAGACTATTCAGCGGCAATCGCCATATCGTCACCCAAAGGATGGCTCAATCGCGTCAGCATTTCTTTAGGGCACACCTGCCAGAATTGCCCTTTACGCCGATCCCATTCATCAAGAATGCCATTTGACCATTTACTGTCTGTCGAAATAGCATGTTCAGCGATGAGCGCCTTGGCTTTGGCTTCCCAATAAGGCGATGCGATCCGTTGCCAGACGATGCTGTCAGGATTAGCGCGTTTTTCAAAACGGCCATCAACGTCAAGCACAAAAGCCATGCCGCCCGTCATGCCGGCACCAAAATTGTCGCCAACCGCGCCGAGGATGATGGCAGTGCCGCCCGTCATATATTCAAGCCCGTTCGCGCCGCATCCTTCAACGACAACTTCAGCACCCGAATTGCGGACGCCAAAGCGCTCGCCAGCTTGGCCCGCCGCGAATAGTTTTCCGCTTGTTGCGCCGTATAGAACGGTGTTGCCAATAATTGTGTTATGCTGGCTTTCCAGTGGTGAGCTGACCATTGGGCGAACGGTGATGATACCGCCTGAAAGGCCCTTGCCAACATAATCATTCGCATCGCCAAACACTTCGAGCGTCACGCCTTTGCACAGGAAGGCACCAAGCGACTGCCCCGCAGACCCGCGTAAACGCACTTTCACATGGCCATCGTTGAGCGTCGACATGCCGTATAACTCGGTGATTTTGGATGAAAAGCGCGTGCCAACCGCGCGGTGCGTGTTGCGCACAGTGTAAGTCAATTGCATTTTTTCGCGCCGATCAAATACGGGCTTCGCGTCTGCAATCATCTGTGCGTCAAGGCTATCGGGCACTTCGTTGCGCCATTTATCCTTATTTGATCGTCGTTCAGAATCGGGCGCATCAACTTTGGCAAGGATGGGATTGAGATCAAGATCATCAAGATGTTCGGCCCCGCGACTGACCTGACGGAGCAACTCAGTCCGGCCAATCACCTCATCAAGTGATTTCACGCCGAGTTTAGCGAGAATTTCGCGCACTTCTTCGGCAATGAAGGTCATCAGGTTGATCACCTTTTCAGGCGTTCCGGTAAACTTCGCGCGCAGTTTTTCATCCTGAACACAAATGCCAACGGGGCAGGTGTTTGAATGGCATTGGCGCACCATGATGCACCCCATCGCGACAAGGCTAAGCGTGCCGATCCCAAATTCTTCGGCACCTAATATCGCCGCAATCACAATATCGCGCCCGGTTTTGAGGCCACCATCAGTCCGCAATCGAACGCGACCACGCAGGCCGTTGAGCGTAAGCACTTGGTTGACCTCGGACAGCCCCATTTCCCAGGGGGTGCCCGCATATTTGATTGACGTCTGCGGCGATGCGCCGGTGCCGCCAACGTGCCCAGCGATCAGGATCACATCGGCATGCGCCTTTGCCACACCCGCAGCGACGGTGCCGATACCAGCAGAGCTTACCAGTTTCACGCAAACGCGCGCGCGCGGATTGATCTGCTTCAAATCGTAAATCAGCTGAGCAAGGTCCTCGATTGAATAAATATCATGATGCGGCGGCGGTGAGATTAGCATCACACCGGGCGTTGAATGCCGCAATTTCGCGATCATTTCGGTCACCTTAAAGCCCGGCAATTGCCCGCCTTCACCAGGCTTCGCACCTTGCGCGACCTTGATCTCAAGTTCGTCAGCGGCGCCCAGATATTCCGCCGTGACGCCAAACCGGCCACTGGCAACCTGCTTGATCGAGCTATTGGCATTATCGCCGTTGGGGTAGGGGGTATAGCGTTTACTATCCTCACCGCCTTCGCCTGACACTGCCTTTGCGCCGATCCGATTCATTGCAATCGCTAGCGTTTCATGCGCTTCGGGGCTGAGCGCACCAAGCGACATGCCCGGCGTGACAAAACGTTTGCGAATTTCGGTGATCGCCTCAACCTGATCGATCTTGGCAGGTTCCTTGGCATAATTGAATTCGAGCAAATCACGCAGATAAACCGCTGGCAAATCCCTGATACCGCGCGAAAATTGCAGATAAGTTGAATAGCTATCGGTTCCAACGGCGGTTTGCAGCAAGTGCATAAGCTGGGCTGAATAAGCATGTGGTTCACCGCCTGCTCGCTGGCGATAGAAGCCACCAATGGGTAAGTGGACAACGGCCTTGTCAAACGCATCTTCGTGACGTTCAGCCGCATTGACGTAAAGTGAGGCATAGCCTTCACCTGATATTTTGGCGGGCATGCCGGGGAACAAATCGTTCACGAGCGCACGGCTCAACCCAACGGCTTCAAAGTTATACCCGCCGCGATAGGATGAGATAACCGCGATACCCATCTTTGACATGATCTTGAGCAAGCCTTCGCCAACCGCTGTGCGGTAACGATCAAGGCAAGTTTCAAGCGACATTGTGCCAAAAAGGCCGCGTTGATGGCGGTCAACCACGGCGGCTTCGGCAAGGTAGGCGTTGACCGTAGTCGCACCAACGCCGATCAAGACAGCATAATAATGCGTATCAAGGCACTCTGCCGCGCGCACATTGATGCTTGCAAATGAACGTAATCCCTTTCGCACCAGATGAGTGTGAACGGCTGCTGCGGCGAGCACCATCTGGATAGCAACGCGGGCTGCATCAATATTTTCGTCAGTGAGAAAAAGTTCGCTTTTGCCCGCGCGCACTGCCTGTTCGGCTTCCAATCTTATCCGTGCAATCGCGGCACGCATGCCGTCAGCGCCGCTGCGAACATCGAAAGTGCAATCAATTTCAGCAACTGCTTTGCCAAAATGCGCTTTGAGTCGGAGCCAGCCCGCCGTTGTCAACACGGGACTGTCAAGCACGAGCACGCCTTGACGGGAGGCGTCTTCGCTATCGAGGATATTGGCAAGGTTCCCAAACCGCGTGGCTAAGCTCATCACTTGGCGTTCGCGCAACGGATCGATTGGCGGGTTAGTCACTTGGCTGAAATTCTGCCGGAAAAAGTGGCTGAGCAAGCGCGGCTTGTCCGATATCACTGCGAGCGGCGTATCATCGCCCATCGATCCAATTGCTTCCTTCGCCTCCTCAACCATCGGCGCGAGGATAAGCTCCATATCTTCAAGCGTTTGGCCCGCTGCAATCTGCCGTCTTGTCAGGTCTGCGCGGTCGTAACGCGTGATTGTCTCGCCGCTTACGATTGGCAAATCATCAATCGTCAAAAATCCTGCGATCATATCGCCGTAAGGCAGTTCGGCAGCGAGTTGATCCTTAATCGCTTCATCGTCGTAAAGCTTGCCAGTATCGAGATCGACCGCAATCATTTGCCCGGGGCCAAGCCGCCCTTTCGCAATGATCGTCGCTTCGGGAACAACAACCATTCCGGTTTCAGAACCCACGATTAAAAGATCATCATTGGTCAGCGTGTAGCGTAAGGGGCGCAGGGCGTTACGATCCATGCCCGCAACCGCCCAGCGTCCGTCAGTCATCGCAAGCGCAGCGGGGCCATCCCAAGGCTCCATAACGCTCGCGAGATAGGCATACATGTCGCGGTGCGGCTTTGGCATTTCGCGTGATTGCCATGCCTCAGGAACCAGCATCAGCTTAGCGGTCGGGGCATCGCGGCCTGAGCGGCAGATCGCTTCAAACACCGCGTCAAGTGCGGCTGTATCAGACGCGCCAGCGGGAATAACGGGCTTGATGTCTTCGGATTGCTCTCCAAAGGCAAGGCTCGCCATGCGGATTTCGTGGCTTTTCATCCAGTTAGTGTTACCCCGGATCGTGTTGATTTCGCCGTTGTGCGCAAGCGTTCGGAACGGCTGGGCGAGCCACCACTGCGGGAAGGTGTTCGTTGAATAACGCTGATGGAAAATCGCAACGCGGCTGGTGAAACGCTCATCCTGCAAGTCTGGATAAAACACCGAAAGCGATTCAGCGAGGAACAGCCCCTTATATATGATCGAGCGACACGACAGGCTACAAACGTAAAAGCCTTGAATCTGAGCGGCGATGATCTTCTTCTCAATCCGCCTACGCACGAGATAGAGGTTCTTTTCGAATTCGGCGGCATCTTGACGCTCAGGGCGTGGGCCAGCGATCATGATCTGCTCAATTTCAGGGCGTGTTGCTTGCGCTTTTTGGCCGATGACTGACACATCAACAGGCACCTGACGCCAACCGTAGATTGTGTAGCCGGCGTCAATGATTTCGCTCTCAACAATCGTGCGGCAGCTTTCCTGCGCGCCAAGGTCAGTGCGTGGCAGGAAGATCATCCCCACGGCCAATCGGCGATCAAGCGGCTTATGCCCCGAATTGGCAATCGCATCGTCAAAGAAGGCATGCGGAAGATCGATATGCAGCCCAGCGCCGTCTCCAGTCATCCCGTCAGCATCAACCGCGCCGCGGTGCCAAACTGCTTTGAGCGCATCAATGGCAGAGGAAACAACGCGGCGCGAAGCAACGCCGTCGGTTGCAGCGACTAGGCCAACGCCGCAAGCGTCGGATTCCATTTCAGGGCGATACATGCCAACTTCGGCAATACGAGCATGTTCAGGTGTGGGGAAATGTGTCATATGAGTCAGCCTAAGTTTCTCAAAGTAGCTTGGGATGAATGTCCCGATTGTATAAAATCAGCCCAAGGTGCCGTCGTAAGCCGCGGAATTAAAAACAGCTTTCTCACGGTGCGATCCGGTTGCTGGCAATATAGAGTCGCACGCGGTTTACATGTTTGATGAGCATCGGAGTAGCGGCCCACGCGGCATTCAAGTCGGCTGAAAGTTCCGTCGGCGTCAACGAATATTCGTGAACAAGGCGATTGCGAAGTCGATTAAGGTCTACCCATTCGATTGGATTGTCGATGATGTCCAATCGGTGAAGTCGGTCAAGAATATCGAAGAACGGGATTGTCACAGCCTCTGCATCAATTGCGGAAAGCAAACGCGGGTGTAGCTTGCGCAAAATATGATCGGCGGTTTGCTCAAACCTTTGCAGAAACGCGTCCCTAACCCGCAATACATCGCTATTTTCAGACGCAATTGCTTTGGCTGCAATTGGAAAATAGTCGGTATCATGCATCAGCGAAAGCGATAGGCGAGCGATGATGCGGTCTAGGGCTTGAATCGTTATTGCCAGCGCCTCATTTGGTTCATTCATAATATGATTCCTTGCCGACGGGCTTTCTGATCAATCGGTCGCAATTTCGCGTCGGGATCATGAAACACGATGTCAATCGCGCGCTCGCCAATTTTGCGCATCAAATGCCAGCAAAACCGACCCTCCTGCTGATAATCGGGCCGTCCTCCACGCACTTCAATATGCAAATCAATATCGCCACCACGCCGTCGATCATCAACGCGGCTCCCGAACAGGCGCACGACCGCATCGGGGCCGAAAACGTCGACCGTTACTGCCTTGATCGCAGAAATTTCATCCGCGCTTAACCTCATGCGGCGACCTTAAACGCTACTGCCTTCGCCTTCAAATATTTGTGGATATGATCGCTGACATCGCGGCCATCGCGGATCGCCCAGACGACGAGGCTTGCGCCGCGAACGATATCGCCCGCTGCGAAAACGCCGTCGAGGCTTGTCATCATCGTCTTGTGATCAACGCGCAATGTGCCCCAGCGCGTAACGCCAAGGTCGGGCGAACCGAACAAACGCGGCAAATCTTCAGCATCAAACCCAAGCGCTTTGATGACCAGATCAGCATTAACACGGAACTCATTGCCCGGATCAACTTCGGGAGCCCGTCTCCCGCTCGCATCAGGCGCGCCAAGCCGCATTTGCGCGACTCGAACGCCGCTGACGTGATCAGTGCCATCGAACGCGTGAGGAGCGGAAAGCCAGACGAATTCAACGCCTTCCTCTTCGGCATTTTTTACTTCATTCTGCGATCCCGGCATGTTGGCGCGGTCACGGCGATATAGGCATTTGACTGACTTTGCGCCTTGCCGAACCGAGGTGCGAACACAATCCATCGCGGTATCGCCGCCGCCAATGACAACAACATTTTTACCCGCCGCGTTTAGACTGCCATCATCAAACGCGGGCACGATATCGCCAAAGCTCTTGCGGTTTGATGCTGTTAGAAAATCGAGTGCGTCAACAATACCTGTCGCACCAACGCCGGGAGCTTTAATCGCACGCGCTTTATAAACCCCCGTCGCAATCAGGATCGCGTCATGCTTTTGGCGCAGTTGGTCAAGCGTCGCATCGCGCCCAACTTCAAAGTTTTCGTGAAAGATAATCCCCGCTTCTTTTAAGCGATCAACGCGGCGCATCACGACATATTTTTCAAGCTTGAACCCTGGAATACCGTAAGTCAGCAATCCCCCTGCGCGGTCATAGCGGTCATAAACGTGCACTTCGTGGCCAGCGCCGCGCATATATTCAGCCGTGGCAAGCCCTGCTGGCCCCGCACCGATGATCCCGACAGTCTGTCCTGTCGCACGACCAACTATAACGGGATCAACCCAGCCATTTTCCCACGCTGTATCAGAGATAAACTTCTCAACCGCGCCAATCGTCACTGCGCCGTGGCCCGCAAATTCAATCACACAATTGCCTTCGCATAATCGGTCTTGGGGGCAAATACGCCCACAGATTTCTGGCATCGTCGATGTGCTGTTCGAAAGCTCATACGCTTCGCGCAAGCGCCCCTCTGCAGTCAGCTTTAGCCAATCGGGTATGTGATTGTGAAGCGGGCAATGCACTGAGCAATAAGGAACCCCGCACTGTGAACAGCGCGCAGACTGATCGCGCGCATCGTCGGCAGGGTAGCGGTTCGAGATTTCCTGAAAGTCTTCGGCGCGTAAAGTCGCTTCGCGCTTCAACGGATAGGCCTGCTCACGTGCCACAAACTTTAACATTGGATTTTCGGCCATGAGTCTCACTTTCTTCGTGAGACTTAATTAGACTGGCCTGCGCTGATAGTCACGTAGAAACTGCAATATAGGTAAGACATTATGACCTATAATGCGACAGTGAGTGAACGAATGCTGACAAAGTGTAGATTCATTAGGAATAAATATCCGAATTGGCCCTAATAATAACTAAGCCAAATCAAAGCGGCTGATCCAGCCATGATCCGGTACCACGCAAAAGGCGCAAAGCCGTAGCGCGTCACAATCGCTAAAAAACCCTTCACAACAATCAAGGCAACCACGAATGAAACGACAAAACCAATGGCGATCAAACCAAGGCTATCAGCCGTAATCGTATCGCGGTGCTTATAAAGCTGAAGTGCTGTTGCGCCTGATAACGTTGGCAAGGCGAGGAAGAAGCTGAATTCAGCGGCCGTCTTGCGGTCAATCCCCAGCGCCATAGCCCCCATGATTGTCGCGCCTGAACGACTGACGCCCGGGATCATCGCGATGCATTGCATGAAACCGATCTTTGTTGAATCGCCAATGCTCATTGCCGAAACACCGTCAAACAATCGAGTTTTAGCGAGCCGTTCGATGATCAGGATCACAAATCCGCCCACAATCAGCGCGACCGCAACCACCGTCGCATTTTCGAGCAGCGCGTCAATCTGATCGCCAAGCAGCACACCCAAGATGACTGCTGGAAAAAAGGCGAGCAGCAAATTGCGGACAAATGCGATTGATTTTACATCGCGTGCGACCAATCCGATCAAAATATCGCGAAACGTCCGCCAGTAAATCGCTACGATAGCAAGGATCGCACCGGGCTGGATCGCAATGTTGAAAACCGACCATTTCTGGGCGTCATAACCCAATAATTCAGTCGCGAGGATGAGATGTCCGGTTGAGGAAACGGGTAAAAATTCGGTGATGCCCTCAACAATGCCAAGGATGATCGCTGTGATAATGTCGGTCATGTTGCGCTCGCTCCAAAACGGCCATGTTTACGGTAAATGACTAACCAATCATCAGCGACGCTATCAAGCGGCGTTGGCGTGATGCCAAGTGTTGCAAATCCATCAGAGCCGCTCACGACATTATCCGATTGCAACATTAGCCACTGATCCCATGTAATCGGTGCACCGGGTGCCCATCCAGTCATGCGTGCCATTGCTGCTGCGGCGAAAGCGGGCACGGGAATGAATATTTTCTTCGCCCCGATTTTCCTCGCGATCCATTCATTGAGCGCGGCCATTGATAATGTTTGCGGCCCGCCGAATTCCCGAATTTTTCCACAATAAGGGGCGGGGCTTTCAACAATCGCTTGAATGGCCTTTGCGATGTCGCCCACGAAAACAGGTTGGAACTTGGTATCCCCTCCAATGATTGGCACGATTGGCAAGTGGTTAATCAACTGCGCAAACCGGTTTACGAAACTGTCCTCAACCCCGAAGATGATCGATGGCCTGATGATGATGGCCTGAGGAAACGCTGCTAATGCCGCTTGATCACCTTCCCCTTTTGAACGCCCGTAGGCTGACGCACTTTTAACGTCGGCACCAATGGCTGACATTTGGATCAAAGTTTTTACACCCGCCGATGCTGCTGCACTCGCCACGTTTTGCGCGCCTTGACGGTGAACAAGATCGAAATTGCCTTTAAGGATGCCAACCAAGTTAATCACCGTGTCTGCCCCCGCAACGGCGGCGTCAAGCGTCTCAGGGCGCGTTACATCGGCGGCAACATAAGCAATCTGGCCAAGATTAGCCTGCGCTTTCAAGAACCATCCGCGCTTAGGGTTGCGGCTTGCCACACGGACGCGTGCGCCAGATTTGAGCAAGGCCTGCACGATGTAGCGCCCCACAAATCCGTCACCGCCAAAAATCGTTACCAAATCCGCCATGATTTCACCTTATCATCATTGCATTGCTCCCAGCGCCCTAACGCGCAAGCGCTCAAAGGCAAGGGCTTCCAAACGCTCGCATTGACAATCGCGGGCCGCGCCCGCTAAGCGCGCGGCTCTACTTTGTGCCCGGATGGCGGAATTGGTAGACGCACCAGCTTCAGGTGCTGGCGCTCGTAAGGGCGTGGAGGTTCGAGTCCTCTTCCGGGCACCATTTTCTCTAATAGCAATCTGAATAGGCTGTGGCCCTTGATCAACGGATCGGGTATGGCTCGCACGA
>JAYUAU010000079.1:0-20289 GCA_043741135.1 Sphingomonadales bacterium | reverse complement strand
CCCGGGGCCACTGTCAGCCAATCCCCCCACAGCACTTGGCGAAACGCTTTGCCTTGGTCGTCAAAAAGCAGGATCGGTTTATTGTTCGGGCTTAAATCGACAAAAAGATGGGCCATCGGAAATTCCTCCTAAGAAATGAAGCGAAACACTTTTTTCGTTCTGGACCCTGTAAGATTTGGTATCATGTGCGGCAAAATGAGGCAATAAAAAGAACATACTTGCTATTGCGAACTGATATCATAAAAACCCTTAACTTCGGACCTTTATAGGGTTGCGACGCTGCGCGAATCGGCTTAACGCGCTTGGCAATTCCCTAAAGAACGTAGCGGAACAGCCGTTATGTCATTGGCCCATTGGAAGGACATTATTGATGGCCCGCAAAAAGATTGCGCTTATCGGCGCCGGTAATATCGGCGGAACGCTCGCTCACCTCGCAGCATTAAAAGGCCTTGGCGACATTGTGTTGTTCGACGTCGTCGAAGGCGTGCCGCAGGGCAAAGCGCTCGACCTGTCGCAATGCGCGCCTGTCGAAGGCTTTGACGCGACGATCACCGGCAGCAACGATTATGCCGACATTGCAGGCGCAGACGTTATCATCGTCACCGCTGGCGTGGCACGCAAGCCCGGCATGAGCCGCGACGATTTGCTCGGTATCAATTTGAAAGTAATGAAAGCCGTTGGCGAAGGCATTGCTGCCAATGCGCCGAACGCATTCGTCATTTGCATCACCAACCCGCTCGACGCGATGGTGTGGGCGCTGCGCGAATTTTCAGGGCTGCCGCATCATATGGTCGTCGGCATGGCGGGCGTGCTCGATAGCGCGCGGTTCAGCCACTTCATTGCGGATGAATTCAAAGTGTCAGTGCGCGATGTGAACACCTTCGTTCTCGGCGGCCACGGCGATACGATGGTGCCGGTGGTGCGCTATTCGACGGTCAATGGCATTCCGGTGCCTGACCTCATCAAAATGGGCCTCTCGTCGCAGGATAAGATCGATGCCATCGTAAAGCGCACACGCGGCGGCGGCGGAGAAATCGTCGCGCTGCTCGGCACGGGTTCGGCTTTCTACGCTCCCGCTGCCAGCGGTATCGCGATGGCCGAAGCCTATTTGGGAGACCAAAAACGCATCCTGCCCTGCGCTGCTTATGTGAACGGACAATATGGCCTCAAAGACCTCTACGTCGGCGTTCCCGTGATGATTGGTGCCGGCGGCGTTGAGAAGGTAATCGAGATTGCGCTTGATGATGCCGACAAGGCAGGGCTGACTGTCTCGGTTGATGCGGTCAAGGAATTGCTGGTGGCGTGTCGGGCGATTGATGGGAGTTTGGGGTGAAGTCGCTATTCGTCATATTCTTTCTCTGTACCGGACTTGGGAATATTGCGAACGCTACTCCCCAACAAGATAAGCATGACTACGTCGGCTATGCGGAAAATTGTAGAAATGCGGCTATGGATTTTTCAAAATCTAAAGCGTATCTCATAAATGCTGGCTGGTTTGAAACTATGCGTGCTCCCCCCACCTTCAACAACGATGCTTGGGAAGATGCGACCCACTTTGCATCCAATATCGGGAGTGCAAGGCTGACAGACTACGGTTCTTGCAAAGTGCAATTTTATGACGTTTCGCGTTTAACGAAAAACCGGGTTCAAAGGCTTTTGTCAGATAAATTCGGGTCGTTGACAGTCAGTGATAGAAATCACGCAAGATGGGACGAAAACGCCGGAACATTAGAACTTTCCTACGACAGAACAAAAGAGTTGGAGCTTCTATGGCTTGGCCGTCCTCCTGTTCAGCCACAACAATAATTCTATTTTGGAGCCTCAATGTCATTCCTCGTCAACAAACATACAAAGGTCATCACCCAAGGTGATGGCGGGTATGTTCCACATCACAACCGCCGGTTGACATGAAAACGCTACATCCTTATTTTACACTTAACCCGTGTAAATGTGGAGGTATGAGATGACCCGGAACCTGACACTTGCCATCAATGAACGCGATCTCAACGGCGCGCGGGTTTATGCTGCGAAGCGGTCAACCACTGTCAATGCGCTTGTCAGGAAGTTTATTTCCGGTCTGAGTGATGATGAGGGTGGTCTGCGCAGGGAAGCAATTGAGCGTATGACGGCGCGCATGGCAAAGACGCCTTTCGCTGAATCGGCACCTGAATGGGATCGCGCGTCACTTTATGATCGCGGGGAATAATGGTTGCCGAGGTGTTTCTTGACAGCAATATCCTTATCTATGCCGCTTATCCCAAGCAGGACGAGGCGTGGAAGCGCAACATTGCATTCAACCTCATTAAGGCTGAAGATTACGCAATCTCCACGCAGGTGATGCTCGAATTCCTCAACGTGACCACGCGAAAGCGCAAGCCCGGTTTGGAATTGGAAGTTGCGAAGGAGTGGTTGGTAGATCTTGGCACGTCGGCGGTGATTGGTGCCGACGAAGGTCTCGTTCTCGAGGCTGTTGAACTCTCGCAGCGTTACAAGATTGTCTTCTGGGATGGAATGATCATTGCCGCTGCCAATCGCGCTGGCGCGCACACACTATTCACCGAAGACCTTAACCACGGCCAGAAATACGGCGAAGTTGAAGTCATCAACCCTTTCAAAAATTTGCCGAACTGAACGGAGAATCCATGTCAATCCTCGTCAACAAACATACAAAGGTCATCACGCAAGGGATGACGGGTGCTACGGGCACTTTCCATACTGAGGCCGCACTAGCTTATGGCACGCAGATGGTGGGCGGGGTTACGCCGGGCAAGGGCGGGACTGTCCATATTGGGCTGCCGATGTTTGATACTGTGGCTGAGGCGGTGCAAGTGACCGGCGCGGATGCCAGCGTCGTTTATGTGCCGCCGCCCTTCGCTGCGGACTCAATCCTTGAGGCGATTGACGCGCAGGTTCCCTTAATCGTGTGCATCACCGAAGGCATTCCGGTGCTTGATATGGTCAAGGTAAAGCGCGCGCTGGTGGGTTCGAAATCGCGGCTGCTCGGGCCGAATTGCCCCGGCGTGTTGACGCCGAATGAGTGCAAAATTGGCATCATGCCGGGCAGTATTTTCTCCAAAGGCTCAGTCGGCGTCGTCTCACGTTCGGGCACTTTGACTTACGAGGCGGTGTTCCAAACGACCGCGGCGGGGCTTGGCCAGACGACCGCAGTTGGCATTGGCGGCGATCCGGTTAACGGCACTAACTTCATCGACATGCTTGAGATGTTCCTCGGCGATGATGAAACAAAGTCGATCATCATGATCGGCGAAATCGGTGGCGACGCTGAAGAACAAGCTGCGCAGTTTTTGATCGACGAAGCGAAGCGGGGCCGCAAGAAACCAATGGTTGGCTTTATCGCTGGACTGACCGCGCCTCCAGGGCGCCGGATGGGGCATGCTGGCGCGATCGTTTCGGGCGGTAAGGGCGATGCGGGCAGCAAGATTGCCGCAATGGAAGCCGCAGGGATTGTCGTTTCGCCGTCGCCATCTGATCTCGGGATTACGCTGGCGCAATTGTTGAAGGGGTAGGTTGATGTTCCCCTGCGCAGGCAGGGGCCCAGACGTGCGCGATATTTGAAGCGAAGCTGTGTTTTTTGTGAGGGACTGGATACCGGCCTTCGCCGGTAAACGGAATTAGGCAATGTTGAAATCGGGTTGCGTTTACATCATGGCAAGCAAGCGCAATGGAACGATTTATATCGGTGCAACAAGCAATTTACCGCAGCGCGTCTGGCAGCACCGCGAAGGAATGATTGAAGGCTTCACCAAGGAACATGGGTGCAAAATGCTGGTTTGGTATTCAGCTTTCGATGATATTCAGGATGCGCGCTTGCGTGAATTGCAGATGAAGAAATGGAAACGGCTCTGGAAGCTTCGTGTGATTGAAGAGATGAATCCCGATTGGAATGATTTGTATGAAAGCCTCTTCTAACTGTTCCCCTGCGCAGGCAGGGGTCCAGACGGGCCCTGTGTTTGAGGCTTCGCCGCTTCGATTGTTGAGGTTCTGGGCCCCTGCCTTCGCAGGGGAACGAGGAGTGCTTTATGGGTATTGAAAATCAGTCGTTCGATCCCGCGAACGAAACCGAACGCGGCCCGTCGTGGGCGCGCGCCGGTTGGCCGTTGTTTGACACAGATAGCCTGACAGCAGCGCTTGATCCCACGCAGATGGCGGTCGCGGTTAAAGCAGCGGCGAAGGCATCGGGTAAAGTGCTTGATGACGCGGCGGTCACGGCGGCAGCGGGCGATTCAATCCGCGCGATGCTGCTCATTCGCACATACCGGGTGCGCGGGCATCTGGCGGCAAATCTTGATCCTTTGGGGCTTAGCAAGCAGGAACTGCCCGCTGATTTGGCCCCCGAATATCACGGCTTCACCGGCGCGGACTTAGCGCGGCCCGTCTATGTGGGCGGCACGCTTGGGCTGCATTGGACGACGATCAACGAGCTGGTGGCAACGCTGCGCGCCAATTATTGCGGCGCGGTCGGGCTTGAATATATGCACATCAACGATGTCGAAGAACGGCGTTTCTTGCAAGAGCGGATCGAAGGCCAAGATAAGGCCATTCAGTTCAGCCCTGAGGGCAAGAAGGCCATCCTCGCCAAGGTGATCGAGGCTGAGCAATATGAGAAATTCCTCGGCCGCAAATATGTAGGCACCAAGCGCTTTGGGCTTGATGGCGGCGAATCGATGATCCCAGCACTTGAGGCCGTGATCAAATATGGCGGATCGCTGGGCGTGCGAGAGATTGTTTACGGCATGCCACATCGCGGGCGCCTCAACGTCCTCGCCAATGTGATGGCGAAGCCTTACCGGATCATCTTCCACGAATTTTCAGGCGGCACCGCAAACCCCGATGATGTCGGTGGATCGGGTGACGTTAAATATCATCTGGGCACAAGCACTGACCGCGAATTTGATGGTATTAAAGTGCATATGTCGCTCGCGCCCAATCCATCGCATCTCGAAGCGGTTGATCCCGTCGTCCTCGGTAAAGTCCGCGCGATCCAGACGGTGCGTGATGATCTGGCTGATCATGTTCAGGTGCTCCCCGTTTTGCTCCACGGTGATGCCGCGTTTGCGGGGCAGGGCATCGTGTGGGAATGCCTCGGCTTTTCTGGGATTCGCGGTTACAATACGGGCGGCTGCATCCACTTCATCGTCAATAACCAAGTCGGCTTTACGACAAGCCCTCAGTTCGCGCGATCATCGCCTTATCCATCCGACGTTGCAAAGGGTGTTCAGGCGCCGATCTTTCATGTGAACGGCGATGATCCCGAAGCGGTGACCTTTGCGTGCAAAATGGCGATTGAATTCCGCCAAAAATTCCACCGCGATATCGTGATCGATATGTGGTGCTATAGGCGGTTCGGCCATAATGAGGGCGATGAACCGAGTTTTACGCAGCCTTTGATGTATGCCAATATCAAGACGCATCCAGCGGTCAGCGAGATTTATGCCAAGCGCTTGCGCGAACAAGGCGTGATTGATGCCGATTGGACGGCTGAACATGCGATGCGCTTTGTGGCACTGCTTGAACAGGAATTTGAGGCGGGCAAAAATTACAAGGCTAATCAGGCCGATTGGTTTGGCGGGCGTTGGGCAGGCCTCAGCAAACCTGCGGACGCAGAAACCGCGCGGCGCAATGTTGAAACGGGGATCACGTCAAAGCTGTTTGATGCGCTGGGACGGACGCTGACGACGGTGCCCGAAGGGCATGTTATCCACCCCACGCTCACCCGCGTGCTTGAAGCTAAAAAGCTGACCTTCAAAAATGGCGAAGGTTTTGATTGGGCGAGCGGCGAAGCTTTGGCATTTGGATCATTGCTCTCCGAAGGCTACGGCGTGCGATTATCAGGCCAGGACTCCGGTCGCGGCACATTCAGCCACCGCCATGCTGTCTGGGTCGATCAAGACACCGAGGCCAAATATATCCCGCTTTCAACGCTCAAACATGCGCGGTTTGAAGTGCTCGATTCGACGCTTAGCGAATTTGGCGTGATGGGCTTTGAATATGGCTATGCGGGGGCTGATCCCAAGTCGCTTGTACTGTGGGAGGCGCAGTTCGGCGATTTCGCGAACGGCGCGCAGGTGATGATTGACCAGTTCATCGCGAGTGGAGAAAGCAAATGGCTGCGCGCCAATGGCCTCGTTCTGCTGCTGCCGCATGGTTATGAGGGGCAGGGACCTGAACATAGTTCTGCGCGGCTAGAACGCTATCTTCAGCTTTGTGCCGAGGATAATATCCAAGTCGCCAACGTCACGACGCCCGCCAATTATTTCCATCTGCTGCGGCGGCAAATGCACCGATCTTTCCGTAAACCGCTGATCATCATGACGCCCAAATCATTGCTGCGGCACAAGATGGCGGTGTCAAAGGCTGAAGAGTTTCAGGGCAATAGCCATTTTAAGCGGATATTGTCAGATACGAATGCGCCTGCTGATGCCGACGTGAAACGGCTCGTGCTCTGTTCGGGTAAAGTCGCGTTTGACCTGATCGAAGCGCGCGATGCGGCGGGTGATACTGAAACCGCGATTGTGCGGATTGAACAGATTTATCCGTTCCCGGGGGAACCGCTTGTTGTCAGGTTGAAGCGGATGGTGAATTTGCAAGAGGTCGTCTGGGCGCAAGAGGAACCCAAGAATAACGGTAGTTGGTCATTTGTTGAACCCTTCATCGAGGAATGTTTGACACAGGCCCAAGGCATAGCGAAGCGCGCCCGTTACGCAGGGCGTAAGGCGAGTGCATCGCCCGCGACAGGCCTTGCCAAACGCCATCAGGCTGAACAAGCCGCACTCGTCGCCGATGCGCTCGGCCATAATGTTCGCGGCGAAATTCGCCGTCAAAGGAAGGGGTAGTATGTTCCCCGGCGCAGGCCGGGGCCCAGTCCTTACCTAAGGACTCTTTGCTTTTGGTTCTGGACCCCGGCCTTCGCCGGGGCACAAGTAGGAAAACTGATATGACCACCGAAGTAAAAGTGCCCGTTTTGGGCGAATCAATCTCCGAAGCTACGCTTGGCGCATGGCTCAAAAAGCCAGGCGACACAGTTGCGCTTGATGAACCGATTGCGAGCCTTGAAACCGATAAGGTTGCGATTGAAGTGCCATCGCCCATCGCGGGAATAATGGGTCAACAATTTGTTTTGGCAGGCGCGACGGTCAATGTGGGCGCGGTAATTGCAGGGATTGAAGCGGGTAGTGCGGCGGCGGTCGCTGCGCCAGCTGCTGCCATCACTGCTCCGCTTGCAGAGCCAACTGAAGCGGGTGATTTGACGCTTTCCCCCTCGGTTCGCCGCCTCGTGCTTGAACGCGGGCTTGACCCTTCAAAGATTAAGGGCAGCGGCAGGGATGGTCGGCTGACCAAGGAGGACATCCTCGCCGCGACAAACACACCTGCCGCTGCTGTTCCAATTGTCGCCGCAGCACCCCCCTTGCCAAATGCGAGGGCCGAAGAACGTGTGCCGATGACGCGTCTTCGCAAAACAGTCGCGCGTCGTTTGAAAGAAGCGCAGGATACCGCCGCCTTGCTCACGACGTTCAACGATGTTGATATGAGCGCGGTGATAGAAGCGCGCGCAAAATATAGGGATTTGTTCGAGAAGAAGCACGGCGTGCGGCTCGGTTTCATGGGCTTTTTCGTAAAGGCCGCGTGCATGGCGCTGCGCGATATTCCCGCCGTCAACGCGAAGATCGACGGCGATGATATTGTCTATCACGATTATGCCGATATCTCGGTTGCGGTGAGCGCACCTAACGGCCTCGTCGTCCCCGTCATCCGCGATGCGCAAACGCTTTCAGTCGCGCAAATCGAAAAGACCATCGGCGATTTTGGCGCGAAGGCGAAGGCTGGCAGCATGACGATGGCCGATATGACCGGCGGCACCTTCACGATCAGCAATGGCGGTGTGTTTGGCAGCCTGATGTCAACCCCGATCATCAACCCCCCGCAAAGCGCCGTCCTCGGCCTACACCGCATCGAAGACCGCGCCGTTGTGCGGGATGGCCAAGTCGTCGTCCGCCCGATGATGTATCTCGCGCTCAGCTATGATCACCGATTGATCGATGGTCGTGAGGCCGTGACCTTCCTTGTCGCGCTCAAAAATGCTATCGAGGATCCAACGAGGCTTTTGATTGATCTTTGATATGGCAACGGCAGCCTATTCCTTGATCACGCGACAGGATGTTAATGAATGGACGTTTTTAAGTCAGGGCCTTCGCGGATTGAGCGTGTAAAGATCGAGAACTTTCGATCGTTGCAGAAAGTCAATTTTCCAAATCTTACGCCTTTGACGGTGCTTCTTGGTGCTAACGGAAGTGGTAAATCGACTTTCTTTGACGCGTTTGCATTTCTTTCGGACTGCTTTTCGGATGGCTTAAGGCGTGCCGTTGATAAACGTGGCAAGTTTTCAGATTTACGAAGCAGAGATTCCAGCGGCCCAATTACTTTTGAAATTGCATATCGAGAAGGGGGGACAAAGCGGGCTGGCACGTCTGCTGCGAGGCTTATTACCTATCATTTGGAGATTAACGAAGAAAGCGGGCGCCCAATTGTTGCAAACGAATGGATGAGATGGAAGCGTCAAGACCGAGCAGCGCCGTTTTATTTTTTAAGATACCAACGAGGCCAAGGTTCCGTTGTAACCGGAGAATTGCCCGAACAAGACGATAAGCGTATCGAGTTACCCCTCGCGGGCGCTGACGTATTAGCCGTAAGTACGCTGGGACAACTTGCAGACAATCCTCGCGTAAAGTCACTAAGAGATTTTATTATTGGTTGGCATTTATCCTATTTGACTGCCGCCGACGTGAAAATTCCACCCGAGGCTGGCCTTCAAGAGCATCTTTCAAAAAATGGCGATAATTTAGCGAATGTGATACAATTTTTATCAGAAGAACATCCCAAAATTCTCACGCATATTTTTGAAACTTTGCGCCGGAGAATACCCAAGTTAGAGTCTGTCGAACCAGTTGCTTTGCCATCGGGTCATTTACTGCTGACTGTAAAAGATGCGCCGTTTTCTGAAGGAGTGCAGGCACGTTTTGTCTCGGATGGAACATTGAAGATGCTTGCCTACCTCATTCAGCTAAACGACCCGGCACCGTCTCCGTTTCTCGGAATTGAAGAGCCAGAAAATTTCTTACACCCAAAACTTCTTCATGAGCTTGCGGAGGAATGCAACGCAGCAACTGCTAACATGCAAATGGTGGTCACTACGCATTCACCTTTTTTCATCAATGCATTGGAAGCGAAACAAGTATGGGCGCTGCGACGCAATGACAAGGGTTATACTGAAGCAATTAGAGCCGCTGATATGGCGGGTATCAAAGAATTAGTCGAAGCCGGTGCGAAGCTCGGTCAACTATGGCTTGAAGGCTATTTTGAAGCCGGAAACCCCTAACGCATGCCATGTGAACTGCATATTCATGTTGAAGAACCGTCAATGGAGGCGTTTCTAAACGAATTTTTGCCCCGCGTGCTTGGGGACGCTGTGGCCTTTAGAGTAATCAATCACCAATCGAAGACCGACTTGCTCACAAATCTCCCCACACGTCTGATCGGTTACGCTAAGCGCCGGGTAGAAGATCGACCAAATACGCTAGTGCTCGTTGATCGAGATTCCGACGATTGTGCTCAATTGAAGCAGAGATTAGAGCAGGCATGTGAAAAGGCAAAACTTTCGTCGAAGTCACTCCCCGCACCTGACGGTTCATTTGCGGTAGTCAATCGAATTGTAGTTGAAGAACTTGAGGCTTGGTATTTTGGTGCAGTTCCAGAACTAGCTATTGCGTTTCCCGGCGTACCGTTATCACTCGGCAAAAAACAAAAATATCGTGACACTGATGCGATAAGGGGAGGAACCCACGAGCAGCTGTTGCGAGTGTTGCAAAAAGCCGGTCATTACAAAGGGCAATCCAGACTCCCAAAGATTGAGATTGCCCGAAAAATGGGATCGCTCGTTGACGCGGCGTCTAATCGCTCAATCAGTTTCAACCATTTCCTGTCTGGGCTTCAGGCTTTAGCAAAATAGAAAATGAATTCATTATGACCAATACCCCCTACGACCTCATCGTCATCGGCGCTGGCCCGGGCGGCTATGTTGCGGCGATCCGCGCGGCTCAGCTTGGGCTTAGCGTGGCGTGTGTAGAGGCGCGCGAGACGCTGGGCGGGACGTGCCTCAATGTCGGGTGCATTCCTTCGAAGGCTTTGCTCCACGCCTCGGAAATCTATGCCGAAGCGCATTCGGGCGCGCTTGCCAAATTTGGGATTGATTTCAAAAGCGTCAGCCTCAACCTTGATCAAATGCATGCTGAAAAAGCGAAGGCGGTAGGCGAGCTGACGGGCGGTATCGAATTTCTGTTCAAGAAGAATAAGGTGACGTGGCTCAAGGGCCATGCAAGCTTCTCATCCGTGAACAGTATCGATGTTGCGGGCACCAGCTACTCTGCGAAAGCCATCATTATCGCCACGGGGTCATCGGTCACCCCACTGCCCGGCGTTAATGTTGATCAAAAAGTGATCGTTGATAGCACGGGCGCACTCGCACTCCCCACGGTTCCCAAACATATGGTGGTGATCGGCGGCGGCGTTATCGGGCTTGAGCTTGGTTCAGTGTGGAGTCGGCTTGGTGCGCAAGTGACCGTGGTTGAATATCTCGACCAAATCCTGCCCGGGATGGACGACGAAGTCCGCAAGGAAGCCGCAAAGATTTTCAAGAAGCAGGGCTTTACGATCCGCACCGGAACCAAAGTGACGGGCGCCAGTGTGAAGGGCAAGATGGCGACGCTCACGCTCGAACCAGCCGCTGGCGGCGCTTTCGAAACTATCGAGGCGGACTGCGTTTTAGTCAGCATTGGCCGCCGCCCCAATACCGATGGCCTCGCGCTCGAACAGGCGGGGATCAGCCTTAACAAACGCGGGCAGATCGAAGTTGGCCATGATTTCCAAACCGCGGCCAAAGGCATTTATGCCATCGGCGATGTCACCCCCGGCCCTATGCTTGCGCACAAGGCTGAGGACGAAGGGATTGCGGCGGCTGAATTCATCGCGGGCGGCACGGGCATTGTGAACCATGACCTGATCCCCGGCGTCGTTTACACTTACCCCGAAATTGCGAGCATTGGCCTCACCGAGGAGGAGGCAAAGGCGCGCGGTGAGGTAAAGGTTGGCAAATTCCCGATGATGGCGAACAGCCGCGCGAAGACTAACCGCAGCACCGACGGCTTTGTGAAAATCATCGCCGACGCCAAGACTGACCGTGTACTCGGCGTCCACATCATCGCAAGCATAGCGGGCAGTATGATTGCCGAGGCTGGCATCGCGATGGAATTCGGCGCAACGAGTGAGGACATCGCTTACACCTGCCACGCTCACCCCACGCACGCTGAAGCGCTGAAAGAAGCCGCGATGGCCGTCACGGGCAAGCCAATCCACATGTAAGGCCGAAAAGGGCGTGAGACTATGAATGAAACAGCGATTATCGCAGGCGGATGCTTCTGGTGCACTGAAGCGGTGTTCAAATCACTTAAGGGCGTCTGCACGGTCGAAAGCGGCTATATCGGCGGCTCGGTGGTTGATCCCACATACCGCCAAGTCTGCACGGGCAGCACGGGCCATGCTGAAGCAATCCGCGTGGTTTTTGACGCGTCGGTGATCAGTTATGGCGACATCCTCGACATCCACTTCGCAACGCATGATCCAACGCAGCTTAATCGGCAGGGTAATGATGTGGGCACGCAGTATCGCTCAGCACTCTTCCCTGCGGGCGATGAACAGACGGCGGGCGCGAAAGCCGCGATTGCGCGCGCGAGTGCCGATTGGCCCGCACCAATTGTCACCACGATTGAGCCGCTGACCATCTGGTATCCAGCCGAAGATTATCACCAGCAATATTGGGACGGCGAAGGGCAAAATAACGGATATTGCCTAGCGGTGATCCCGCCCAAGCTCGCCAAGTTGCGGCAGGGGTATGGGGATCGGGTGAAGGGGTGAGGCCCGACTGGGCAGATTGGATTAATGAGGCGATGAAAAAGAAGAAGGGTTAGATTTACCAACTGATCTGATGTAACCTTCATCACAAAGGAAAAGAATATGGATCAACTTGATCGTATTACCATGCGCCCGGATCAAATGGGCGGTCGTCCCTGCATCCGTAATATGCGGGTGACGGTGGGCGTGATCGTTGGACAGATTGGCGCAGGACAAAGCATTGAAGAACTTCTTGCAGACTATCCGTATTTGGAGCGCGATGATGTGCTTCAGGCGCTTCGCTATGCCGCTTGGCGAGCCGAAGAACGAGAGATTAAGCTCGCTAGCTGATGTATTTCGTGATCGATATGAACCTGTCCCCTAAATGGGTAGGCTTTCTCCAGCAGGCTGGTTTTGGTGCAGCGCATTGGTCTCAAATCGGGGCATCAAATGCGGATGATCGGGAAATCATGGCTTACGCCAAAACGAACGGATTTGTTGTTCTTACAAATGATCTGGACTTTGGCTCAATTCTGGCTGCGACTGGCGGTCACGCTCCAAGTGTGGTCCAAATCCGAACTGATGACTGCCGTATGGAAAAAATCGGCACAATTGTGACTGACGCGATTAACACAGCCAAAGATCAACTCACCGAAGGCGCGCTCGTAACCATTGATGCCACCCGAATGAGAATTACCACATTACCGATTGAGGCGAAAAGATGAGTTATTTGATCGCATGCAAGCTGCGGCTGGTGCGCGCGGAGCAGTCGGCGAAGGCAGGGTGGGCGGATCGGTTTAATGAGGCGATGCGGCGTAAAACGAAGGTGGCGAAGTGAGTCATTGGGCAAGCGATAAGCTCGGGGTGCTTGCTGCTGGTTGGTTCGAGGAAGTTCGCGCAAAGGAAAATGATGAAGAGACGACGGATGACTACGGCGATGCGGTTGTCCTTATGAATTTCAGCGCCTCAGATGAAACTCAGTGGGAATTCATTCAAATTGCGGTCGGCAAAGCCACTAGCGAGAGCCAACTATTTGCCATTGCTGCTGGCCCTTTCGAACACTTAATGGGGTCGCACGGAGAGGAATATATCAACCGAGTCGAACAACTAGCGCGTTCCAATCCAGACTTCCGCCAGATGGTGTCTGGCTCATGGCAGCACCTCATGTCGGACGATATCTGGGCAAGAGTCGAAGCAATTCAGGCAACTCCCCACGCAAAACCCTTGACATGATATCATGATATGATATCAGTATATCATGCTTTTCATGTTCGCCGCTCTGCCTGATGAAGACATCAAATGGCTCGACAGTCAAACCGCTGAGCAGGGCAAGTCGCGCGCGGCTGTTTTGAGCAACATCATTCGCTGGTATCGCCAGCATAGTGAAGGCCGCCAATGAGAATTCTGACCGAAATACCCGACGACGACGTTAAGGGACTCGACGCGTTGGCGAGCAAGAAAAAGAGCTCGCGTGCGGCAGCGATCCGCGATGCGGTGAAACTCTATCTGGTTCACAATGCAGACAATAATGACTGGATTCAGCGTGGGCGGGGGTTTTGGAAAGATCGCGACGATATCGGTGACGGGCTCGAATATCAGCTGGCGATCCGAGAAGACCGCACACCTTATGACGAACTATAGTTTGTGTCCGACCCGTTTTTTGACTCCAACATTGTTATCGACTGGCTGAATGACTCTCAGGCTGCGACTAACGAGCTTGCGCGATATCCGCGTCACCGGATCAGCCGGATTGTCTGGACAGAAGTTCTGGCAGGTGAGCCGCTTGAGCGCCGGGATCTCATTCAGCAGATCATCGCACCGTTCGAGATCGTCGAGCTTGATATGCGGATCGCATTGGCAGCTGCGGACATTCGCTACCGAACGAGGATAAAACTGCTTGATGCCTATATTCTTGCAACCGCTCAGGTGAACGGCTCAATACTCGTCACAAGAAACACAAAAGATTTCCCTGCGCAGATGCCCGGTGTCCGCGTCCCTTATATTACCCCATAGAAAGCAAAATATATGTGCGGCATAATCGGAATCGTTGGCAAAAGTGCAGTCTCAGACCGGCTCGTTGATGGGCTAAAGCGGATGGAGTATCGCGGATATGATAGCGCGGGGGTCTGCACCATATATGGTGGCCAGCTGATCCGCAGGCGCGCGCAGGGGAAGCTTGCCAACCTTGTTACTGAGCTCAATATCAATGATGCACCGGGTAATATCGGCATTGCGCACACTCGCTGGGCGACGCACGGCGCGCCGACGACGAGCAACGCGCATCCGCATGCCACGGGCGAAGTTGCGCTCGTTCACAACGGTATCATCGAGAATTTCAAACAACTCCGCGATGAATTGACCGCGCGAGGGCGGACGTTCGAGAGCGAAACCGATACAGAGGTTGTCGCGCATTTGGTGAGCGAGCAAGTCGAGGCGGGCCTTTCGCCGGCCGACGCGGTGAAGGCTGTTCTCCCCCGTCTGCGCGGAGCATTCGCGCTCGCCATCGCCTTCCGGTCGCACCCTAATATGTTGATTGGCGCACGGCTCGGCTCTCCGCTCGTCGTTGGTTACGGTGAGGGCGAGACTTATCTGGGGTCAGATGCGCTCGCACTCGCGCCGCTTACGCAACAGATTGCCTATCTTGATGAGGGCGATTGGGTGATCATCACGCGCGGTGGTGCGGAGATTTTTGACAAGGACAATAACCCGGTCACCCGCGAAATCACCACATCGGGCGTATCCGCCGCCGCAATCGAAAAGGGCAATTACCGCCATTATATGCAGAAGGAAATCTTCGAGCAGCCCACCGTGGTCGCGCAGACACTCTCCTCATACATCCGGCCATTGGAACAGCAGGTTGCGCTGCCGCAGATGGACTTTGACCTGAGCAGCATCAACCGCATTACCATCGTTGCATGCGGGACGAGCTTTTATGCGGGAATGGTTGCCAAATATTGGTTCGAGAGCTTCGCGCGCGTCCCCGTCGATTTGGATTTCGCGTCTGAATTCCGTTACCGTGATCCGGTGTTGGAGGCAGGTGGCCTCGCGCTCTTCATCAGCCAATCGGGCGAAACCGCTGATACGCTTGCAGCACTGCGCCATGCTAAGGCAGCGGGGCAGAAGATTGCGGTTGTCGTCAATGTGCCGACGAGCAGCATGGCGCGTGAGGCCGATTTACTCCTCCCCACGCACGCTGGCCCCGAAATTGGCGTCGCCTCAACCAAGGCGTTTAGTTGCCAGCTTGCGGTGCTGGCAGCGCTCTCTGCGCATCTGGCGGTGGTCAAGGGCAAGATGACGCGCGACGAGGAACGTGAGGTCGTCAAGCATCTGACTGAAGCCCCCGCCGCGATCAACGCAGCGCTTGCTCATGATGAAGATATTGCGGGCATGGCGCACCTGATCGCACCCGCGCGCGATGTTCTCTACCTCGGGCGCGGGCCTGATTATCCACTCGCGCTTGAGGGTGCGCTTAAGCTCAAGGAAATCAGTTATATCCATGCTGAGGGCTATGCCAGTGGCGAGATGAAACACGGCCCCATCGCGCTGATCGATGAAGCCGTCCCCGTCATCGTTCTCGCGCCGAGCGGGCCCTTGTTCGAAAAGACCGTGAGCAACATGCAAGAAGTCCGCGCACGCGGCGGTAAGGTTGTGTTGATCTCAGATGCCGAAGGGATTGCAGAGGCGGGCGAAGGCTGCATGGCAACGATTGAAATGCCCTCAGTGCACCCCCTGATCGCCCCATTGGTGTACGCGGTGCCGGTGCAGTTGCTCGCTTACCACGTGGCATGCGCGAAGGGCACGGACGTTGATCAGCCGAGGAACTTGGCGAAGAGTGTTACGGTGGAGTGAAACCCACTTGCAACGCATAGCTCATATGGTATCATATACGCCATGAAGTTGGTGCTCGATACCGATGTTGTTGTCGCCGCGTTTCGAAGTCCCACAGGGGCATCTGCGGCATTATTGCAGCTAGCACGGCAAGGAGCTTTTCAGATTGCAGTGTCAAATGCGCTGTTGGTAGAATATGAATCTGTGCTGACAAGACCTGAACATTTGAAGCAAGGCGACCGTAGCGAGAGTGATGCCCAAGCGTTGCTCGATATCATTGCCGATCTTGCGGAATGGGTTTTGATTGATATTCTCTGGCGTCCACAGTCGCGCGATCCGGATGACGATTTGGTCATTGACGCTGCAGTGAACGGCGGAGCAGACGCTATAGTAACGTTTAACCAACGTGATTTTGGCGGCGCGCCGAAACAATTTGGCATCGAATGTTTGTTGCCCAGCAAAGCATTGGAGAAAGTAAGATGAACCAGCCAGCCGTGATTCAAGTGCGCCTGCCGCATTCTATGAAAGAAGCAATTGCGCGCCTTGCCAAACAAGACGGGGTCAGCATGAACCAGATGATTACTGTAGCGGTTGCTGAAAAATTGGCTGTTCTGGAAACGCTAGAAAGCCTGAAAAAACGTTCCGCAAGAGCCGATTACGATTGGTTTGACCGTTTTATGAATCGCAAAGGTGGGGAGCCGCCACGTGAGGGGGATGAGTTGCCTGCGGGGTATCAGCGGACAAATTTGTGAACTTGGCGAAGAGTGTTACGGTGGAGTGAGGGAACGTTGAACCCAAAAAGGAGCATTGACGATGAAAATCTTGAGAATTGTCGCTGTGATTGGCGCGCTTGCGCTCATGATAGGCGAGCTTTGGCGGAGCTGGGGTGTCGGCAGGCCAATCATGTTTATCCTTGATGACCAGTTCGCAGGGGGCTTCATGTTGGCAGCCGCTTGGGCGATCCGCGATGATATCAAACGAAATCGAGCTGCCTTTTCAGCCGCGTGGGGTGTTGCCGTAGGTATGCTTTATGGAAGTTTTTTTGGAAAGGTTCTTCATCCGCAGAATGCTGAACCTGGAAACTGGAACCTCGGCGTGTTGACGACTTTGCTTGGCTTTGCTTTTGCAGGCGCGCTTGTGGGTCTCTGGTTCAGTATAACTTTGCCGAGCAGCGAAAAGCTGACGAAAGGCGGAGACCAAGCAGAATGAGAGATCGACATAAATCTGAAACGTCGCTGGCTTGGATCACTCTTGCCGTAACTGGCACCCACTTCATTTTGGAAACTTGGTATCATTTGACATGGGGTCAGCCGCTTCAGGCGCTGATAGTCGATTATATCTGCGTGGCCCTGATGGCAACCGGGGCCGTTGGTTCGTTACGTATCAATCCGAGTAGTGCCGCAGGGCTGCTTGCGGCTGGCTGGGCTTTTGCGCTCGGTTTCGCATGGCGCAGCGTTTTCGGTCGAATTGAGCTACTTGAGACGGGCCAGCAAACTGCCAATGGCGAAGCAGCATCGGTGCTGCCGCTACTTATCGGTTCACTCATTCTTGTCACCCTTGGACTTGTTTGGGCCTTAGTGCTCGCTTGGCGCCAGAGCCGGTCGCCGCTAAATCCGGCGAAGAGTGTTACGGTGGAGTGAGGTTTGCGCTGCGCAAGGAACTTCCTTACTTTCAAGGCCGTGATCGAATAGGGGTCTAAATCCTTCTCCCCCGTACCGCAGCAATCAGATATTCGACATTCCCCTCTGGCCCAGTGATGGGGCTCTTAACCACCCCCTCAACGCGCCAGCCTTGGGCCTCCACCCACGCCGCCACTTCCTCGCACACCCGCGCGTGGACAGCAGGATCGCGGATGACGCCGCCTTTGCCGACTTCTTCGCGCCCCGCTTCAAACTGGGGTTTGATCAGCGCCATCAATCGAGCGCCGGGCTTTGCAAAGGTCAGTGGGCGTTCTAGGACTTTGGTGAGGCCGATGAAGCTGGCATCGCACACGATAAGGTCAACGGTTTCGGGAATATGCACGGGCGTCAATATCCGCGCGCTGGTTTGTTCGAGCACGATCACGCGGATGTCTTGGCGGAGCTTCCACGCGAGTTGATTGGTGCCGCTATCAACCGCGTAAACCTTGGCCGCGCCTTTGCTGAGCAACACATCGGTGAACCCGCCGGTTGAGCTGCCGACATCAATCGCGACCGCTCCGCTCACATCCCAGCCGAAATGATCAAGGCCGTGCGCGAGCTTGATCCCGCCGCGTGACACCCAAGGATGATCACGCCCGCGCACTTCAAGTGGGAAATCTTGCGGCACTTGCTGGCCGGCCTTTTCGATCTTGCGTTCACCTGAATAAACGTGCCCGCCGAGGATCAAAGCTTGACCACGCGCGCGGCTTTCAACCAGCCCGCGTTCAACAAGCAACTGATCAACGCGCAATTTCGCCATCAATCTTGCGCGATCAGGCTGGTTTTCTGGGTTTCGGGCAGCATTACAAAGGCCACAAGCGCAACACCGATAATCGCGCTCACATACCAGTAAAAGCCAGCTTCAATCCCAATGTTCTTAAACCAGCCTGCGATCAATTCGGCCGTACCACCAAACAGCGCATTGCCAATCGCATAGGGCAGCGCAACACCAAGTGTGCGGATATGCGCAGGGAAAAGCTCAGCCTTTACGAGCGCACTGATTGATGTGTACGCGCCTAGCAACGTCAGTGGAATCATAATCAGGACGAAGGCTGTGTAGGGCGATTTGACGGTCGCAATCGCTGTGAAGACTGGCACTGAAACCAGCATCCCGCCAACCGCGAACAGTATCAGCAATGGCTTTCTTCCAAAGTGATCCGCTGCCAGCCCCCACAGCGGCTGCATCATCATGAACAGCACCAGCGCCGCTGTCATCACAGCTGTTGCCGTCTGTTTGCCAAACCCGCTCGTTATGATCAGGAATTTCTGCATATATGTAGTGAAGGCGTAGAAGCTCAGGCTCCCACCCGCCGTGATCGCCGCGACAAGGATGAACTCACGCGGATGGTTGCGCCACAAATTGCCCGCACTTGATACCGGGCGATCCGCCGCCTGCGCGCTAAACGATTCGGTTTCTGCCAGTCGACTGCGTAGCACATACACGCCGAGCGCGAGCGCCGCACCAAGGACAAAAGGAATCCGCCAGCCCCAGCTTTCAAGCTGTGTCTCAGTAAGAACCAACTGAAGGATCAAGACAGTCGCAAGCGCGGTAAGCTGGCCCGCGATCAGCGTGACATATTGAAAGCTAGACCAAAAACCGCGCCGTTCACGCGTTGCCATTTCAGATAAATAGGTCGCGCTCGCCCCGTATTCGCCGCCAACCGAGAGCCCTTGAAGCATCCGCGCAATCACGAGAATGATCGGTGCAGCGAACCCCGCACTCGCATATCCTGGTGCGACAGCAATCAGCAGCGATCCCGCGCACATCAGCCCAACCGAAACCGCCAGTCCTGATTTGCGCCCATGGCGATCCGCATACACTCCCATGATCCAAGCACCGATTGGCCTCATCAGGAAGCCAACCGCAAAAATCGCGGCAGTATTAAGCAACTGCGCTGTCGGATCACCTTTCGGAAAAAACACTGGGGCAAAGTAAATCGATAGCACTGAATAAGCGAACCAATCATACCATTCGACGAAATTACCGGCTGATCCGCCAATGATCGCCTTCAATCGTTCGCGGCTAATGCCTGCTGCCATTCACTCTCCCCTTTCTTACGGGGAAGACGGTTAAGCGGGTTGTGCCACTTGTCAAATCGCCTATTACCATTTGATGCGTACCGCCCTAATTCTGATCCTGTTTATGATTGCCGGTTGTGCGAGCGAACCACGGCCTGCATCGCCGCCAGAGCCAAGGCCAGCTGTCGTGATGGCTAAACCTGCACCGGCCCCCGTTGCCGTGCCAGCAGAATGGATTGACCGCGCGATCAGCCCGGGCGATTGGGTGTACCGAAAAGATGAACGCGGCACGATTGCCTTGTTCGGGCGGAGCGGCGCTGATGCAGATTTTCTGATCCGCTGCGTCACCGCGACCAAGCGCATTTACCTTTCCCGCGCGGGCGCGTTCCCGCAAGGTGTTAGCGGGCAAATGACAGTGCGCGCGTCATCCGCGCTTAAGGCTTACGGCGTGGCGAATAACGGTGATACGCCGCCCTATGTTTCAGCATTCCTCACGCCTGATGATCCTCAGCTTGATGCCATCGCATTTAGTCGTGGGCGTTTTCTCGTGGCAGTCAAAGGGGCCTCAGATTTGATCATTCCGGCCTGGCCCGAAATTGCCCGTGTGATCGAGGATTGCCGCGCTTAACCACCCCACGCATTTTTTGCATTTCGGGCTTGAACAATGCGCAAATATGACTCATATTTGCGGTGTGGCTTCTGAGGTCACAGGCTTAAACACTAGCGAAAGGAGGTGATCCGATGTCTCATGGTTCAACAACAACGAGGTCGGGTATGTTCGTTCGGGAGATGCGCCGCTAAC
>JAYUAU010000078.1:0-44896 GCA_043741135.1 Sphingomonadales bacterium | reverse complement strand
CCGATCACGCCGGTATGGGGCGGCCGCCCCATACCGGCACCTTGATTATGCATTCATAACAAGATTACACCAAACTAACGAAGCTCAGGGCGAGCGGTTGGAAAAGATGAGTCAATCTCAATGAACCTTGGTATTAGCGGCTTTGCGCGAAACGATTCAATTCAGTTTCGCGCGCCAAAAAGAGCGCTGCCGATGCGCACATAGGTCGCGCCGAGCATGATTGCGGTTTCAAAATCACCCGACATGCCGATACTAAGCTCCTTCAGCCCGTGATCAGCAGCAAATTTGGCGAGCAGTGCAAAATAGGGGGCGGCCTCAAGGCCAGACGGCGGCACTGCCATGAGGCCAACCACATCCAGACCCTCGCGCTGCGCTGTTTCAATCAACGCGGGCAGGTCAGCCGTCGAACAACCGCCCTTTTGTGGTTCATCGCCGATATTGACTTGGAGGAAACAGCGCGGGCGTTTCGCCGTTGCGCCTTGCGCCTTGGCAAGAGCCTTGACGAGCGAAATCCGGTCAACCGAATGGATCACATCAAACAGCGCCAGCGCCTCGCCTGCCTTGTTTGATTGCAATTGGCCGACAAGGTGAAGCTCAATATCAGGCGTTTCCGCGAGCAAATCTGGCCATTTGGCTTGCGCTTCCTGAACACGATTTTCGCCAAAGCAGCGCTGACCAGCGGCAATGAGCGGGCGGATCGACTCTGCGTCATGCGTTTTCGAAATTGCAATCAGCGTGACCGCGCTGGCCTTTCGCCCCGCAGTCTTTGCCGCGCGCGCAATTGCGGCTTGTACAGCGTCCAATCTTAGCTTTGCATCATCACTCACCCTGCCGCTATAGAAAGCTCAATGAATAAGCGCCACTCACTTAAGCACCCGCCGAAACTATGGTTGATGACCGATGAGCGCTTTGGTGATAAATTACTGCCGAGCATCGCTGCCTTGCCGCGCGACTCTGGCATCATATTCCGCCATTATTCGCTTGATCGCGTTGCGCGGCGCGCCTTGTTCATGAAGGTTCGCGAGATTGCAGCTGCGAAGCATCACTGGCTGATCGTTGCAGGGGATGGGGGCATAGCGCGCGCTCTCCAAACGCACGGATATCATAGTCGACGGCGAGGGAAAGGCTTTCACACCGCACCCGTTCATTCGTTGCGTGAGGCTATCGGAGCACAACGGGCAGGGGCAGATCTACTCTTCGTCTCACCCTTATTTGCCACACATTCTCACATAGGCGCGCGCGCCTTAGGCCGTGTTCGCTTTGGCTTGCTTGTTCGGGGGCTAAAAACGCCAGTGATTGCGCTTGGCGGGATGAGCAAGGCGCGTTCGAGGGGCTTAGCTGCGATGAAAATTCACGGCTGGGCCGCGATTGACGCGCTAATCACCTAAAAGCGGAACGCGGTGCCCACATAAATCGCTTGGCTATCGCGGCGATCATCTGAGGGGCGTTCAAGCCGGTAACGTTCAGATTTATAACGAACGCCTGCGGTCACATCGAGGTTACGCGTGAGGCGATATGAACCGCCAACGTCAAGCGCGACGCTTTCATCGCCCGTAATGCTACGCGGCACATTACCCGTGGGACGCTCCGCGGCAACCTGCACGCGCGTGCTCCACTTTTTGGCGTTGTAACTAATGCCCACATCAGCAACTTCGCGCCCACCGAGCACTGGCCCTGAATCGATACGGACGATATCACCCTGAAGCGCAAAGCGTTTCCAGCCTATACCAACACCTAGATCATAAGCGACCGGGGCAATACCAGACGAAGTTCCAGTGGCAATCACGCTATCACTGGGCGTCAGGCGATTGGCCCCGCGCGTGCGCACCGCAACGGTAATCGCCCGCCCCTTACCGATGCTCAGCGACGGCGTGAAGCGAAACCCTGAATTGGTGAGACCACTGCGCGCAATCGCGGCTGCCAACCGCGGATCAGCGGCAGCGGGCGTAAATGTGCCGATGCCGCTGCGTAACAATGATGCGACTCGCTTAGGTGTTATGCGATTGTCACTAGCGCTGATCGCAGGCACAACAGCAACAAGAGCGGCGCAAAGCCCCCCAAGTCCCCATAAAATGCCCGTTTTCATTACGCTCATTATCACTCTCAATAATCCAATAACGAAAAGTAGCATAGAATGATGCGCGCTGACTAGAGATCGGATGCAGAATCTTGGGCAGCTGTGGCATTTCGCACACACCCCGCTTCACGCTCACCAAATCGCATGCTTGCAGGGGGGAAAAGAGCGGGTATAACAGGGCCAAGTCTGTCCACACCCAAGGATATTTTATGTCGCGCGCTATAACTACGATTGCCATGATATTAGCCCTCGCGGCCACGGGCGCTTGTGCCAAAAAAGACAAGCCTTTGCGGACGTCAGACTTGGCGGCTTCGCGCGTCACCACGATTGGCGTCAATAGCTATTTATGGCGCGCCGCACTCGAAACTATCTCGTTCATGCCGCTGCTCCAAACCGATTCAAACGGCGGTGTGCTGGTTACCGATTGGTATGTGAACCCCAATACGCCAACCGAACGGATGAAGCTGACCGTCTCAATCCTTGATCAAGATTTGCGCGCCGATGCTGTCCGCGTCGCCGCATCGCGCCAGATTTCACAGAATGGCGGATGGGTTGATGCGCCTGTGCAAGCCGCAACGGTGCAAAAGCTTGAAGATATCATACTGACAAAGGCGCGTGATTTGCGCCGGAGCGCTATTGCTGGATAATGAGCACGCGCTTCAACCCGTTGAAGGCTGACGCGCGCTGGCAAAAGACATGGGAAAGCGGCAATGTGTTTGCTGCGCCTTATGATAGCGCGAAGCCCAAAGCCTATATCCTTGAGATGTTCCCTTATCCATCGGGGCGCATCCATATGGGGCACGTCCGCAATTATACGATGGGCGATGTGCTCGCGCGGTATAAACGGATGACGGGCCACGCGGTGCTCCACCCGATGGGGTGGGATGCGTTCGGGATGCCCGCTGAAAATGCCGCGATGGAGAAAGGAGTTCATCCCGGAGAGTGGACACGCGCCAATATCGCCGCGATGCGCGCGCAGTTAAAGCGGCTCGGCCTTGCGATTGATTGGACAAGAGAACTCGCGACGTGTGAGCCTGATTATTACGGGCATGAACAGGCGCTCTTCCTTGATCTGTATAAAGCAGGGCTGGTTTATCGCCGCGAATCGTCGGTAAACTGGGATCCGGTCGATATGACTGTGCTCGCCAACGAACAAGTGATCGATGGGCGCGGCTGGCGATCAGGCGCGCTCGTTGAAAAGCGCAAGCTCAACCAGTGGTTCCTCAAGATCACTGATTTTGCCGATGAATTGCTTGAGGGACTCGGCGCGCTTGATGATTGGCCTGATAAGGTCAAACTGATGCAGGAAAACTGGATCGGCAAATCACGCGGGATGCGGATTCGGTTTGATCTGACGTCCCCCCTCCCGCCTGCGGGAGGGGCCGGGGGTGGGAATAACCAAGCCCCACCCCTAACCCCTCCCGCAGGCGGGAGGGGAATTGACACTATCGACGTTTATTCAACGCGGCCTGATACGATTTTCGGCGCGAGCTTCGTTGCGATTGCAGCCGAACATCCGCTCGCGCAGAGGCTCGCTGAAAAACGCTATGCGCTAGAGCAGTTCATTGAGGAATGTCGCGCGGGCGGGACGACAGCTGCTGCGATTGAAACGGCCGAAAAGCTGGGCTTTGATACGGGATTGACGGTTGATCACCCGCTTGACGCTTCGCAGAAATTGCCAGTTTATGTCGCCAATTTCGTGCTGATGGAATATGGCACAGGCGCTGTCATGGGTGTGCCCGCACATGATCAGCGTGACATCGAATTTGCGCGCAAATACGGGCTTGATGTGCGGCGCGTGGTTGCCGAGGGCGACCTGACCGAGCCTTATTTTCGCGGGAATGAGGCGTTCACTGGTGCTGGAACCATCGTTAATTCGGGTTTTCTTGATGGCATGACAGTCGCGCAAGCCAAAGCCGCGATCATTGCGCGCGGGGAGGCTGAGGGTTGGGGCGAAGGGCAAACGCAATTCCGCTTGCGCGATTGGGGTGTCTCGCGTCAGCGCTATTGGGGAACGCCGATCCCAATCATCCACTGCGAATTTTGCGGCGTCCTCCCCGTCCCGCGCGCGCAATTGCCGTTGGTTTTGCCCGAAGATGTGAGCTTCGATATTCCCGGCAATCCGCTAGATCGCCATCCAACGTGGAAGCATGTTGATTGTCCGAATTGCAAAGAACCGGCGCGGCGCGAAACCGACACGCTTGATACGTTCGTTGATTCGAGCTGGTATTTCATCCGTTTCGCGAGCCAACCGGGAGATAAACCTTTCGATAAGGCTGAGGCTGAGGCGTGGTTGCCCGTCGACCAATATATTGGCGGCGTTGAGCATGCGATCCTCCATTTGCTTTATGCGCGCTTTTGGACGCGCGCACTCAAGCACATTGGGCGGCTCGAAGTGGCCGAACCGTTCAAAGGGCTGTTCACACAAGGCATGGTGACGCACGAAACCTACAAAGCCGCCGATGGTCGCTGGCTCTCGCCTGAAGAGATTAAGCATGTCTCGGGCACTATCGTCACACTCGATAATCAGCCAGTCAGCCTTGGCCGCATCGAGAAAATGTCGAAGTCAAAGAAGAACACCGTCGATCCGATGCCGATGTTTGATCAATTCGGCGCTGATGCCGTCCGCTGGTTCATGCTTTCTGATTCGCCACCCGAGCGTGACTTGCCGTGGAGCGAGAGCGGGATTGAGGCAACATGGCGCTTTGTGAACCGGATTTGGCGGCTGTTTGAAGAGATAAGCCCCTCCCCTTCAGGGGAGGGGTTGGGGAGGGGGCTGTCAAGTGATGGTCACCCTTCAGGACATCCCCCTCCCCCAGCCCCTCCCCTGAAGGGGAGGGGGGATGACCCCGCGCTCGATAAAATCACGCACCGCGCGATTGCGGGAGTGGCTGCTGATATTGAAGCACTTGGTTTCAACAAGGCGGTCGCCAAAGTCCATGAGCTGGTCAATGCGATTGAGAAAGCCGCGCCCTCAGCGTCGCGGACGGCGTCGATCAAGGCTTTGCTGCGGATTGTCGCCCCGATGCTGCCGCATCTCGCTGAAGAAGGCTTTGAACTGGTGAGTGGCAGCGGATTGATCGCCGATCAAAGCTGGCCGACGCATGATCCCGCACTTCTGATCGATGATGAGGTAACAATTGCGGTACAAGTTAACGGGAAACTCCGCGATACGCTCACAGTCGCCAAAGCTTTGCCAAACGATGCCGTTGAGGCGCTGGCGATGGCGTCAGAAAAGGTGATCCGTGCGCTTGGTGAGGCAATTCCCAAAAAGGTGATTGTTGTTCGCGGCAGACTCGTCAATATCGTCATATGAAACTGCTTGCCCCGCTCCTTCTCCTTATCGCACTTTCCAGTTGTGGCCTGCGCCCGCTTTACGGCGGGGGAGAAAGTGGTGCCGTAGTCCAATCACTCCGCGCAGTTGAACTAGCGCCGATTGACGGCAAAGCGGGATGGCTGATGCGCCAGGCGCTGACTGACCGGCTCCGCCGCGATACCAATGTGCCCGCGCGCTACCGGCTTGAGATTGAACTCGATGATAAAATCTCAGGCTTTGGCGTGCGGATCGATGATACCGTGACACGCGAGCGGCGAACGCTGCGCGCGCGCTATCAACTGATTGACACCGCAACCGCAAAGCCTGTGCTTGATGCCACCGCAGGTAGCGACGCGGGGATTGACGTGGTGAGTTCTGAATATGCCACTGTCGCGGCTGAAAATACCGCGCTTGAAAGATTATCGCAGATCATTGCCGATCAAATCGTCGCGCGGATTTCGCTTTTTGTCGATAGCCAAGCCAAAACGCCCGCGGTTAAGTAAGCGCCGTGAAAGCGAGTAAGGATCAAATCGAACGCGCGCTTGATGCGGGCGGCGGTGATGTCCGGCTCTTCCTGCTCTACGGCCCCGATGAGGCGGGTTCGCTGGCACTTGCTAAACGGCTTGACCGCGCGATGGGCAGTGCCGCGACGAGGATTGATCTTGACGGCGCGGTGCTCAAAACTGATCCCGCGCGGCTCGCCGATGAAGCAGCCTCGCTCTCGCTGTTTGGCGATAAACAACATATCCGCGTGATGATCAGCAATGAAGACGCTTTTGCCGCGATTGAAGGGCTGCTTAGCGTCGCTGCGGCGAATAATCCCGTTGTGATCGTAGCGGGCGTGCTCAAACCAACATCGGCGACGCTCAAAGCGGTTTTAGCGCATAAGGCCGCGCTGGCATTGATCAGCTACGTCCCTGAAGGCGCTGAGGCAGAGCGGATCGTTTCGACATTGGGGCGTGAGCAGGGCTTGCGCCTCTCGCAAGACGCTGTGCGCCGCATTCTGACTATTTCAGCGGGTGACCGGTCGATCATGGCGCGCGAGATTGAGAAATTTGCGCTGTTTCTCGACGCGGCGCCAGATCGCCCCAAAGAAGGCGACATTGATGCGCTTGACGCAATTAGCGCAGGTAATGGCGAAGGCGAGTTATCACGACTGATCGACGCTGTTCTTGATGGCAACGCCGCCATAGTCAGCAGCGAAGCCGCAGCACTTGCTGAGGAGGGCGTTGAAGGTATCGCGCTGATTCGCGCCTTCACAAGGCGGATCCAGCTGCTCATCAAGATGCGCGCTGAGATGGCGGAGGGGCTTTCGGCATCGGCAATAGTCGAATCGGCGGGTAAGTCTCTATTCTGGAAGGATAAGGCAGCGGTGACGCGGCAATTATCGCGCTGGTCAGCACAGCGGATTGCGCTCGTTGCAGAACGTTTGCTCGCCGCTGAACGCGCTATCAAAGCGGTCGGCTCAGCGGGGCCGATTTTAGCTGAGGTTGAACTTATCGCGATTTGCAGGGCTGCGGGACGGGCACGCTAACGCCAGGTGAGTTTGGGTTCACCCATTCTCCCACCCTCATCCTGAACTCGTGTCAGCATCCATGGCTCCGCTTGACGCGTTAAAGCGTCATGCGATAATTCATTCGTCTTTGCGAGCGAAGCGCGGCAATCCATAATGTGGTGCGCGAGTGGATTGCCGCGTCGCTGGGGCATTTGCCCCAGCCTGTCCAGAGCGGCTGGCTTGCCAGCCAGTCGAAGGGCTCCTCGCAAAGACGATTCACATTTTTAGCTATACGCTTTCTTGTGCGTGAAACGATGGAAGCTGACACGAGTTCAGCATGACAAGGTTTCAAAATAACCAATGCCGCCAAAATTCATCGCGCTCTAAATCGCCTCACCACTTAGTCGCTGGCAAATCATGTCTAGCTGCTCAAGCGACGAATAGCTCAAAACCACTGTGCCGCCGCGCCCTTCATGATTGATCCGCACTTTTAACCCGAGCATATTGCTCAATTGGGCTTCGAGCGCGACGAGATCAGTGTCGCTCTCACGCAGACGTTTAGCCGATTTGGTCTCAAGCGGCGCTTTGACGCTCCTTGCCAGTGCTTCGGTCTCTCTCACTGAAAGATCACGCGCAATCACTTGGGCGGCAAGGCTCGCGGGATCAGCGGCGGTAGCAAGCGCACGGGCGTGCCCCATGCTCAGCTTTCCGTCAGCAAGATATTCGCGGACAATCGCGGGCAAATCGAGCAAACGCATCAAATTGGCAACATGACTGCGTGACTTTTGGACAAGCTGACCAAGCGCTTCTTGGCTATGGCCAAATTCAGATATCAGCCGGCGGTAGGTCTCGCCCTCTTCAATCGCATTGAGTTGTTCGCGCTGAATATTCTCAATCAGCGCAATTTCAAGCGTTTCAGCGTCTGTGAATTCTTTAATGATAACAGGAACTTGGTGAATCTGGGCACGTTGTGCCGCGCGCCACCGTCGTTCACCCGCGACAATTTGCCAGCGATTATCTTTACGCCGTACCACAATCGGCTGGAGCACCCCGCGCGTCGCAATCGACGTGGCAAGTTCGCTTAGCGCAGCATCGTCAAAGTGCCGTCGCGGTTGACCGGGATGCGCGATGATTTCGCTCACATTCATCAGACGAACGCCCACTCCGCTTGTGCTGGTCTCGCTGACAGGCTCTTCGCGCTCAATCTCACCAAGCAACGCAGAAAGCCCGCGACCAAGGCCAACGGGCCGCTTCTTGAGCGGGCTCGGCGCGGCGGTTTCCTCGCTCATGCCGCCATCTTTTGTTCAGGAAGCCGCGCAATCAGTTCACGCGCTAATGCCATATAGGCTTCAGACCCAGCGCATTTATAATCATAGATCAGCGCGGGCAGGCCGTGGCTTGGCGCTTCAGATAGCCGCACATTGCGCGGAATAACCGTCTCAAACACTGCATTGCCAAGGCATGCACGAACATCGAGCGAGACTTGTTCAGTCAGCCGGTTGCGCTTGTCATACATGGTGAGCGCCACGCCGAGGATCGATAATTCAGGATTGAAGCGCCCACGAATCCGCTCAATCGTCTGCAACAGCTGGCTAAGCCCCTCAAGCGCGAAAAATTCACATTGCAACGGCACGAGCAAAGATTGCGCGGCGACCATGGCGTTCAACGTCAACAGCCCAAGCGACGGCGGGCAATCGAACATCATGATATCCCACCGTCCCTCTGGCGCGGTTTCAAGCGCGTTGAGCAAACGGTGCGTGCGCTGATCAAATTCAACGAGTTCAATCTCAGCGCCCGATAGGTCTGGTGTTGCCGCGATCAGATCAAGCCGCGGGATCCGCGTTGGAATTACCGCTTCGATGAGCGTGCAATCACCCATCAGCAGGTCATAGCTTGACCGAACGCGGTCTGCCGAATGAACGCCCACCCCTGTTGACGCATTGCCTTGCGGATCAAGATCGATCAGCAACACCTTCCATCCCGTCGCGGCGAGCGCGGTTGCGACGTTAATCGCGGTGGTGGTTTTGCCAACGCCCCCCTTCTGATTGGCAACACCGATTCGGATCATGCGTTTGATTTCCTCTTACTAACGCCGCTTGCCACGATGATCGCGCTATCGCCGTCGGTGATGCTTTGCTTAATGCTGAGATCACCATGCCACGTCGATTTGATTGATGCTAGCTCCTCAAGCGCGCTTCGTCCCTTGGGGAGCAGCCAGACTGTCTTTTTTCGGGAAAAGCGGATGGCACTCTCCAAAAGCCGAGGCAAAGGCGCGAAAGCCCGTGCGCTGATCACCGATGCCGCGACGGTTTCAAGCGCATCAAGGCTGCCACCATGGACGATAACGTGGTTGAGCTTGAGAGACTCCGTAGTGCGTTCAAGGAATTCAAACCGCTTACGCCGAGATTCGACCAAAATGATCGGGCGGTTTGACAGAATCGCAATCACCAGTCCTGGAAATCCAGCACCAGTGCCCAGATCAATCCACGGCGCATCGCTTTGCTGTAGCGGAGATAGGGCGAGCAATTGCGCTGAATCGACAATGTGACGATGCCAAATCGCAGCCTCGCTCGCGGCGCTGATCAAGTTCTGCTGCTTATTCTCGGCAATCACCGCATCAACGAGGAACGCAAGTTGATCGATTGTTTCACGTGAAACAGCAAATGTATCGATCAACCACGCGCGCGCTTCGTCACCCGTCATGCGGCGATTCGTTTGGCATGAACCAAGATTACGGCAAGCGCCGCCGGAGTAATGCCGCGAATCCGCTCCGCCTCACCAAGCGTCGCAGGCCGCGTAGCCTCAAGCTTTTCGATCATTTCGTTCGAAAGCCCCCCCATCGCCCGGTAATCGACCCACTCGCCGAGTGCTATCGCTTCATTGGCGCGCATCGTCCGAATCTCTGCGTCCTGCCGCGCAAGGTAAGGCGCGTAGCGCGAATCTTCGATGATTTCTTCAATAACCGCGCAACTAAACCCGCCGAGTGTGGGCATTCGCACTAGCAAGCCGTCATAATCGAGCGACATTGTGCGAATTGCATCAAACAGGGTCAGCCGCTCACCATCTGTCCCGCGCACGGCGTGAGCCATTAGTTGGGAAAGCACTGATTCGCGTTCCGCCTGCCGATCAGCGAACCACGCCATACGCTTAGCATTCACACAACCAAGCTCAATCGCGAGTGGAGAAAGCCGAGTCGCCGCATTATCCGAGCGCAACCGTAAGCGATATTCAGCGCGCGCGGTGAGCATGCGGTAAGGCTCAGTGATCCCTTGCAACACCAGATCATCAATCATCACACCAATATAGGATGACGCACGATCGAGGATGAAGATCGGCTTGCCAAGCGCCTTTGCCGCAGCGTTGATGCCAGCGATCAACCCTTGCGCTGATGCCTCCTCATAGCCGGTTGTCCCGTTAATCTGCCCCGCACAGAAAAGCCCGCTCACACTGCGTACTTCAAGCGTGGAAGACAGCGCACGCGGATCGATATGATCATATTCAACCGCATAGCCCGCTTGCGCAATCTCAACGCGTTCCAGCCCTTTGATACTGCGCATCATCACGAGCTGCACGTCTGCTGGCAGTGATGTTGAAACGCCGTTGGGATAGACCCACGGGTCATCAAGCCCTTCTGGTTCAAGGAAAATCTGATGACCATCACGGTCACCAAAGCGGTGCACCTTATCCTCAATTGACGGGCAATAGCGCGGGCCCTGCCCCTCTATATCACCTGAAAATAGCGGTGACCGGTCAAGGTTGGCGCGGATGATATCATGCGTATTCTGGTTCGTCCGTGTCACCGCACAGAACAGCGGCGGCACCGCGCGGCGTTCGCTCATGTCCGAAAATGTCCAGCTTTCACTATCCGACGGCTGCGCTTCGAGGATTGACCAGTTGATCGTTCGCCCATCAAGCCGTGGTGGTGTGCCCGTCTTCAGTCGACCAATTGGTAAGTTAAGCCCGCGCAATTGATCACCGAGCGACAAGGCCGAGGCTTCACCAACACGTCCGCCGATGTGGCGCTCCTCTCCGCAAAACATCTTTCCGTTGAGGAACGTGCCCGTCGCGAGGACGATAGCTTTGGCGTGGAGGATGCGACCATCACTCAGTGCGAGGCCTATAACTCGATTCGATTCACCAAAAATCAGCGACTGCGCAGCCCCTTCGATGATCTCCAATCCCTGTTGGGCGTTGAGTAGTTTGTGAACGGCCTCCTTAAACAATCGCCGATCTGCTTGAATACGCGGGCCGCGCACTGCTGCGCCCTTTGAGCTATTGAGCATTCGGTAATGGATCGCTGCTGCGTCAGCCGCGCGTGCAAGGATACCGTCAAACGCATCAACTTCACGTACAAGGTGCCCCTTGCCAAGGCCCCCAATCGCTGGATTGCACGACATTGCACCGATCGTTTCGCGATCAAAGCTGACGAGGGCAGTTCGCGCGCCCATTCGTGCCGACGCCGCAGCCGCTTCACATCCGGCATGGCCTCCGCCAACAATGATGACATCAAAAATTTGCATAAGCGGTGCGCTAGCGGTTGCGCCGCTGAGGGTCAATCAATCGGAAAGCATGTTTCACGTGAAACATGCCGCGCTATTTTCCCATGCAGAAGCCGCTAAAGAGTATGTCGAGCATATCCTCGACACCTGCCCGCCCGGTCAGGCTATCAAGCTTACGCCGCGCGAACCGCAAGCATTCAGCCGTAATCAACATATTCTCAGCCAATAGCGCGGCGTCTAATTCTGTGACGACCGCGCACAAGATTGCCAAGTGCCGTTCGTTGAGCGCAAGCGCACCTGGCTTTGGCAGCAAGAGCTGAGCGCGTTCAACAATCAAATCGATCAACCTTTCGATCCCCTCGCCGCTCACTGCTGAAACGCGCAAGCCTTGTGCCGCGCTTTCTAAATCAGCCTTTGCCGCGATAAGAATTGATCGCGAGCCTCCGAGTTGTTCGGCCTCCGCGCCTAACCAGAGAATGATATCCGCGCGTTCGATTGCGGCTGATGCCCGCGCAACACCGATGGCTTCGACTTTATCAGCGGGTGCATCGTGCAGTCCCGCAGTATCAGTGAGAAGAAACGGAATGGCGCGCAATACCAAAGGCACTTCGATCACATCACGCGTGGTGCCCGCTATCTCAGTCACAATGGCAGCATCGCGACCCGCAAGCGCATTGAGCAAGCTTGATTTGCCCGCATTCGGCGGCCCTGCAAGGACCACCCTAACGCCGTCGCGCAAACGCACGGCATTTGTTGCGTTCAGCATCTTGGCTATATCACTGTGTAACGCAGACAGCCCCGCTTTATCGAAACCCACGTCGCCAACATCTTCTTCATCTGAAAAATCGAGTGACGCTTCAACGATGGCGGCGATCGTCAGCAGCTGCGCCTGCCACTGTGATACGCGCTTTCCCAATTGTCCTTCAGCGAGCGCTAGCGCGCTTTGCCGCTGGCCTTCGGTCTCAGCGCTCAACAAATCAGCTAGACCCTCAGCTTGCGACAAATCTATCCGGCCCCGCTCGAATGCGCGCCGCGTAAACTCCCCCGCAACCGCTAGCCTTAGCCCAGCGATCCCGCCAAGTGCTGCCAAAACCGCTGCGACCACCGCGCGACCGCCGTGGACATGAAGCTCAGCCATATCCTCGCCCGTCACGCTTGCCGGGCCCGGGAACCATAATGTCAGCGCTTGATCGAGCCGTGCTCCGCTTTGAGGGTCACTCAGCCATGTCAACCTAGCAAGCCGTGGCTTACCAATGTCACCACTTAGCGCACTCAGCGCAGCTCCCGCTTCTGGCCCGCTGATCCGGATCACCGCTATCCCTGCAGGCGGAAACCCGCTCGATAGCGCATAAATCGTCGATCCATCCACCGGCAATCAGCTCTTCTTGGTTTTACCGCCACCCGTTAAGCCGCCGATCACTTGGCTAACAAGGTTCATCCCCACCTCGCCCATCGGCATCCAGCTGCGCATCATCTGCTCAACAACATCGGGCGTAATCCCCTTGCCGACCATATCCTTCACCTTATCGAGATAAATATCGTGCAAAGGGGCCAAGTCAGGCAGGCCAAGCAAAGCCCTCAGTTCCTCAGGCGTGCAATCGACATCGAAGCTTATTTTCATGGGGCTATGCTCCTGCGTTATTGATTCATCGAATCGAAGAAATCCTCGTTGGTCTTCGAATCCTTCATTTTATCGAGCAGGAATTCCATCGCGTCGATGGTGCCCATTTGCATGAGGATACGGCGGAGAACCCACATTTTGCTGAGCTTGCCTTTCTCAACGAGCAATTCTTCCTTGCGCGTGCCCGACTTCCCGACATCGAGCGCGGGGAAAATGCGCTTGTCCGAAACCTTGCGGTCGAGAACGATTTCGCTGTTGCCCGTGCCCTTAAACTCTTCAAAAATCACTTCGTCCATCCGGCTACCCGTATCAATCAGCGCGGTGGCGATGATCGAGAGCGAGCCACCCTCCTCAATGTTGCGCGCAGCTCCGAAAAAGCGTTTGGGACGTTGAAGCGCGTTAGCGTCCACGCCGCCGGTCAGCACTTTGCCTGAGCTTGGCACGACAGTGTTGTACGCGCGCCCTAAGCGCGTGATCGAATCGAGCAGGATCACCACATCCTTCTTATGCTCGACGAGGCGTTTCGCCTTTTCAATCACCATTTCAGCGACTTGAACGTGGCGAGTCGCGGGTTCATCGAAGGTTGAGCTGACCACCTCACCTTTTACCGAACGTTGCATGTCGGTGACTTCCTCAGGGCGTTCGTCGATGAGCAGAACGATGAGGAAAACTTCAGGATGATTATCGGTAATCGCCTTCGCAATATTCTGAAGCAGCACGGTTTTCCCCGTGCGCGGTGGCGCAACGATCAATGCGCGTTGGCCCTTACCTTGTGGCGAAATGATATCAATGACGCGCGCTGATTTATCTTTGACCGTCGGATCAAGCGAATCGAGATTAAGCTTTTCATCAGGATATAGCGGCGTGAGATTATCAAAATTGACGCGGTGGCGGACGACTTCGGGATCATCGAAATTGATCAGCGTCACTTTGTTGAGCGCAAAATAACGTTCACCATCTTTTGGCCCGCGAATCTCTCCCTCAACAGTGTCGCCGGTACGCAGCCCGTATTTGCGGACTTGGTTTGGCGAGACGTAAATATCGTCTGGCCCCGCGAGATAGTTCGACTCAGGCGAACGCAAGAAACCGAAGCCGTCTTGCAGCACTTCTATCGTGCCAAGCCCCATGATCTGCGTGCCATTTTCGGCTTCAACTTTGAGGATGGCAAACATCAAATCTTGTTTGCGCAGCGTCGATGCGCCTTCAACGCCCAGCTCTTCAGCCATGCTGACCAGCTCTACGGGCATCTTCTTCTTAAGGTCTTTCAAATGCATAAAATATATTTCCAATGGGTATTCAATTCAGGAGAGCCGCAAACAGCGAAGACAAAGGTCAAAAAGCTGATATCAAATGCACGAATGGCAAGCGGCTGATATTCAAATAGCGTTGTTCAAGTTGAGGGTCAAGTTTCGCTGACTAGGAGTGATCAAAACGGCTTTACGATAACCAATATGACGATAATCGCAGTCGCGATTCCGGGCACTTCGTTAATCAGCCGCAAATTCCGGCCGCTCATGCTCCGTTCCCCGCGCGCGAGTTTTTTGGCGTAACCTGCCATCCAGCCGTGATAGCCCGAAAGCGCAAACACACTCAACAGTTTGAGCCACATCCAGCCAAACCCGAACGCGCCACTTTGCCACGCGAGGATTAACCCGAGCACCCAAACAATGATCATCGACGGGTTCATGATGATCGTGATTAACCGCCGCTCGCGCTCAACCCACAACGCATTTTCAGGCGAACTTGGATCGGCCTCTTGATGATAAACGAAAAAGCGCGGCAGCATGAAAAGCGCAGCCATCCAGAAAATCACGAAGATAACATGAGCTGCCTTGATCCAATCATATGCCATAGCAATCCATGTTCCCATTTTCGTCAGTCTCTCACCCGTGCCAGCAATGCTTCAACATGCGCTATCGGAGTATCAGGCAATATCCCGTGCCCCAAATTAAACACATGAGGCCTCCCGGCAAAAGCTTCAAGGATGCGATCAATTGATTGTTCGAGTTGAACGCCGCCAGCAATCAATGCCAAAGGATCAAGATTGCCCTGAACCGGCAGGCCTTGCGGCAAATATTGGTTTGCCCAAACCGGATCAACGGTCTCATCTATGCCAATCGCATCAACCTTTGTCTCGCACGCATAAGCCAATAATTTTCCACCAGCGCCTTTGGGAAAGCCAATGATCGGTATTTCAGGATGCAGCGCGCGCAATCGCTCAACAATCGCAATCGTCGGCGCAATTACCCATTGATCAAATTGCGCGGGGCTTAAACTGCCTGACCAACTGTCAAACAATTGCACCGCGTCCACGCCCGCTTTGATCTGGCCTGACAGGTAAGTGACCGTTAGATCGACAATCGCGTCAATGATCAATTGGAAGGCCACAGGATCACGGTAAGCATGACGACGAGCGTCGGCTTGTTCTTTGCTTCCTTGGCCTGCAATCATATAGGTTGAAACCGTCCAAGGGCTGCCTGCAAAGCCCAAGAAGGTCTTTTCGGAGGGTAGAGTTGCTTTGACAAGCTTAACCGTCTCATAGACCGGCGCAAGGCGTTCTGGAGCCATCGTGAGTGATGACAATGCATGGTCAACTAGCTTTGGTGACAGCCTTGGCCCCTCGCCTGTCTCAAACCATAAATACTGGCCGAGCGCATAGGGAATGACGAGAATATCGGAAAAAAGGATTGCGCCGTCAAAACCAAACCGCTTAATTGGTTGCAAGGTAACTTCTGCTGCTGACGTGCTATCGTTGACCAGTTCGAGGAATCCGCCCTTATCTGCGCGTAAGGCACGATATTCGGGAAGATAGCGGCCCGCTTGACGCATCAGCCAGATCGGCGGTTTGGCACGCATTTCCCCCTGAAGTGTGGCGAGTAAGGGCTTGTGTTTCGAGATCGTCATCGCGTGTCTCTAATCAATAAGTAGAGATTCTAAAAGGTTGTTGATAGTTGTAGGGTGGTTTAACTCAGGGAAGGAATTTTTGCTCCCGATTCCATACCAATTGGGGTCACGTCGATATCGCGAGTCGGGTGCTTCGATCCCCATTATCCACAGCATGGCAAAATAGCTGATGACTGTGTGCCTTATTGGGGATGAATGGTCTCTTACCGGGGATCAAACCACGACTTGCGATTGTCACCACTTTACCGCTAGCCTTACCCCCCCAATTGTCCACAGGCCAATATCCATGAAGCGGCTCCATCTCCACCTTGTGTCCGATTCAACCGGAGAAACGCTTGAAGCCGTCGCAAAAGCCGCTCTGGCACAATTTGATGGCGTTGAAACGATTAAACATTTTTGGCCAATGGTGCGATCAGAGGGTCATATCGAACGGATCATCGCTGATATTGGCAAAAACCCGGGAATTGTGCTCTTTACAATGGTCAATGTCGAAGCGCGGCGAACGCTTGAGGTGCGGTGCCGTGCGCTTGGATTGCCAGCCGTCGCGGTGCTTGATCATGTGCTTGATCAGCTTTCAACCCTACTCAATCAAACCGCAAAAGCGCGGCCTGGGCAACAACATGTGCTTGACGCCGCCTATTTCGCGCGCGTCGATGCGATCCAGTTTACGATTGCGCATGATGATGGGATCGGCTGGGAAAATTGGGAGCAAGCCGATATCGTGCTCGCAGGGATTTCGCGGACGTCAAAAACGCCAACGAGCATTTATCTTGCCAATCGCGGGTATAAAACCGCCAATATCCCTATCGTGATTGAATCGCCGCCACCACCGTCGCTTTACACGCTTAAGCATCCGCTCGTTGTCGGGCTAATAACGAGCGCAGACCGGCTAATTCAAGTTCGCCGCAACCGGCTTTTGTCGCTAAACCAAATGCCCGAAACCGATTATGTCGATCAAGAGGCGGTCGCGCGCGAGGTTGCATTCGCGCGGCGAATATTTGCCGATAATGGCTGGCCCGTGATCGATATGACGCGGCGATCGATTGAAGAGGCGGCGGCTGCGATCATCAATCTTTTCAATGAACGTAACGCGGGCGCAAAATCATCATGACTCTGATTTTGGCATCTCAAAGCGCCGCGCGACAAGCCATGTTGCACGGCGCAGGGGTTGATTTCGTTAGCGCGACCGCGCTTATCGATGAAGAGGCGGTCAAGGCAGGATTGCGCGCCACGGGCATTTCGCCGCGTAACCTTGCTGATGCACTCGCTGAAGCCAAGGCGCTCAGAGTGTCACACAAGTTTCCGGACGCACTTGTGCTTGGCTGCGATCAGACTTTGTCGATTGAGGGCCGTAATGCGTTTGATAAGGCCGCCACAGCGGCAGAGTTGGCTGAACAACTCGCCTTTTTATCAAAAAAAACGCACATATTGTTCAGCGCAGCGGTGATCGTTGTAAACGGTCAACCAATCTGGCGCTTCGTTGACAGTGTCAAAATGACAATGCGGCATCTATCGCCTAAGTTTATCACTGATTACGTCGCGAGCGAGTCCGAAAACGTGCTTGGTTGCCTCGGCGGCTACCAAATTGAAGCGAGCGGTGCGCAGCTTTTCTCCAAGATCGATGGCAGCCACTTTACTATCTTGGGTCTCCCTTTGCTGCCATTGCTTGATTTTCTGCGGATGCGCGGTGAGCTTCGAAAATGATTGGCGACTATTTATCAAGGCTAACAATTGCGCGGACTTTGGCTCGCAAAAACAGCCAAACGAGTAACGTCACAGGCAGCACGCTGATTGCGATAAGCTCCTCGTGGGGCAAATCATAAAATCCCGCGATTGCGTGCAGAATGTAGGACAATAAGCTCACTGCATAATAGCTGACTGCGACCACTGACAGCCCCTCAACCACATGTTGCAAGCGAAGTTGGCGTTCGGCATTTTTATCCATTGATTGCAACAATGCTGCATTTTGTGATTGCAATGCCATTTCGATCCGCGTGCGAAGCAGCGATGTCGCGCGCTCAATCCGCACTGAGAGCGCCTCCAACCGCGCGGTAAATGAGGCACAAGTGCGCGTGGCCGGCAAAAGGCGGCGTTCAGTGAAATCCTCAAGCGTCTGATAACCGACAATTGCCGTCGCGTTCAACGCGTCGAGCCGATCCTCTACAATCCGCGTGTAAGCCGCAGTCGCGCTCATTCGAAACGCGGTAGACGCGGTAATCGACGTAACTTGGGCAGCCAGCGCACACAGTTGGTCAAGCAATAAAGTATCGGCTTCGCCTTGTGCCATACGCTCAGCGATCCCCACCAAGGCTTGTTCAAGTTTAGCGATGATTGGCCCTTGCTCTTGCGCCAAAGGAAGCCCGAGCAGCGCCAAATTACGGTAATTGCCAAGTTCTTGCACTTGTTGAACCACGCGGCCAAGATCCGCTGGAGGCAGCCCTCTCGCCGCGACCAGCAGCCGCCCAAAATTATTGTCACGAATTAAAAAGTCAGACCAAATCCTCACAGCGCCAATCGTGCAGCTGATCAATTCAGCCGTGCTGAACGCAGCACTTGCCATTGCAGCGCTCGCGTCTTCGTCATTAGCCACAATCGCAATCGTAACCGCGCGCAGAACTTGTCCTGGAGCCTTCAGTAACCATTGCATCGCAGCTTTATCATCAATATTTGGCGAAAAGACATTGGTTTTAGAGGCGGGCATGATCAGCGTCGTTGTCGTCGCTTCGCTATGGCATTCCCATAAAAACTCCATGCCATCGCTGCGCTGGCCGCCGATATGACGATTACGGACATCAATTGCATCAGCGTTAACGCCTGGCATAGAGAGGATATGATCGCGCTCGGCGGCGCGCTCTGCAGGGTCAACAAGGCGAACCATTTGCACCATCAGCATCGGTGGCGGCAGCGGCGGCATCCGCCGCATGTGCATTTCAGACACAACACGCGCCCGCAACGGGTGATCGTTAAACAACATTCGCTTATCTCGACCGCGCCATCAGCTCGCGGTGAATACCGCAGACACTGTGCCATGCCCAGTTATATGAATAACACATAGAGCGTTTGTCTGTAAAATAGCCCGATAGGATAGGGTCATTGTCAGACACTCATAATCACGCAGCTTGATTTTTTGTAAGGAGCGGGCGAAGTGCAACCATGATTGCTGTTTATGCTGAAGTGATCGGTGATCCGATTGCTCATTCGAAATCGCCGCTTATCCACAATTTCTGGGCGCAAAAGCTTGCGCTTGATGTTGAATATCGTGCGGTTCAAGTCAGTCTCGCTGATTTGTCAGGCTATATTGAGGAACGGCGCGGTGATGATCTTTGGCGCGGGTGCAATGTCACGATTCCGCATAAAGTGGCGGTGCTTGACCATGTTGATGATCCCGGCGGGGTTCGGGATAACATCGGGGCAATGAACACCATTGCGCGCGGCGAAAATGGCGCATTATTCGGCACGAATACCGATGCCGCCGGGTTCTATTTGCCGATTGCTGATCTTAACCTTGAGGGCCAAAGCGCGATTGTGATTGGTGCGGGCGGTGCCGCGCGCGCGGTGCTCTTTGCGCTCGCACGTTGCGGAATCGGTGAGGTCACTTTACTCGCGCGTAATCCGCTTGTCGGGGCTGGCTTGCTCGCTCATTTTGGATTGAATGGCAGTGTAAAGCCACTCACCGCCCCGCTTCCCCCTGCGGCATTGCTAGTGAACGCTAGCCCGCTTGGCATGGTCGGCCATGATCCCTTAGAGATAAACCTTAACACGCTCGCAGATGATTGTTTGGTTTATGATCTGGTATACGCGCCGCTCGAAACTGCGCTCATAACAGCAGCTCATGCGCGCGGGTTTGATACCATCGGCGGCTTAGAAATGCTGATCGGTCAGGCGCGTATCGCGTTTGAACTCTTCTTTGGCGCGGAACCGCCTCAGGATTGCGATGATGAACTTTTCGCCTTGCTAAGCAAATGATCAAAATTGGCCTGACCGGATCGATTGGCATGGGCAAATCGACCGTTGCTGCGATGTTTGCTCAGCAAGGTGTGCCCGTTTTCGATGCGGATGCCGAAGTCCACCGGTTACAAGCCCCCGGCGGCGCGGTGATAGGATTGATCGAAACGCGATTTCCCGGAACCACAGGGGCAAAGGGGGTTAACCGCGCTCTACTCGGCGCTGCGGTGTTCAACAACCCCGTCGCGCTGAAGGCACTTGAAGCGATTATTCACCCCGCAGTCGTGCAGTCGCGGAAGCGATTTTTGCTGGCCCACCGGTCGCGGAAGATAGTGGTGCTTGATATCCCGCTCTTGTTTGAAACGAAGGGCTGCCGACACGTTGATTTGATCGTGACTGTCTCAGCGCCGCCGTGGAAACAGCGCAAACGCGTTCTGGCGCGGCGCGGCATGAGCGCCCAGAAATTTGCGGCGATTAAGCGGCTCCAAACCCCCGACGCAGTAAAGCGCGCACGGTCAGATGTTATAATCGACACAGGGGGGCAGGCCTATGATACTGCGCGCCAAGTTCGTTCGCTCATCACTTGCATTCGCTCAAAATCGGGCCGATAGTCACTCCACAATGCGTGAAATCGTCTTTGATACTGAGACCACTGGCCTAAGCCCTGCGAACGGTGACCGTATGGTCGAAATTGGCTGTATTGAGCTAATCAACCGCGTTGAGACGGGCCGAGAGTTTCATTCTTATTTCAATCCCGAACGACCAATGGACCCCGCCGCGCAAGCCGTTCACGGGCTGAGTGACGCATTTCTGTCTGATAAGCCGTTGTTCGAATATGTCGTTGAGGACTTGCTCGATTTTTTGGATGAGTCGCCGCTTGTTGCGCATAATGCCAAGTTCGATTTCTCATTCCTCAATCATGAATTAGGGGCTTGTGGTCGGCTCAACATTTCAATGGGGCGAATGGTTGATACGCTTGGCCTCGCGCGGATCCGTCATCCCGGTGCCAAACACAGCCTTGATGCGCTTTGTTCACGCTATGGGATTGACCGCAGCCATCGGATTAAACACGGCGCTTTGCTAGATGCCCAGCTTTTATCTCAAATCTATGTTGAACTGACGGGTGGCCGGCAGATTGGTCTTGCCTTGCCGCCTGAAGCAAGGGGCAATGGCTTTATTGGTGACTCGGACATGGCCGAACGTGCGCGAACCAAATTAGCCGTGGTTCACCGCGCAGCGCGCGCGCATGAACCGACACCCGAAGAACGCGCGCGGCACTTGGCGTTCATTGAAGGCCTGAAAAACCCTTTGTGGTTTGATGGGCCGCTTGGCGATTTGAGAACTGTGCTTGAAAGTCAGACAGATGATATAGCGGCACTAACTTAAGCGCCGAACCACTTTTTAATGGGAGAAAAGTCATGGAAATTCGCATCTCTGGTCATCAAGTCGATACAGGTGAGGCGCTTCGCCTCCATGTCACTGATCGGTTGAATGCGATTGCCGATAAATATTTCTCACGCACTTTATCTGCCACTGTCACATTTGGTCGCGGGCCGCACGATAATGGTTTTGTCTGCGATATCATGGCGCATGTCATGCAAGGCGTTATCTTGAAAGGCAGCGCAAGCGCGATGGAAGCGCATCCTTCTTTCGAGGGAGCTGCTGAAAAGATCGAAAAGCAATTACGCCGTTACATGCGGCGATTGAAAGATCGGCACGGTAATGCAGGCGATGAAGGCGCGGCGGCAGTAGACGCCGCTTACACCGTTTTTGATTCAGCTGAAGATGTTGAAGAGCCTGGCGATCATCCCGTTATCGTCGCTGAAACCAAAGTCGATGTGCCGCAAGCAAGCGTCTCCGACGCGGTGATGATGCTTGATTTGCGCAATACAAATGCGCTGCTGTTCAAAAATAGGGGCAGCGGTGCGCTCAATATGGTGTATCGGCGCGGCGATGGAACGATTGGTTGGGTTGAACCCCAGCATGCTTTGTGAACGGATCAACGATAATCTATGAAAATATTGGCTGAAATGCTCGCAGTGGGGGCGATTACCGCCCCGCTGACGATAGCGAATCGCAAGGCGCTGTTTGCGCATTTTGGGGCTGTGGCAGAGCGCGAATATGGCCTTAACGCGCATGATGTTATCGATTGCCTCACTGAGCGAGAGCGATTGGGGTCAACCGGATTTGGCAATGGTGTTGCGATTCCGCATGGGAAAGTCGCGGGTCTTGGCCATGTCGTTGCGATGTTTGCCTCAATAGCGACGCCGATTGATTTTCAAGCGATTGATGATCTTCCGGTTGACCTAGCGTTTTGCTTACTTTCTCCCCCCGATGCGGGCGCAGACCATTTGAAGGCGCTCGCGCTGATCAGTCGTTGGCTGCGTGACCCCGCGTTTGTTGCCAAATTGCGCGGGGCGAGTTCAGCGGACGCCGTTTACGCGATTTTTGATACCGCATCGTCGCCTCAAATTGCCTAATCACCAGCCTTTTTCGTGATTGATCGCCTCGCAAGTGGTGTCTTAGCCAATGCTCTCATGCGGAGCGCCTACGATGCAGGGGGCAGTGCTGCGGTGCTCGCGAAAGGCGATGTTACGTCTGGGGCTATCCTGCTGATAACCGCGGAAAAAGGCGTTGTTCAGGGATTTTTGGCACGCGTTCATGACCGTGAGGGATGCTATTTTTGGGTGCCAAAATCGCCTGAACTTGTTGAAAACAAACAGATAATTGATGATTACATCGCTCGCGAACGTCGCCGTGATCCCGATATGTGGGTGATTGAGCTAGACGTCCCGAATGTGCAACGCTTCACCGCTGAATTGCCCACCGGCGATTGACTTTGCTGCGCTGCACAATCAACCAAGCTGCATATTAACCGCGTAGCCACGCCGCCACCCAGACAATCGGGATTTGGGCGTGGACGCAGACGGGGAACAATCGGGGCGTTTTTATTTTACCGCGCTTTGTTTGATCTGTTCACCGCACGAATAAGCGATTGCATGAAGAATTTTGTTAAATCGACTGCCGCAGCGACACTTTTTGTCGTCGCGATTACGACGCTTAGTGCTGCAGGCGCGATTGGGGCTACGCTCGATCCGCTGCCCCAAGATCGATTAGCATTGCCATCTTCAGTGATTGAGACAGCGCAAACCGAATCAAGTGAAACATTTGTTCCCGATATCGTTGAGCAACCAGAGCCAGAGCGCAGCGCGAAGTCGCTTGCAGCGCTCGTTGCTGATAACCTTGGCACCCAAACAGCGTCGCATGATGATGAATGCCTTGCGATCGCGGTCTATTTCGAATCGAAAAGTGAATCGCTTGAAGGTCAGCTTGCTGTGGCACAGACGGTGATCAATCGCGCACAGTCTGGACGTTTCCCAAGCTCGCTTTGCGGTGTTGTTACCCAGCCTAGCCAATTTTCGTTCGTTCGCGGTGGGCGCTTTCCAGCACTTTCGCGATCAAGCCGTGATTGGCGTGAGGCGGTAGCGATTGCGCACATTGCGCGTAACGATATGTGGAATAGCGCCGTGCCCAATGCGCTCTTTTTCCATGCTGCGCGCGTGTCACCGCGTTGGAAGCTTAAGCGGATTGCCTCGCTTGGAAATCACGTTTTTTACCGTTAATATGCTTTAAGGATTTTGGCTCGCATTTGTTCGCTTAATGTTCTAAGCGAGTGTGATGGATGGTATTTCAGACATATTGATTGCTGCTGACGTCGCGCGCGGCGTGTCGCGGCTTTTCATGCGCCATGATCTCATGTCAATTGCTGAAGTCCCGCTCGGCAATGGGCGACGCGTTGATCTGTTTGCGCTTTCACCCAAAGGGATCATCACAATCGTTGAGATTAAAGTCTCAAAGACTGATTTGCTCGGTGACGGCAAGTGGCCCGATTATCTCGATTATTGTGACCGATACTTTTGGGCGGTGCCGCAAGGCTTTGATCTATCATTATTTGATCGCGATGTGCTGATGCCGCAGCGCACGGGATTGATTATCGCTGACCGATACGACGCAGTGATCGCGCGAGAAGCGCAAACCACGCCCTTGGCACCAGCGCGGCGCAAGGTCGAAACGATCCGTTTTGCAAGACGCGCTGCGCGCCGTTTGTTGACATCAATAGCCGCTGAGGATGATTCGGCGTTTTAGAGTCCGGTGACTTTAAGTTGACCTACTTCGTCTTTGCGAGCGAAGCGCGGCAATCCATACTCTGGTGCCGCGAGTGGATTGCCGCGTCGCTACGCTCATCGTGGGAGACGATTGAGCGAATTGGTGGCGCGCTATAGTGCGCGCTTACGAAGGACCAGCGGCCTTGGTGGGCTTCCTTGGCTTTACTTCGTCAAAAATTTTGAGGATCGCCGCCGCGCGCCTATCTCTTGAAGCATAATCACGCGCAGATAGCCCAGCGAGCGAATCAGTTTTACTTGGATTAGCGCCTTCAACCAATAGCAAGCGCACCATCGGCGCATTGCGCAATTGTACCGCGCGGATGAGCGGCGTCTCGCCGACATTATTGGGCATATCAATGATCGCGTGCTTGATAATTAACGCTTGCGCGCCTTCGATAAAGCCAAGTTGTGCTGCGATCATCAGCGGCGTATTCCCTGCATTATCGCGAATATTGGGGCGCGCACCGCGCGCTAGCAAGAAGCCGACCCACGTCAGGTCACGCGCCTTGGTGACGATATGAAGCCCCGTTTCACCAGTGGCTTGATCGCGCGTATCGATGATAACCGAACCTGGCTTTGAGATAATCTCGGTTGCCTTTGTGCCGTCGCGGTCTTTGACATATTTGAGAAAATTATAGCTTTCCGAAAACTGCGCCGATGCCAGTGCGGGAAATAGCATGGCAGCAATTGCCGCCGCCTTGATCGCGGATGTGATGTGATTCGTCATAGATAAACCCAGCTTTTCGTTGATCTTCTCTTGCGCAGACTGGTATAGCAAAGCAAGGCTGCTTTCATCATGAACAAAAATCGCATATTGTCTTGTTTGGCCTTGATGGCGCTCGCTGCCTGTCAGCCAAGCGTCCCGCAGGCCCCACCGCTTGCGGGCACAAAAATTGGCGGGCCATTTGCCTTGGTCAGCGAAACCGGCGCTAATGTGACGCAAAAGGATTATGAAGGGCAATACCGGCTGATGTATTTTGGCTATACATTTTGTCCTGACGTGTGCCCCGTTGACGTGCAAAAATTGATGCAGGGCTTTACGAAATTTGAGGCATCACATCCCAAAGCTGCGGCGAAACTTACGCCTTTGTTTATCAGTGTTGATCCCGAGCGTGATACGCCCGCCGTGCTAACGCAGTTTACGAACGCCTTTCACCCCCGCTTAATCGGACTAACGGGAACGCCCGCGCAAATTGCGGCCACTGCGAAGACATTTGCGGCAGTGTATGAAAAGGGAGGGGGTTCATCGCCTACCGCTTATCTTGTCGATCACAGCCGCACCGCGATTCTTTACGGCCCTAACGGAGAGCCAATTGCGATCATTTCAAACGATGCAACGCCTGATATTATCGCGGGTGAGCTTGCGCGCTGGGTTAAATGAGCAAACGGTTCTGGGAAGATGTGCCGCTTGACCGGCTTGACCGTGCGCAGTGGGAGGCACTGTGCGATGGTTGCGGCAAATGCTGTTTGCATAAGCTTGAGGATGAAGACACGCTTGAGCTTCACGCGACAAATGTAGCGTGCCGCTTGCTTGATCGGCGGAGCGGACAATGTTCCGATTACAAGCATCGCCACGCCTTTGTGCCTGAATGTATCAGACTGACGCCAAAGAAGCTTCAGACAATGGACTGGCTCCCCAAAAGCTGCGCCTATGTTCTTCGTGCCGAGGGCAAACCGCTCCCCGAATGGCATTATTTGGTGAGCGGAGACCGTGATGCGATCCACGCCGCCGGCGCTTCAGTGCGCGGCTGGACGATTTCAGAGGATGACGCGGGAGACCTAGAATTCCACCTTGTCGAGCGCGATGACTGATCTCATATTCTCGGGCGGCGGGCAAAGCCAGAAGTTGACGATCATCCGGTCTCCGCGTGCGCGGAATATGCGTTTGGTGGTTGATCCACGTGACGGCGTCGTGAAACTCACACTGCCCCCGCGTACGCCGCTTGGTTCTGCAATCAAATGGGCTGAGACCAAACGGGGCTGGATCGAAGCTCAACTTGGGAAACTCCCGCGCACGGTTACGATCACAAACGGCATGACGCTTTCCGCTGCTGATCAGGCGTTCACGATTGCTTGGTGTAACACCTATCCGCGTAATCCCGTGGCAATTGAGGGGCGGCTTCGCGTTGGTGGCCCTGCTGATATGCTGGGTAACCGCGTAGTTTGTTGGTTACAACGTGAGGCTAAAGCGCTACTTGACGCTGAAACTAGACAATATGCGGGGCGCATCGGCGCTCGTGTGGGAAAGGTAGGCATTGGCGATCCGGTGTCCCGTTGGGGCAGCTGTGCTTCGTCGGGCAATATTCGCTATAGCTGGCGGCTGATCCTTGCGCCGTCATTCGTCCGCCGCGCAACGGTGGCGCATGAAGTCGCGCATCTCGTGCATATGAACCACGCCCCCGCTTTCCACGCGCTGGTGGCGGAGATTTACGGTGAAGACCCAACCCCTGCACGACGTTGGCTCCGCACACATGGCAGCAATTTGCACGGGTTTGGGCGGTAGAGAATATCCATTTTACGCGCCTTGGTGCGACTCGATAACGTCACAGCATAAAACGCCCGAGGTTTCCCCCGAGCGTCTTTTCAATCATTCTTACCGCGACGATCAGAAGCTGTAATACATATCAAATTCAACCGGCGCTGGCGTCATTTCCCAACGGGCATTTTCTTCCCATTTGAGATCAGCATAAGCGTCAATCTGATCCTTGGTGAAGACATCACCCTTGAGCAGATAGGCATGATCAGCCTCAAGGCTTTCAAGCGCCTCGCGGAGTGATCCGCACACGGTTGGCACTTGCGCTAATTCTTCTGGTGGCAGATCATAGAGGTTCTTGTCCATCGCGTCGCCAGGGTGGATTTTATTCTCAATCCCGTCAAGCCCCGCCATGAACAGCGCGGCGTAGCAAAGATAGGGGTTCGCCATTGCATCAGGGAAACGAACCTCAACGCGCTTCGCCTTTGCCCCCGCGCCGTAGGGAATACGGCATGAGGCCGAACGATTCCGCGCCGAATAAGCGAGCAATACCGGTGCTTCATAGCCCGGCACCAAACGCTTGTAGCTATTCGTGGTTGGGTTGGTGAAGGCATTCAAAGACTTGGCATGTTTGATGATGCCGCCAATGAAATAAAGGCACATATCACTGAGGCCCGCATACCCATTGCCTGCAAACAATGGCACGCCCTTATCCCAGATTGACAGATGGGTGTGCATGCCGCTGCCATTATCTTCCTTGATCGGCTTTGGCATGAAGGTCGCGGTTTTGCCGTATGCATGCGCGACTTGATGGACAACATATTTGTAAATCTGCATCCGGTCAGCAGTTTGCGTCAGCGTGCCGTAGGTCAGGCCAAGCTCATGCTGCGCCGCTGCCACTTCATGGTGATGCTTATCGCAGGGTAAGCCCATTTCGAGCATCGTTGAAACCATTTCACCGCGAATATCCATGCAACTGTCAACCGGCGCAACAGGGAAATATCCCCCCTTGGCGCGCGGACGGTGGCCCATATTGCCGCCATCATATTTGGTGCCGGTGTTGGTGGGAAGCTCGACATCGTCGATGTGATAATAGCTTTCGTTATAGGCGCTGTTGAAACGCACGTCATCAAACATGAAGAATTCAGCCTCTGGGCCGATATAGATCGTATCGCCAATCCCCGTTGTTTTGAGATAGGCTTCGGCGCGTTTTGCGGTGCTTCGCGGATCGCGTGAGTAAAGCTCACCCGTTGAAGGCTCAACCACATCGCAGAATAACACCATCATCGGCGTTGCTGAGAAAGGATCGATGTAGACCGCATCAAGATCAGGCTTGAGGATCATGTCTGACTCGTTGATCGCTTTCCAACCCTCAATCGATGAACCGTCAAACATCAACCCGTCAGTCAGTTCATCTTCGCCGATCACGCCTGAACACATCGTAAGATGCTGCCATTTGCCACGCGGGTCAGTGAAGCGCACATCCACCCACTCAATATCTTCATCCTTGATACGCTTCAAAATATCTGCCGCACTATTGGCCATAGGTCTTTCCTTTTGTGGATTATCTCAGTTTGCAACGCATCAAATCGCGTCATTATCCTTTTCACCGGTGCGAATCCGCAACGCTGATTCGACGGGGATCACGAATATCTTGCCGTCGCCAATGCGTCCGGTTTGAGCGGCCGCTGCAATCGCTTCAACCACGCGCGCGGCGAGACTATCTTCAACAACGACTTCAAGTTTCACCTTGGGCAGGAAATCAACGACATATTCAGCGCCGCGGTAAAGCTCGGTATGGCCCTTTTGACGGCCAAAACCCTTGGCTTCTGTCACAGTAATTCCGCTCACGCCCACTTCATGCAGCGCTTCTTTTACATCGTCCAGTTTGAACGGCTTGATGATGGCTTCGATCTTTTTCATAAGCGCCGTTTATCCCCCTTTATGGTTCGAGCATACAATAAGCATGCCAAGTTGATCACCCTTACGCTGCGCCGCGCCTGAGTCGCAATATCTCTTGTTGAAATAGACTGAGTCGCGGCGCCAGTTGCCCATTTGAAGAGCAGAGCGTGCACTTATGCTCATAATTTAGGCAGAAAATGCGGGTCGCTGACCTGCGCTCCAACCACGCTTCCTCGATTGAGGCGAGGAGCGCGACCACGCGGAGCGCAGGCCAACGGTTGAGTGCGTTCCAGCTCCGGGGGGGCCCAATTCGCTGGAACGCTCAAGCGAACCATGAGGTTCACCCTGAATTACGATTCGAAAACCAACTTGGACGCATCAAGTGCAAAATAAATTTGCATTTTGTGCGCTAGATCATAGCGGGAATGAAATTTGCAGCGCGCTGGCCTCAATTTTGCAGCGCGCTGGCCTCAATAAGGCGGGCAGTGCAGGCCTTTCGGACTCGTCGTAAACACTTCATTGCCCGTTTCGGTGATGCCGACGCTATGTTCGAATTGAGCCGATAGCGACCGATCACGCGTTACCGCGGTCCAGCCATCATCAAGCATTTTGGTATCAGCCCGCCCGATATTGATCATCGGTTCGATCGTGAAAAACATCCCCGGTCGCAAGAGCGGCCCCGTGCCAGGAAGCCCTGCATGGACAACTTCAGGCGCATCGTGGAACAAGCGACCAATGCCGTGTCCGCAAAAATCGCGCACCACGCCGTAGCGGTGCTTTTCGGCAAAGCTCTGGATCGCATGTCCCACATCGCCGAGGTGATTGCCGGGCTTAGCCGCTTCAATCCCGCGCATCATCGCTTCGTAAGTGATCTCAACGAGCCGCCGCGCTTTGATCGGCACAGTGCCAACCAGATAAGTGCGGTTGCTATCGCCGTGCCATCCCTCAACAATCGGCGTGACATCAACATTGACGATATCGCCGTCACGCAACACTTTATCGCCGGGGATGCCGTGGCAAACAACATGATTGATCGAGGTGCAGCAGCTATGCGTGAAACCGCGGTAATTGAGCGTTGCAGGGATTCCGCCGCCTGCCAGCGTCATCGTCCGGACGATATCATCAATTGCGCTCGTTGTGACGCCGGAAACAATGTGCGGCACCAGCCCGTCTAGGATTTCGGCTGCCAATTTCCCTGCCTTGCGCATACCAGCAAAGCCCTCTGGCCCGTGAAGTTTGATCGCACCCGAACGGTTGTGATGGGTATCGGCGGTTACAGTTTGATAATCAGTCATCCACGCGTCTATAGCGCACGCGGTAAGCTGAGACAATTGGATGAATATGGCGGCGACACTATTTGAGCCTTTGGCAACTGAGGCGATCCCTGTGCGTGCGAGCGGGGCAGAGATATGCGCGCTTTTGCAGAAGCTGAGCGCTGAATTATTAGCCAATAAGAGCGCTACCGTTGTGCTTGAAAAATGGTGTGCAAATCACTTTATTGCTGACGGTGCGATGATCGTTGCCCAGCCGCTCGGCGGCTCCAATTGCGCGCCGTCTGCTGATACACGCGCTCGATTGAAGGTTGATGATGATGCCATCGTTACCTACCGAAACGTTGCGTTGATGTGCGGCGACATTCTGCTGTCAGTCGCCCAAAATTGGTATGTGCCCGAACGGCTAACGCCCGCGATGATCGAAGTGCTCAGGTCAAGCGAAACCCCGTTTGGCAAAGTGATCGCCCCGCTCAACCCAACACGCCAAACGCTGAGCGCAACGTTGTTATGGGAGCCCCCGTCGGGAATGAATGCCGCCACAACCATACCCGATCACTTGCTTGAACACCGCGCTGTCCTTTCGAACGGGGCTGGAGTGCCGCTTGCCGAAGTTGTCGAGACCTATCAGCGCGGAATTCTAGGGATGTGGAGCGGCTTGAGATAGCCGCAGTCCGCGCTAGTATCAGGGGGTGAACAGACGAATCGCCTCCCTCGCCCTCGCTACGTGGCTCTCAGCGCCGCCCGCCTTTGCGCAAACCAAGCCTGCCGTGCCCCCACCACCCCCCATTGTCCGCGTGGCGCTCACCACGTCAGCAGGCATCATCACGCTTGAACTTGAGGCAAAACGCGCGCCGCTCACAACCGCGAATTTTCTGCGCTATGTCGATCAAAAGCGCTTTGATGGCACCGTGTTTTACCGCGCGATGAAGCTTGATTGGGCATCGGGGCCAGCCGGGTTGATCCAAGGCGGCACCCAGAATGATCCCAAGCGCGTGCTCAAACCCATTGCGCATGAACCAACAAGCCTAACGGGGCTTCACCATGACGTTGGCGCGATATCGATGGCGCGTTATGCACCGGGCACCGCGACGGGTGATTTCTCGATAATGGTCGCTGATATGCGCGGGCTTGACGCTAATCCGGCCAATAAGGATGATCCCGCTGGCTATGCGGTGTTTGGCAAGGTCAGTGAGGGCATGGATATTGTCACCAAAATCTACAACAGCCCGATTTCACTCACGCTGGGGCAAGGCTTCATGAAGGGTCAGATGATCGCCGCCCCCGTCAAGATCATCAGCGCGCGACGGGTGGTGCTTGCGGTGCCAGCTCAGGCGATTGCGCCACTGCCAGCGCCGCCACCAAAGCCTCTGCCCCGCGTAACCCCGCCTGAGCCCGTTTTGTAATCGGCGTTTGTTCGGTTTTCCAATCGGCAACGATTTTATCACCACGTTTGCGGTCTTGCGGCGTCAATTCAGCGGCAAATTGCGTCAGAAAGTCCTGCTGCTTTTGGCTCGGCGCAGCAATCCTGCGCAAATAGAGCGTGTAATAAGCGTAAGTCCGCGGCGCGTCTTTGGGGATTGCATCACTGTTATGAAGCGACGCCAGCGCGCGGAGAGCATCAGCATGGCCTTGGCCCGCTGAACGCGTCAGCCATTCAAGCGCTGTATCGGTATCACCCGTATCAAACAGCATTTTGGCAACATCATGCTGCGCGAGCGCATAACCAGCCTCCGCCGCGACCGTTTCCCATTGCAGCGCAAGTGCTGCGTCAGGCTCAACCACACCATTATCCGCGCGCGCGTAAAAATCACCGAGCTTATAAGCCGCAAGCGGATCGCCTGCTTCGGCAGCCGCTTTGAACAAGGCGAAAGCGACCCCGGCATCCTTTGCCCCACCAATACCGAGCAAGCGCATCATGCCGAGATGATAGCCTGCCTCGGCATTGCCTGCTTCAACAAGCGGCGCAAGTTGGGTAACAAGCGCGGCGCGGTCGGTTTGGGCTGCGACCGGCGAGACACTGATCAATAGCGCGATGAGAAATGCCTGCCAATTCATCTTATGCCCGCCTTGAAAGCATCAACAGCCATTTGCAAAATCAGTCATAAACACATTCTGCGTTTCAACAGGTGTATCGCTGCTGAATTTGAGCGCTTTTGCTTGTTCGAGCAGAGCGGGCAATGGCAATGCGCCCTCAAGAGTCCATAAAGGTGGCCACAAATTGGTTTGCACTATCCGCATAAAATTGGGAATTGTTTGAGCCTGACCCGTTGCGCGAAGCATTGCTTCAATTGACAGCAAGCTGAGCTGCGGCATCAGACGCCCCAGATAAAGCGTCTTTCCCGCGACCACGTCAAAACCGACGGTTTTTTCACGCAAACAACCTGCAAAATCTGACTGAATGATCAGCGTTTGCAAAACATAACGCCCCGGCTTGAGTTTCTTGATGATCAGCGCATCGCTGCCACCGTTGGTCAGAACCGATTTCATCGTATCGACGGGTATTAGGTTGTAGCCTGACGTCTTTTTAGTGATCGGATCAAAACGCGCGATCCACATTTCATAGCGGTTTGAATATATCCCCGCTGTAAAAATCACAGCGCCTTCGGTTGATTTCGCGGTGATTGATTGTTTGGCAAAGTCGCGTGGTTTCGCATGGGCGTTGGGCAGAGTCGCCAACATCACCACGAGCGCCGCAGTCACCAGCCCCAAATATCTCATCAAACGCCCCTCAGCTTCGAAATCGTTGTCCCTGCTGATATACGCTCAACATCGGTTTTAAGATGCAGCAATCGCACGCCCCTACGCGCCATCGCCTGTTCGAGAGCAGGCGCGAAGTCTGCCGTGGCCTCGACGGTTTCGGCCCATCCGCCATAAGCCCTCGCAAGTGCAGCAAAGTCTGGATTGTGGAGCATCGTGCCGCTCACTCGGGTCGGATATTCGCGCTCTTGGTGCATGCGGATCGTGCCGTAAGCGCCGTTATCGATGACGAGAACGAGCATGTTGCACCCATATTGAATTGCAGTGGCAAGCTCTTGACCGTTCATCATGAAATCACCGTCGCCGGCGAGCGCAACAACGCAGCGATCAGGATGGCGGAGCGCGGCAGCAACAGCGGCGGGCGGGCCGTATCCCATCGCGCCAGCGGTCGGCGCGAGTTGCGTGTCAGGCCCGCCGTAAGGCCAATAACGGTGCCACCAGCCCGAAAAATTACCCGCGCCATTGCAGATGATCGTATCGGCAGGCAGCTGCGCGCGCATTTCTGCGACGCACATGCCAAGGTCGAGCGGGGTATCGAACGGCTGCGGCGTGTTCCACTCGATCCATTCGCCGTGCGCCTCTGCCCCGCTGGTGAAAGGCAAAGGTTCAGCGACTTTTATCCGGCGACGCTGGTCAGGCTTGACGTTAGCGGCGGCGTGAGCGGCGAACTGTTCCATGCCTGCGCAAATCGCGAGATCAACGCGGTAAACATGATTGAACTCGCTTGGATCGGGATGGACATGGACGAGTTTCTGTCCCGGATGATCGGGCGTGATCAGGGTGTAGCCATCAGTCGTCGCTTCACCGAGCCGCGCGCCGACCGCAATGATCAGGTCAGTGCCCTTTATCCGCGCTAGAAGTTTTGGATTGGGGCCGTAACCAAGATTGCCCGCCCACACTAAGCTATCGTTCATCATTGCATCCTGCCGCCGGAATGCCGCAGCCACAGGAAGTCCCCATTTCTCAGCAAATAACTGAAAATCGCTCCCCGCTTGCGGCGTCCAGCCCGCCCCACCAATGATCGCAACGGGAGACTTTGCATCGTGGAGCATCTGTTCAAGCGCTGCCAATCGCGACGCTGACGGCGCTTGCCAGATATCCTCAACTCTTGGCCGGTCAACCGCTTCGACTTCGTCGCACAGCATATCTTCAGGCAGCGCAACCACGACAGGCCCGGGCCTCCCCGACATCGCCACCGAGAAAGCGCGCGCGACATATTCGGGGATACGCGCGGCATCATCAATCCGCAGCACGAGCTTGGCTACGGGTGAAAACATTGCAGAGAAATCAACTTCTTGAAACCCTTCACGGTCGCGCATGCCGCGATCAACATCACCAATAAACATGATCATCGGCTGGCTGTCTTGCATAGCGACATGAACGCCAATGCTCGCATTGGTTGCTCCGGGCCCACGCGTCACAAAGGCGATGCCGGGCCGCCCCGTTAGCTTGCCATCAGCGCAGGCCATGAACGCAACGCCACCTTCTTGCCGGCAGATGACGGTCTGAATGGCAGGCACATCATGGAGCGCATCAAGCACCGCAAGGAAGCTTTCGCCCGGGACGGTAAAAATGCGGTCAGCGCCTTGGATGACAAGTTGATCGACAAGGATGCGACCACCAGTGCGGAGATTGTTCATAGCGCTTCGATATCCTGACCTAGCGATAATTGAAACTGATGCTGATCCGGTCACTTGACGCGGCGCTGGGCGGGACTTCATGGCGTAACCAGCTTTCCCACAGGAAAACGGTGCCGACGCTTGGGCTGGCATAGTGAAATGTGCGCGCATCCTCGGGCGCATCGCTCGTCCGTTGCGGCGCGGCCATCATCATTGGAAGCCTTGGGTCTTCAAGTTTGAGCGGGCCAGACCCTTGCGGCACGGCGATGTAAAACGTCCCCGATACGGTGCTGTGCGGGTGGATATGCCCGCTATGCCCGCCGCCGGGTTTGAGAATATTCACCCACATCGAATCGAGTTTTAGCTTTCCGCAGTCTAGGAAGGCGCCTTCGGTAAAGCTGCGAACTTGTTTATCAAGCAAGCGCCGCAGATCATCAAACGCGGGATCACGCACCGTCAGATCATTAAGCGACGCGTAAGATGTATAGCCCTGATAGCCATTGTTCTTTGCCCAGCGTTTGCCCGCTTTATCATCGCGCGCGAGCGTTCTGCATGAATTCTCTAGCTCGTTGATTAGCGCCTCATTGTCGAGAGCGCCTTCATAAAGCCGCGTCGCAAACAGCGTTTTGATGCTCATATCTGGTGGATCGCTTTGGTGACATAATAGCTATCGAGGCCTTCCGGCCCGCCCTCGCTGCCAAAGCCTGATTCTTTCACCCCTCCAAACGGCGCATCAACCCCCGCAACCACGAAGCTGTTAATCCCGACCATCCCGCTTTCAAGCGCATCGCCGACGAGATTGGCCTGCCGCCCGTTTTCAGTAAAAGCATAAGCGGCGAGGCCAAAAGGAAGGCGGTTGGCTTGTTCAATCGCCTCATCAAACGTCGCAAACGGGCGGATCAGCGCGACGGGGCCAAAGGGTTCATTGCTCATAATATCAGCGCTTAGCGGCACATCGGCAATCACCGTTGGCGAATAGAAATAGCCGCCTTTGCCTTGCTCCCCACCGGTGAGAATGCGAGCGCCCTTTGCGCGCGCATCATCAACGAGTGCACCAACAGCGTCTGGGCGGCGGCTATTCGCCAGCGGCCCCATGATCGAGCTTGCGTCTAGCCCATTGCCCACACTGATCTTGCGCGTGCGTTCGGCAAACCCCTCAACAAAACGCTCATAAATGCCCTGCTGAACGTAAAAACGCGTTGGCGATATGCAGACTTGGCCCGCGTTACGAAACTTTTGGGTCGCGGCCAGATCAAGTGTCTTTTCGAGATCGCAATCATCAAACACGATCACCGGCGCATGGCCGCCTAACTCCATTGTTGTTCGCTTCACACCCGCAGCGGCGAGGGCAAGCAGATGCTTTCCAACGGGCACTGAACCGGTGAAACTGATTTTGCGGATGATGGGTGAAGCTATCAATTGGCGGCTGACCATATCGGGTACGCCGTAAATCAGTTGCGCAACGCCGACGGGTAACCCTGCATCAATAACGCAGCGCATGATCGCCGATGTGCAACCCGGCGTTTCTTCAGCTGGTTTTGAAATGATTGAGCAACCCGCCGCGAGCGCGCCCGCCAATTTCTTGACCATCAGGCTAACGGGGAAATTCCACGGCGAGAAGGCAGCGACAGGGCCAACGGGTTGCTTGATCACGATCGAGCGTGTTCCGGTGGGGCGGATCAGCACGCGGCCGTGGCTGCGCTTGGCTTCTTCGGCAAAATAATCAAAGACTGCGGCACTCGAAATCACTTCGGTGCGGGCTTCGGCAAGTGGCTTGCCTTGTTCAATGGTAAGCAATGTCGCAATCTCTTCAGCGCGCGCGCGGATCAGATCGGCAGCCTTGTGAAGAATGACGCCGCGCGCATCAACGCTTGTCGCGCGCCAGATCGCAAATCCCCGCGCGGCGCTCTCAAGCGCAGCGTCGATATCGGCGGTGGTTGCGAGGGGCAGGGCCGCAATCACGTCGCCCGTCGCGGGGTTAATGACATCCTGAGTATTACGCGCTTGCGAACCGTGCCAATTTCCGTCCACATAGAGGCCAAGTTCGGCAGTATAAGTCGGGCGCATCGTGTATTCCTTTTGAGTTTGCGACTATGCCTATCTAACGCCTAAAACACAAAATGTGAATCGTCTTTGCGAGGAGCGTAGCGACGCGGCAATCCACTCGCTGCACCAGAGTATGGATTGCCGCGCTTCGCTCGCAAAGACGGGGTTCTCACTAAAGATTGTTACGCGCGCGACCCCTATGATGGAGAGACTGACATGACTGACTATACCGTGATCGCCGATGGCTTGCGTTTCCCTGAAGGCCCCGTTGTCATGCCCGATGGCAGTGTCATCTTGGTTGAAATCGCCGCCGGGCGGATTACCCGGGTGTTTTCAGATGGCACCAAAAAGATCATCGCAACCCCGGGCGGGGGGCCAAACGGCCTTGCGATGGGGCCTGATGGCAAACTCTATTGCTGCAACAACGGCGGTTTTGAATATGTTGAGGCAGGGGGCTTTTTAGCGCCGCACGGGATTGCCAAAGACTATTCGGGCGGGCGGATTGAGCGGATCGATATCGAAACCGGTGCGGTCGAAATTCTGTATAAGTCAGGCGATTTTGGGTGCAATTTGCGCGGCCCCAATGACATTGTGTTTGATGCGCACGGTGGTTTTTGGTTCACTGACCACGGCAAGGAAAATCTTGAAACACGCTCTCATGATATCGTCGGCATATTTTATGCCAAGGCCGATGGGAGTCATCTTGAAGAAGTGATCTTCCCCTCGCGCAATCCCAACGGCGTCGGCCTGTCACCTGATGGCAAATCGCTTTACGCCGCTGAAACTTACACCTGCCGCTTGATGAAGTTTAACGTGATTGCGCCGGGTAGGGTTGATGATGCGGCTGGCCCGGGCGGCCCCGGCATCCCGCTTTACCGTCCCGCTGGCTATAAATTCTTTGATTCACTTGGGATGGAAGCCTGTGGCAATATTTGCGTTGCGACGATTGGCGAATGCGGGATTTCAGTGATTTCACCCCAAGGCGAACTCGTCGAATTTGTGGCAACTGATGATATTTTCACCACCAACATTGCCTTTGGCGGCGAAGATATGATGGATGCTTACATCACGCTGTCGGGGAGTGGGCGGCTGATCAAGATGCGCTGGGCACGGCCGGGGTTGGTGCTTAAGTAGCAAATCGCGATTGACCTGATTGCAGGTGCAACATTATCATTTGCAATTGGCGAATGCGAACGACTGTCTTAACCGCTTGGTTAATAGGCGAGGGGAATTCACCGATGATGAAAGTGTTCGCCACAGCAGAAGCCGCTCTCGACGGCATACTCACCGATAATATGCTCATCGCGAGCGGTGGTTTTGGGCTGTGCGGCGTGCCTGAGCGGCTCATTGATGCGATTGTTGCTTCGGGCGTCAAAGGTCTGACGATTGCGTCTAACAATGCGGGTATTGACGGCGAGGGCCTCGGCAAATTGCTCCGCACGCGCCAGATCAAGAAGATGATGTCGTCCTATGTTGGCGAGAATAAAGAGTTTGAGCGTCAATATCTAAGCGGCGAGCTTGAGGTGGAGTTCTGCCCGCAAGGCACGCTTGCCGAACGGATGCGCAGCGGCGGGGCAGGCATACCGGGTTTCTACACCAAAACGGGCGTCGGCACGCAGATTGCTGAGGGCAAAGAGGTCAAAAACTTCGGCGGCGAAGACTATATTATGGAGCGCGGCATTTTCGCTGACTTAGCGATCATCAAAGCGTGGAAGGCTGATGAAAGCGGAAACCTCATTTTCCGCAAAACCGCACGCAACTTCAACGCGCCCGCCGCCACCTGCGGGAAAATATGCGTTGCCGAAGTTGAAGAGATTGTGCCCGTCGGAAGCCTTGATCCCGATAGCATCCATTTACCCGGCATCTATGTCCAGCGAATGATCTGCGGCGCGCCCTATGATAAGAAGATTGAATTTAGGACTGTAAGGGAAAGGGAGGTGGCGTGATGCCCCGTCGCAAAGGCGAAATTGACGTCTCGGAAGTCGACATCTTGGACGGCTCACAAGAATTTGTCCGCATGTGGTATGGCGAAGATGGGGTTGCGACGTGCCTTGTCGAGCCACGAAATCTCGATCCAGACCCATTCATTTTCGGGTTGGTGATGGTGGATTGCATCAAGCACGGCGCAAAGGCGTATGCGCGTGCGCTCGGTATCAGCGAAACCGAAGCGCTGACCAGAATTTTTGAAGGATTCGATGCCGAGCGGCATTATCCCAGCGATGAGCCTCGCGAAATAAGTCCAACAAGAAAGCTCAACTAATGTCTCAGACAAGAGACAAATTGGCAGTGCGAGCGGCGCGTGAGGTCCGTACGGTAAGAGAAAGGGAGGCGGCGTGATGCGCAACCGTTGGATTGGACGCTGGATTGTCGCTGTATCAGTGCTTCATACGTTGTTTGGGCTTTTCGCCTTCACGGCCGTTCTCAGGTCAATGGCGAGCGCGGGACTATGGAACAGCGTGGGCTCCGATGCGATGCGCGGCGCAGTGGCATGGTTCTTGTTAAGTGGCGGCTTTATGCTGGTGGCCGGCCTAGCGATAGACGCCGTTGAGCGCGCCGGAGCCGAAGTCTCTTTGCGGGCGACAGGCTGGAGCTTGTTAACCGTCACAGCCATGTGCATCATAATGATGCCGGTGTCTGGGGCGTGGCTATTACTACCGCCTGCTATTGCGATGATCCTGCGGGCCAATCACCGATGATGCCACCTAAAAACCCCTCATTGCTTCTCGCCGCGTGGATGAGCGTCGCTGCTAGCGTGCTTCACATTGCCGTCATAGCTGGCGGCGCCGATTGGTACCGCTTCTTTGGCGCGGGCGAACAGCTTGCCAGCGCGGCCGAGCGTGGATCGCTCGTTCCGATTATCATGACGCTTGGTATCGCCACAGTCCTTGCGGTGTGGGCCGCTTTTGCCTTTAGCGCTGCGGGGCGTTTGAGGCGGTTGCCATTAGCGCGCACTGCGCTCACCGCGATCACAATTGTGTTGCTGGCCAGAGGTGTGTTGGGGTTCACCCCCGTTTTTCTGCCTATCCCCTCGCTTGCTTTCTTAATCTGGTCGTCGGTCATTTGCTTGGTGATGGGCGCATGCTTCGCGTTCGGCACATGGCGCGCGTGGCCTTATTTGTCACAAAGGAACTAGAACATGCCTTGGACAAGAGATGAAATGGCCGCCCGCGCCGCAAAGGAACTGCAGGATGGTTATTATGTCAATCTTGGCATCGGCATCCCGACACTTGTTGCGAACCATATTCCGCCAGGCGTTGAAGTAACGCTGCAATCCGAAAATGGGATGCTTGGCATTGGCCCGTTTCCCTTCGCGGGAGAGGAAGATGCTGACTTGATCAATGCGGGCAAGCAAACGATCAGCGAATTGCCCCAAAGTGCTTATTTCAGCTCATCAGATAGTTTCGCGATGATCCGCGGCGGGCATATTGATCTCACCGTTCTCGGCGCGATGGAAGTCGCAGAGAATGGCGATATCGCCAATTGGATGGTGCCGGGAAAAATGATTAAAGGCATGGGCGGCGCGATGGACTTGGTCGCGGGGGTCAAGAAAATCATCGTCGTAATGGAACACTCAGCCAAGGATGGTAGCCCCAAATTTATCGCTGAGTGCACACTGCCGCTGACGGGCAAGAATGTCGTCGATATGGTGATCACTGATCTCGCGGTGTTCGCGCGGCCCGATCATGCCTCGCCGTTCAGGCTCATTGAAATGGCGCCGGGGGTGATCGCTGAAGAGGTGGCAGCGAAGACAACAGCGCATTACGTCGGATGATCAATCTAGGGCGCTTTGACAGTATCGCGCCCAATATCTGGACCAGTTTCTCGCCCGAAGCGCGCGGTGCACCGTATGATAAGATGGCGGCTGGTTATGACAGGATCGTTGGCAACGGCGTTTACAACCGCCTGGTCTGGGGCTGCGCGAAGGCCAATTACGCGCGTGCCGCTTCGGAATTTCTTATGCGCGCCGGAGATGGGCCGATCATCGATTTCGGGTGTGGCTCGTGCGTGTTCACAGCGGGTGCCTATCGAGGAAATGAAGATCGCATCATCTTATTCGATCGTTCGCTCGGGATGTTATCTCGCGCTGCCACGCGCTTACCAAGCGGACAATTTTTGCAAGGCGATGCGCTTAATCCGCCTTTCGAAGACGGTAGTTTTGCAGGTGCGATGAGCTGGGGAATGCTCCATATCTTTGGCACACACGCGCCATATTTGAAGCAATTAGCGCGGTTGCTGAGGCCGGGCGCGTCTGTCGCCGTTGCAACGCTCGTGCTGAGCAAACGACGAACCGGCAATATGATGTTACGAATGCTGCACCGAAACGGCGAGGCTGCGCTTCCTGAAACCACAACCGAGATCACCGCAGCCTTTGCTGTCCTCTTCGAACTTGAATCGACCGAGCGATGCGGCAATATGCTATTCTTGACCGGAAGGAAGCGCATCTCATGACCTACACGCTAATCACCGCGAACCGCAATTATTCGAGCTGGAGTTTGCGCCCATGGGTGCTGATGAAGGCGCTGGAGATTGCATTTGAAGACCGGATTGAGCCCTTCACTGCGCCTGAAAACTATGGGGCATTCCGCGCATTCTCGCCTACTGGCCAAGTGCCCTGCTTGATCCATGACGGGGTGACGATTTGGGATTCGATGGGGATCACGCTCTATCTGGCAGACCGGCACAAGGGGGTTTGGCCCGATGAAGGTGCCGCGCGCGCTTGGGCGATGTGTGCTGCGGCGGAAATGCACGGCGGCTTTGGCGCGCTTAGGAATGATTGCACAATGAATGTCGGCGTCCGCGTGAAGCCCAAGCCGATGAGCGCCGCACTCACCCGCAATGTCGAACGGATCGCCGAACTATGGGAAGAAGGGCTCACCCGTTTTGGCGGGCCGTTCCTCGCAGGCGACAAATTCTCCGCTGTCGATGCGTTTTACGCGCCTGTGGTTTACCGCGTGCGGACATATGGTTTGGAAATCGGCCCGCTCGCACGCGTCTGGCTCGAAACGATGCTGTCTCACCCCGCAATGCGAGAGTGGGAAACCGAGGCACTCGCTGAGACGTGGCGCGAGGCGGGGCATGAGGAAGAGTTGCGCAACTGCGGCGATATCATCGTTGATTACCGAACGGGTTGAGTTACATCGTTCGCACGATGATCAATCACGCCAGCAATTCCGGGGGGGCGCCTTACTTGCGTCACTGAGGCGCGCTTGTTCATTTTTTCCTCACGCCAAGACGCAAAGACGCCAAGAAAGCAAGCCCATCTCAACGAGTGCGGCTCGCGATTACCATCACCGCGACCAGCACCAAACTTGGCGTCTTTGCGTCTTGGCGTGAGATAAAAAGCGTCGCCATAAAACGCTGAAGTGTGACGCTTTGGAGGCATAATATGCGCAATAAGGGGGTTTAAAGCGCTGTCACCGTAATCTCAGAATTGCTCATAGCTCTAGCGTTCGTCAGCGGACATTTTTGCCAACCAATCTGGCTCACCAATAACTCTGCCGATTGTTCGCTGCTCCAACAACTCACAACCTTTTACCTTCTCAGCACGTGGTGAACGAATATACTCCACCAGTTTCGTCTGCCGATGAATTACTATTCTAATTGTAACGCAGGTCGGCCAATCTGGGCCATTCTGGGCCTGAACTATTTCTGGCGTCCATTTGGTTACGTAATAGACGTCAGTGTGTAGACCACCAACCTGATGCGGGGCGATCTGCGCGACATCAGCGGTCTCGCAGGTCATGCGATCTTGCCGACAAGTCCCAGTGAAGATGTTTGGTGTGCGCATCTCGCCCCCACCCAGAGCGCCGGAAAAATGTATGTATCCATTTCCCTGTTTCGCCTTGTCGTCATAAAAATTAAAGCCTGAACCCATAATAATAGGCTGCTGCAACGCCTTGATATTCGCCCAACCGGACGCCGCAACTATCAGTACCGTCGCAATCCCGAACCCACCAAGAAAGCTCTTCCAGTGCATTCCGTGTTCCCCTCAAGCCGCCAGCTTTCTTAGCAGATAGCGCAGAATCCCACCACTCATGAAATATTTGCGATCACTAACGGTGTCAATGGAGTAGAGTGGCTTTCCCGACAAAGCAATTGAAGTTACGGAAGTTCCGCTGACACGCACAATAACTCCCAAATTATTTCTTCTTGAAATGTAGGATTTGTTTTGAGAGGCGCTTCGGGTCGCTCCTTGACCTTGTTGATTACCGAACGGGTTGATTGCGGCGCGCGCGGCGTTAAAGCCAATCCATGGCTAGTAAACCTCGCACACTTTATGAAAAAATCTGGGCCGCGCATGTCGTTTCGGCGCGTGATGATGGCACTTGTCTGATCTATATCGACCGCCACCTTGTCCACGAAGTGACCAGTCCGCAAGCGTTTGAGGCGTTGCGGCTCGCGGGGCGTAGCGTGCGACGGCCTGATTTGACGCTCGCGGTGCCTGATCATAACCTTCCCACGACGGCGCGGCTCGACGGCGCGGGGAAGCGCATTCCGATTGCAGATGCTGAGAGCGCAACGCAACTTGCAGCACTTGAGGCCAATGCGCCCGCGTTCGGCATTCGCTATATCGACGCGTCAGACGCTGAACAGGGCATCGTCCATGTTGTCGGGCCAGAGCAGGGCTTTTCGCTGCCCGGCACGACGATTGTCTGCGGTGATAGCCACACCGCGTGCCACGGCGGTCTCGGCGCGCTGGCGTTTGGGATTGGCACGAGCGAAGTTGAACATGTGCTTGCCACCCAAACTTTGTTGCTGGCGCGGTCAAAATCGATGGAAGTCCGCGTTGACGGCGATGTTGGCCCCGGCGTGACCGCAAAGGATATCATCCTCCATATCACTGGCGTGATCGGCGCGGCGGGCGGCAATGGCCATGTGATCGAATATACGGGATCTGCGATCCGCGCGTTATCGGTTGAGGGACGCTTGACGGTCAGCAATATGGCGATTGAAGGCGGCGCGCGCGCAGGCCTGATCGCGCCTGATGATGTGACGTTTGCTTATTTGAAAGGCCGCCCGATGGCACCAAAAGGCGCGGATTGGGACGCAGCGGTCGCTTATTGGCGCACACTCGCCACTGATCCGGGCGCGACATATGACAAAGTGGTGGTGATCGACGCCGCCGATATCGCGCCGAGCGTGACATGGGGCACAAGCCCAGAGGATGTTGTGCCAATCACCGGTATTGTTCCCGATCCAATGAGCTTTACCGACCCGTCAAAGCAAGTCGCAGCACAAAAATCGCTTGATTATATGGGGCTGAGCGCGGGCACGGCGATGACAGATGTGATGGTGGAGAATATCTTCATCGGCTCATGCACCAACAGCCGCATCGAAGATCTGCGCGCGGCAGCGGCTGTGCTTAAAGGCCGCACGAAGGCCGCGAATGTCAAATGGGCGATCGTTGTGCCAGGCAGCGGATTAGTCAAACGCCAAGCCGAGGCCGAAGGGCTTGACCGCATCTTCATCGACGCAGGCCTCGAATGGCGCGAACCAGGCTGTTCAGCGTGCCTCGGCATGAACCCCGATAAAGTGCCAGCGGGCGAACGCTGCGCCTCAACGAGCAACCGCAATTTTGTGGGGAGGCAAGGCCCCGGCGCGCGGACGCATCTCGTGTCACCTGCGATGGCAGCGGCGGCAGCGGTGACGGGGCGACTGTGCGATGTGCGGGAGTTGGTGAGGTGACGGATAATTTCAATGGCAACAATTAGATGTTCGAGATGCAGGGAAAGACTCCAAGCGGGGGCGTTGGTATGCCGCTATTGTAAACATGAATTTGATAGCACTGAGATATCCGAATCTCGCTCAGTGGAGCGGAGCTCAGCATTTTTCAAAATTGCATTTGTAGTTTCTGTGATTCTTGCGATCGCATGGTGCAGCAGTCAACCTGCGGCAACGCCTCAACAAAAGCAGGAAGTTGCAGATATGCTCGGCTTGCCTTTGGCAGCGGCTGATCCTGCAAATGTAAAGACGAATGAAGCTTACTTCCGTAGCAGTACTAAACAAAAATGTAAGGACAGATATCCTTCAGATTTCGCGATGAGCGCAGCTTGCACGAGAAATGATGAGGAAGGGCTTCGGGATTTCACTAAGATTTGGAATGACCAACGCTCTAACTCCGAATTTGTCGACGCACTGAGTCTTTGCTTCGCTCGATACACGGATGCAGGGGTCACTAATTTTTCTATGGTTGGCGCTTGTGCAAGGAATCAGCTTGAGGGCTTCAATGCTACCCGCTGATTAGCCAGATCTAGTCAAACCAATTCCAACTAAACCCACCGCCGCTAGAGCGCCGTCACAGCTTTAGTTGGTTCACGCGGAGGCGCGGAGGTGTTTGGCGCTCGATTTCACCCTTCCTCTGCGCCCTCTGCGCCTCTGCGCGAATATTTTTCTGCGCGCAGAGACGCAGAGGGCGCAGAGAAGACGCGGCATTTGAGCCAATCTCCCTCCGCGCTTCCGCGTCTCCGCGCGAACTAAGAATTGACATATCCCATTGACATATCCCACCTCACCCGCCACATTCCGCTCATGAATGCGCAGTCCAGCGTCCAGCGCACCGCCGCTTTGTTCAAATCCAACCGGAATCAAGCGGTGCGGATTCCCAAAGACATGGAATTTCCCGAAGGCGTGAAGAAGGTCGTCATCAGCAAAGACGGTGACAAGATCGTCATTTCACCTGCTGTGGATTTCTGGGAAGCGTTTTTCGCCGAAGGGCCAAACTTGGATTTCCCTGAACGCGGGCCGCAAGGCGAATATGAGGTGAGAGAGAGCTTTGACCCTTAAAGCGATGCTCGATTCAAA
>JAYUAU010000077.1:0-20555 GCA_043741135.1 Sphingomonadales bacterium | reverse complement strand
CGCGCATAAAGCGTGCTGCGCGATGTTCCCAGTTTCTTGGCGAGCGCGTCAGCCTTGGCAAACGTCGCATCAGGGATTGAAACGGCTACTTTCATACCAGAAGTATGACAATGTGCGCGATCAAGGTCAAGCCGCCCGCGTCAAATTCAAAAACACATGCTCCAAATCAGCTTCGCGCGTTGACACGTCAACGATTCCGTATCCAGCCGCTTGCACCGCGCCGAGCACATCACCCGCGTTTGACGTGCGTTTCGAATAAGTGATCGCCAGCGTTCGGTTGCCTTTTAGATCAACCTTTTGAAATACCGGCGAAACGGGCGCGTTTGCCACATCGCGGTCGACAGTCACTTCAACCACCTTTTCCTGTGCAAGCCCGAGCAACTCGCGCGTGGGCAAATTGGTGATGAGTTCGCCGTGGTTGATGATCGCAATCCGGTCACAAAGCTCCTCGGCTTCTTCGAGATAATGCGTGGTGAGAACGATGGTGACACCGCGCGCGTTGAGTAAGCGCACATAAGCCCAAAGTTGCTGACGCAGCTCGACATCCACGCCTGCGGTCGGTTCATCAAGCACTAGGATTGGCGGCGAATGCACCATCGCTTTTGCCACCAGCAACCGCCGCTTCATGCCCCCCGACAGCGTCCGCGCGTAGGCATTGGCTTTATCTTCGAGAAAAACTGCTTTGAGCAATTCCATTGAGCGGCGCTTTGCTTTTGGCACACCGTAAAGCCCTGCTTGAAGCTCAAGCGTTTCAAACGGTGTGAAGAAGGGATCGAACAAGATTTCCTGGGGGACGATACCAATGCTCGCCTTGGCATTGCGGGGATGCTGATCGATATCAAAGCCCCAAATACTCGCGGCACCACTTGATTTCAGCACCATGCCCGACAGGATGTTAATCAATGTCGATTTGCCAGCGCCATTGGGGCCAAGCAGGCCAAAAATCTGACCGCGCGGCACATCAAAGCTGACGCCTTTCAGCGCCTCCTTACCTCCCTGATAGATTTTACGGACATTATCGATACAGATCGCGGCTTCAGTCATGGAAGTCTGATAACCGCGCATTGCTCAGCGAGCAAATAAGCAATTGGTTTCGTGTAGATTAACCAAGAGTTTTTAGGGCTTCTTTCAATCGAAGCGGTAGCGCAGTCTCATGGGTGTTGTAATTCGCTGTCTGGAATTGGTTCGCGCTACGATGGTAGCAGCGATTATGATTGGTATGGCTGTCCCTGCTTATGCGGCCCCTCAACGCACCGAAGCGCAGGCGGTGATCGTAACACCGCTTTCCTTCTTCAAAGTTGATGATCTGATTTTTGGCCGTATTTTGCCAAGCGCAACTGCGGGCACCGTCACCGTTGCACCAACCGGCGTTCGCACGAAGACCGGAGGAGTGACCTTATTTAATGGCGGTGGCGAACAACCTTCGCGCTTTGCAGGGCGCGGCGCACCGGGACAGACGGTTGCGATCTCGCTAACATCAACTCCTAATGTATTAACTCGCGTTGGCGGCACGCAAACGATGACGGTCAGCACCTTCGTTATCGGTAGTACCCCCACTGTTGTTCTCACAGGCACTAGCCAGCTTTTTGTTATCAACAATACGTCAGGAATTTTTAACTTTCCGGTAGGTGCAACATTGGCAGTTGGGGCAAACCAAGTGGCCGGCGATTATGAGGGCACATTTGTGATCACGCTCAATTATCAATAGATTGCACGCGGTTTGCAGGAACGCTATGCGATGCGACCATGAATGAATTTTCCGACATCATCAAAGTTAAAACTAACCGCGTAAGCTGCGACGGCGCTAGCGAAATTCCCGGCGGTGCCGCGCTTGGTCACCCGCGCGTGTGGCTTGAGATTGATGCCAGCGGATTTGTTGACTGTGGCTATTGTGATCGACGCTTTGTGCTGATTGGCGGGGCGGCGGATCACTAACGCCTGCTGCCGTAGTGGATAAAGCGGGGCTTAAAACGCGGAACCACATTCTTCACCATCAACATAGCCTATCAATGGCCCCATTCCCATCCTATATGGTTTTGATGACCACCCAAACTGACCCGCGTCGCTTCCTCTACCGTGATGGCACTCTTGATCCGCAAACTGCGAAGCGCATCACCGCTCAAATGCTCGGGCAATGCGATGACGGCGAGCTTTACCTGCAATACCGCGCGAATGAAGCGTTTGGCTTTGATGATGGCCGTTTGAAAACGGCTGATTATTCGACTGAGACAGGATTTGGTCTGCGCGGCGTATCAGGCGAGATGACCGGTTTTGCGCATGCCAATGAATTGAGCGAGGCGGCAATCAAGCGTGCGGGTGAAACGCTGACCTTGCTTGATCCCACAAAGGGCGTGCCTGCACCTGCGCCGCGCCAGAATAATCGCCATCTCTATACCGATGCTGATCCGATGGGCTTGATCCCCTTTGCCGATAAGGTTGCGCTGTGCCAGCAAATCGATGCCGCCGCGCGCGCGCGCGATCCGCGTGTGGTTCAAGTTTCGGTGAGCCTCGCGGGCAGCTGGAGTGTGATCGATATCATCCGCGCAGACGGTTTCCTTGCCACCGATATCCGCCCGCTCGTTCGCCTGAACGTCAGCATTGTGTGCGAAGCGGGTGGCAGGCGCGAATCTGGCAATTTCGGCATCGGTGGGCGCTATCTTTATGACAGCCTGTTCGCGCCCGAAACATGGAACCGCGCGATTGATGAGGCGCTTGCCCAAGCCCTCGTCAACCTCGAATCGGTCGCCGCACCCGCAGGTGAGATGACCGTGCTGCTTGGCCCCGGTTGGCCCGGTATCATCCTTCACGAAGCGATTGGCCACGGACTAGAAGGCGATTTCAACCGCAAGGGCACAAGCGCCTTTTCAGGCCGCGTAGGCGAACGGATTGCGGTGCCCGGCGTGACGATTGTTGATGATGGCTCGCTCGCTAAGTGTCGCGGGTCGCTGAGCATCGATGATGAAGGCACCCCAACAAGCGAAACGATCCTGATCGAAGACGGTATTTTGCGCGGTTACATGCAAGATCGCCTTAACGCGCGGCTGATGGGGGTTGCACCCACGGGCAATGGACGGCGTGAAAGCTATGCGCATGCGCCGATGCCACGGATGACGAATACGTTCATGAAAAATGGCAATGACGATCCCGAAGAACTGCTCAGCCGCGTCAAAAACGGCATCTTCGCAAAAAGCTTTGGCGGCGGGCAGGTAGACATTGTTTCTGGCAAATTCGTGTTCAGTTGCACCGAGGCTTACCGCGTTGAAAATGGCAAGATCGGCGCGCCGGTGAAGGGCGCGACGCTAATCGGCGATGGCCCGAGCGTGCTCACAAAGGTGCTTGGCATCGGCAATGATTTCGCGCTTGATGAAGGGATTGGCGTGTGCGGGAAAGGGGGGCAAAGCGTGCCAGCAGGCGTGGGGCAACCAACCTTGCTTGTCGACGGGCTCACCGTTGGCGGAACAGGCTAACCCAGCGCAGCGCGAGAGGCTTCCCAATTGCGCCCGTCAAAAGGTCGTTTGACCGCATTCACGCTATGCCCAAGATCAAGACAGTTGTAATTGACGCTCAAGCTTTCAGGGTGCGAACGCGGCTGATAATAGCTTTTGACGCCGCACGTCGCGCAAAACAAATGCTCAGCCGCGCCTGATCCAAAGCGGTAAGACGTGAGATTGTCAGCGCCGCTTTCCAGCACGAAATCACCGTGCGGGATGGTCAAGTGGAGGTAACCCGAAGCCGCACAGATCGAACAATTGCAATCAAGCAGTTCGACTTCAGCTGGCACTGATGCCGAAAACCGAACCGCGCCGCAGTGGCATCCGCCTTTAACGTCAATCATTTCACGCACCCCCTAAAGTGATACAAATTCACTGACTAAGAAATCTGCCTTGTGGATGGCATAAACCACATGGGTGATCGGCTTACCGTGGATGATGATATCATCAGTTTCATCTGTTAGCACGCCGCCAATTTTCTCAATCGCGCGACGTGAACGGAAATTATCGGGGCCGATCCGAAAGGTCACCGTATCGACATGGTCAAAGGCGTGGGCAAGCATCAGATGCTTCATATCGCGGTTAGTCGAAGTGCCCCAATGCGCGCGGATCAGGAATGTCCAGCCAATTTCAACTCGGCTCCGCTCAGGCGCGTAATTGCCGTAAGTTGACCAGCCGATGACCGTATTCGTGGCGCGATCAATCACGATCAATGTGCCGCCACCCGCTAGTTGGGTTGCAAAATAGGGCCGGAACGATGCCTCGGTAAAGCGATCATGAACGGGATGCAGCGCCCAAATCAGCGGGTCAGACGCGGCGACAAAAATGGCGTCCCAATCGCTCGCCACCAAGGGGCGGAGGATAAGCGTTTCACTGGTGAGTGTTGGTTGAAAGGGGAAAGTGGACACCTCCATTACCCAAACACATCGTCACCCTCGCGAAAGCGGGGGGAAATGTGAGACGTAAAACTCCAAATCTCGGAGCGTTGGAACCATTTGTTCCCGCTTTCGCGGGAATGACGATAGGGTGATGGAGATGCCCAAGTTTCGGTCATGCCTGAATCTCATACAATTTTGCGTAGCGGCTGATCATCGTTGCTTCATCATAATCAGCGACGGCAACCGTTTGGTTTGCAGCACCGATGCGCGCACATAAATCACTATCCGCGACTAAGTCCGCAAACCGCTGCGACAAGGCAGCTTCATCACCAACGGGCACCACGAACGCCCGCGCGGGCTCGGCGACCATTTCACGCACATCACCGACATCGGTACTGACAATTGGCAGCCCCGCCGCCATTGCCTCGACGAGTGAAATTGGACATTGTTCGCTGTCCGATGAAAGCGCAAAAATATCGAACAGCCCGATATAGCGGTGCGGCGCGGGGAGGAAACCCGGCATGAGCACGCGGTTAGCGACGCCCAGCCGCTCTGCTTCAGCCGCAATCCGTTCGCGTTCAGGGCCTTCGCCGATGATCACTAATTTGGCATGTACGGGGAGTGTGGCAAAGGCGCGGACGAGGCGAGGAATATTCTTTACCGCGCGCAATCCGGCTAGCGTGCCAATCACGATGTCACCATCGCTGCGGGTAAGGCCGGGGATAGCGTTCTGCAATGGCGGAACAGCATATGCCGCCACATTGATGCCATTGGGGATGCGGACAGCGGCGCGCTTCCAACTTTCGATCGCAATTCGCTCAAGCCGCTGACTTGGCACCACGAGTGCTTTGGCAGCGGGCAGCATCAAGCGGCGAAACGCACTACGTTTCCAATTGAGCTTCACTGCTTCATCAAGGTTGAAACCGTCTTCATGATGGATCAGCGGCGGGCAACCAGACGCAAACAATCGCCGCGCCCCAACCACATCCATACTGCCCCAATTATAACTGAGCACCAAGTCGAAACGCTTAATATAGGCTGCGAGTATACGGTATCGGCTGATCGAAGGCTTCCCAACAAGCGACGGCGCATCGATTGGAAAATCAACTGAAATACGAGGATCAATCGCATCACGCGCGCTCAACGCCTCTGCAACGGCGGAAAGGATTGTGTGCTGAGCCGCATCTCCAAAGGCATTCATCAGCCGCACCGCCCGCGCTTCTTTCCCACCTAAGTTGAAGGTCGAATGGCAATGGAGAATTTTCACAGCTTGATCGAAGCCAAAAGCGCATCGATGGCGTCAACCACCGGCGCTTCATCAAGCAGCGGCGAGTGGCCAACCCCCTCAACGGTGACAAGCTTTGCATTGGGCAATCTCTTTACCATTTGATCAGCCGTTGCAGCGGCAAACACATCTGAAAGTGAGCCGCGCGTGATGAGCACAGGCACTTCGCCAAGCGCTTGATAGGCAGGCCACATATCAAATTCGCCCGCAGGCATCCGCAGTGGCTCGGCAATCTTCATGTCATAATCGGGCATGATCCGCCCTTGTGCGGTCACACGGTAAAGCCGTTTGGTATGCGCAATCCAATCAACGAGGCCATATCCGGGATGCGCCGCGCCGTGTAATTCAGCCATCGCGCGCGCGGCGTGTACCCACGTCGGCCAGCTTTGTGATTTGCCAACATAGGCCTTGATCCGATCAAGCCCCTTCGTCTCTAGTTCAGGCCCAACATCATTGAGCAAAGCAGCGGCGATCCGCCCAGGCTCGGTAGAGGCGAGCAACATGGTGATGAGGCCGCCAAGCGACGTGCCAAATGCCACAAATCGGGAAATCCCCAAATGATCGAGTAAGGCATCAATATCCTGCACATATGTGAGCGGCACATATGTCATCGAATCCTTGGCATAAGCGCTATCGCCGCGCCCGCGTAGATCAACGCAGATTATACGCCATTCAGGCACCAGACGCTGCGCGAGCGCGGCAAAATCGCGCGCATTACGCGTCAGGCCGGGCAGGCAAATGATCGGCGGCCGCTTGGGATCGCCCGCATAATCGCGGAAATGCAGCCGAAGCCCCTCTTTTGACCAATAATAGCCATCTTCATATTGCGCTTGAGCTACCATAGGCCCCATATCGCGCCATGATCGAATTACCGCAAGCCGTGACAGACATCCTTAGTATCGCCGATTTCATTGCTGATCACGTGCACGGTGCCGATTTCCCTGAGACGATCTTGCGTTTCCGCAATGATCGCGCTGCTAAGGCTATTGGTCTTGATGTGCTGACCGACGCTGAGTGGATCGCGCACTTTGGGCGTTTTATGCCGATTGAAAACAGCCTGCCGCAACCGCTCGCGCTGCGCTATCACGGCCATCAGTTTCGCAATTATAATCCTGATATCGGTGATGGGCGTGGGTTTCTGTTTGCCCAGTTTCGCGGGCGTGATGGGCGCTTGTTTGATCTAGGCACCAAGGGTTCAGGACAAACACCCCATAGCCGCAGCGGTGATGGTCGGCTGACGCTGCAAGGCGCTGTGCGTGAAATATTGGCAACTGAAATGCTTGAGGCGCTCGGCGTCAACACGTCAAAAACACTTTCGGTGATCGAAACAGGCGAAGCGCTTAAACGTAATGATGAACCTTCGCCTACGCGCGGCGCAGTGATGTTTCGGCTCAGCCACGGCCATATACGCATTGGCAGCTTTCAACGGCTGGCGGTGTTGCATGAGGATGAAGCGCTCGCGCGGCTCGTCGAATATGCCCTTGTCAGATATTATGATAAAACCGCAGGCGCTGATGCCCCTGCCCGCCTTCTCACCCTTGTTGCCCAGCGAACCGCAAAACTTGCAGCGTCGTACATGGTCGCTGGTTTCGTTCACGGCGTGCTCAACAGCGATAACATCAACATATCTGGGGAGAGTTTTGATTATGGCCCGTGGCGCTTCACCCCGCATTTTGACCCCGCATTTACTGCGGCCTACTTCGATCACGCTGGGCTTTACGCCTTTGGTCGCCAAGCGGAGGCGATCCACTGGGATGTGATGCAGCTTGCGATTGCGTTCACGCGGATTGCTGAACAGGAACCGCTGATTGAGGCGCTCAATGGTTTTGGCCCCGCTTATCAGGCAGCGCTTGTTGAAGCGATGCTGTGGCGGCTCGGCGTAAAGTCGCGCGGTTCAGAGGTTGATATCGCGCTGGTTCGGTCAATCGAGGAGGCATTGCTTACAAAAAGCGTTGAGATTGACCGCTTTTTCTTCGATTGGGCAGGCGGTACGCGGCGCGCTCACTCTCCGGCTGATGATGCTTATGCTAGCCCCGCGTTTGAAAGCTTCACTGCCGCCATCACAGCATATCAGCCAGCAATTGACCTTGATCATGACTATTGGCAGGCCAGCGATCCCTGCTCGCTCCACCACCGCGAGGTGGAAGATATTTGGGCGAAGATTGCGCAGGATGATGATTGGACTGCGTTGCACGCGAAAGTTACTGCGATCAGAGCAATGGGCGCTGCGTTGTTGCGGTAAGCTGTGGCTTCACGCATAAGCGTTCATTAACCCTATTCATTGTAAAGCGTACCATCATGTCAGCGTCCCAAATCATCTCGTACGAACCCGCTACCGGGGCAGAATATTGGCGCGGCCCCGTGGGCGATGTGAATGCCGAAGTGGCGATGGCGCGCGCGAATTGCATTGAATGGGCGGCTAAGCCGGTGACCTTCCGGATCGAAGCGATGCGCCGTTTTGCCAATGTCGTCCGCGCAAAGCATGAGGATATGGCAGACTGTATCGCGCGCGAAACTGGGAAACCACTGTGGGAAGCGCGCACCGAGGTTGAGTCGGTTATCACGAAGGTCGAAGTGTCGATTGCCTCTTACAGCGAACGAACATCGCAGCGGCGATTGGAAGGCAATATGGGCGCAAAAACGGCGCTCCGCCATAAACCTCACGGCGTGCTCGGTGTCCTTGGCCCCTATAATTTTCCGATGCATTTGCCCAATGGCCATATCATTCCTGCATTGATTGCAGGGAACGGCGTGGTGTTCAAACCATCCGAAAAAACGCCCGCATCTGGCGCGATGCTCGTGGAATGTTATCATATGGCGGGTATTCCAAGCGGCGCTGTTCGCTTGCTTGTCGGCGGCCCTGCTGAGGGTAAGGCGCTCGCGGCACACCCCGATATTGACGGCATCTTGTTTACCGGCGCCGCGCGCACCGGCCTTGCGCTCACGCGACAATTTGCTGATTTGCCAGGTAAAATACTCGCGCTCGAAATGGGGGGAAACAACCCGATTATCGTTTGGGATGCGCCCGATGTTCATGCTGCCGCAGTGCTTGTAGTGCAATCAGCTTTCATGTCAGCGGGGCAACGCTGCACAGCGGCGCGGCGGTTGATTGTGAAGGACGGCGATCATTTGCCCTTGATGAATGAAATCCGCAAGCTCGCTGACAGGATCATCGTTGGTGAACCACATAGTACGCCGGTGCCTTATATGGGGCCAGTGATTGACAATGATGTGGCGGACGGCCTGCAAGAAAGCTTCCTCGCGCTGATGATGAAGGGTGGGCAACCAATCCGCCAGCTCGAACGCCCACTTCCCAATCGTCCGTTCCTCGGGCCAGCGATCATTGATATGACCGCAGTTAATGACCGCCCCGATATGGAATTATTTGGCCCCATCCTTCAAGTTATCCGCGTTCCCGATTTTGAAGCCGCCATCGTTGAAGCGAACAATACGCGCTACGGCCTATCGGCATCACTCGTCAGCGGTTCGCCGCAGCTTTATGATCAATTCTGGTCAAATGCGCGCGCGGGGATTGTCAATTGGAACCGGCCGACAACGGGCGCATCGTCGAACGCGCCTTTTGGTGGCGTCGGGCTTTCGGGCAATCACCGCCCTAGCGCTTATTATGCTGCTGATTATTGCGCTTATCCGGTGGTTTCAACCGAAGATGAACAAATTCGCGCGTCGATTGGGATTGGCTTGCGTGATCCGGTTGGCAGTTTGAACTGACCCCGCGATAGCAGAACTAATCAGTCAGCAAAATTCTTTGCCTTGCGCTGAGCCTTGCGCATCCGCATTTGAGGCCGATGAAACCAACTCACGTCATACCCATGGGCTGTGTCCTCCTAGTCGGCGCTGGGCCCGGCGATCCGGGACTTTTAACGCTCAAGGCGGCAGATGCGCTCGCGCGCGCTGATGTGGTTGTCCATGACGGCCTTGTTGATGACGGCGTATTGGCGCTGATTAACCCTGCTGCGCGCCGCATCTCGGTCGCGAAAAGTCGCAGCCGCCATTCGGTTCCGCAGGACGGGATTAACCAGATTCTGATCGATGAAGCCCGCGCAGGACATCTGGTCGTGCGGTTAAAGGGCGGCGACCCGTTGATCTTTGGGCGCGGCGGCGAAGAGGTTGAGGCGTGCCGCGCGGCAGGCGTAGATGTTGCGGTGATACCGGGCGTCTCAGCCGCACTTGGCGCCTCTGCTGAAGCAATGCTGCCGCTCACCCACCGTGATGTATCAAGCGCTGTCAGCTTTGTTGCGGGGCAGTGCAAAGGCCTTTCGGATCAGGATTGGTCAGGGCTTGCTGGCAAGGGCCGCACGCTCGTCATCTATATGGGCGTCGCGACCGCTGATGATATCGCGGAAAAGCTGATCGCAGACGGTGTTGCGCCTGATATGCCCGTTGCGGTGCTTGAACGGGGAACGCGTGAGGGTTCGCGCGCCATTCAGACATTGCTGACTGATCTAGGCGACATGATTGCGCGCGAAGGCGTCGAAAGCCCCGCGATCATCATCGTCGGTGAAGTCGTTCTCCGCAGCGATGCGGTCAACCAGCTTTCGACACTCGCCCTTAAAGCAGAGGCATTTTCGTGATAATATTAACGGGCAATGATTTGGCAAGCGGCGATGTCATCTGGTGGGATGGCAAAGGCTGGTCACGCGATATTGCAGGCGTTGTCGATGTTGGCGATGGCGGCGAAGCGATCCTCGTGATTGAAGAAGCAGCACGGCGCGTCAACGCTTCATATGTTGTTGAAGCAAAGGACGGGCTGCCGCTCCATATTAAAGACCGTGTGCGCGCCGCCGGACCAACCGTGCGGCAGGATTTGGGCGTGAACCCCAGCGTTGTGATTGTGAAAGAGTGATGATCGTGATCCCACAACCCGTTCAGGCTGAGCTTGTCGAAGCCCTGCCCTTCTTTCACGCAAATAGCCGAGAAAAAGGCAGCCCTTCTACAAGCTCAGGGAAGCGGAGTCGCTAATGTATCAATATGACAAATATGACCAATCAATCGTTGACGCGCGCGTTGAGGATTTTCGGGACCAAGTGAAGCGCCGTCTTGCGGGGGAAATCACTGAGGATCAATTCAAACCGCTGCGGCTGATGAACGGGCTTTATCTGCAACTCCACGCTTACATGCTGCGCGTCGCGATTCCCTACGGCACGATGGACAGCAAGCAAATGCATATGCTGGCGACAATCGCGCGCAGATATGATCGCGGTTACGGCCATTTTACGACGCGTCAGAATATCCAGTATAACTGGATCAAGCTTGATGAATGCCCCGATTTGCTCGCCGATCTTGCGAGCGTGGAAATGCACGCGATTCAAACGAGCGGCAATTGCATCCGCAACATCTCATCGGATCAATATGCGGGTGCAGCAGCGGATGAAGTCGCTGACCCGCGCCCTTGGGCTGAATTGCTCCGCCAATGGAGCAGCTTTCACCCCGAATTCAGTTACTTGCCGCGTAAATTCAAAATTGCGGTGATTGCGAGCAATGAAGATCGCGCGGCGATGCGGCTTCATGATATCGGGATTGAACTCGTCAAACGCGACGGCGTTCTGGGCGGACGTATCTTCGTAGGTGGCGGTATGGGGCGGACGCCAATGATCGCGCCTGAAATCAATTCCTTCGTGCGCGCTGAGGATTTGCTGAGCTATGTTGAGGCGTGCCTGCGCGTTTACAATCGCTACGGCCGCCGCGATAATATTTACAAAGCGCGGATTAAAATCCTCGTTCATGAAATCGGTGCGGATGCTTACCGCGACCAAGTTGCGGAGGAATTCGCGCATGTGAAGACGCTCGGCATTGATCCGCCCATGGCTGAATTTGACCGAATCAGCGCTTTCTTTTCAGCCCCCCCGTTTGAAACACTTAGCGATAATATCGACCGCAGTGACCCTGATTTCGCAGTGTGGCTCGATCAGAATGTGAAGCCGCACAAGCAAGCCGGCTATGCCATCGTCAACATCAGCCTGAAACCCATCGGCGGCATTCCGGGCGATGCAAGTGCTGATCAAATTGATGTGATGGCGCGCCTCGCCAAGCAATATAGTTTCGATGAGCTCCGCGTTACCCATGCGCAGAATATCGTCCTGCCGCATGTTGCCAAACGCGATCTTTACGCCGTGTGGTCGGCACTCAACGAGACGAAACTTGCTGATGCGAACCTTGATCTTATAACGGACATCATTGCGTGCCCGGGACTTGATTATTGCAGCCTCGCCAATGCGCGCTCGATCCCTGTTGCACAGAAAATTGCGCACCGTTTTGCCGACGGGGAACGTCAACGAGACTTGGGCGAACTCAAGCTCAAGATCAGTGGCTGTATCAATGCCTGCGGGCATCACCATGCTGGCCATATCGGCATCCTCGGCGTCGACCGCAAAGGCGTTGAAAATTATCAGCTGACCTTTGGCGGATCAGGTGCTGAAGATGTGAGCATAGGCAAAATCATCGGCCCCGGCTTTGATGAAGACGGTGTCGTCGATGCGGTTGAGAAAGCCACCGACGTTTACAAGGCGCTCCGCACTGAAGGCGAGCGCTTCCTCGATACATACCGCCGCGTTGGCCTTGAGCCCTTTAAGGAGGCAATCTATGCCTGAGTTGCGCTATCGGCAGGACAGCGAGAGTACCGCACCAATCGTCAGCCTCGAAAGCTTCCTCGGAGAGTCAAACGCAACCGCCGTCCGGATTGAACCCGGCGAGGATGCGCGCGCATTATTGCCGCATCTTGACCGCATCTCACTGATTGAAATCGCCTTCCCCAAATTCCGCGATGGGCGCGGCTATTCGTCGGCGCGTATCTTGCGTGAGGCTGGTTACGCAGGCGAGCTCCGCGCACAAGGCGATGTGCTCGTTGATCAAATCGTGTTTATGCGGCGCTGTGGTTTTGATGCCTTCGTGCCTGATGTGCCGATTGATGAAGGCGTGGTTGCGGCGTGCCTTGCGCGATATGAATTTGTTTATCAGTCGGCGGCGGATAGCGCAGTTCCGGTGTGGAAGCTGCGGCATGGCTAACGTTGCCACCCGCACCATTGACCGGATCAATACAGCACCCCGCTATACTGAGGCTGATGCCGTGCGTTTGAACAATATGTTCAGGGGGGTTGATACGCCTGACATGCTACGCACTTTGATCCGCGAAAACATGCTTGGCGATGTGGCGATTGTTTCCTCATTCGGCGCTGAATCTGCGATCCTACTGCATTTGATTGCGCAGATTGATCCATCAACTCCCGTGCTTTTCCTCGAAACGGGCAAGCATTTTTTTGAAACGCTAGCCTACCGAGACTTGCTGATTGAGCGCCTTGGCCTCACTGACTTGCGTAATATTACGCCTGACGAAGCGGCAATCGCCAAACAGGATGAAACCGGCCTGCGCTGGTCATATGACCCTGATGGCTGCTGCGAAATCCGCAAGGTGATTCCGCTCGCCAAAGCTCTTGCTCCTTTCTACGCGCAGTTTACGGGGCGCAAAGGGTTCCAATCGTCCACACGCGCCGGGCTGCCGCGGTTCGAAGTTGAAGAAGGCCGCCTTAAGGTCAATCCGCTCGCAAGCTGGAGCAAGGATGACCTTGCGGCCTATTTTATAACGCATGATCTGCCTCCGCACCCACTGGTTGAGCAAGGCTATCCCTCAATCGGTTGTGCGCCGTGCACATCAATGGTCAAATCAGGCGAAGACCCGCGCGCAGGGCGCTGGCGCGGCTGGGATAAAGTTGAATGCGGCATCCATACCGCCGTTGACAATGATCCCGCGTTTTAGAGTGTGATGATTTGAAGTTAACCAAGTTCGTCTTTGCGAGCGAAGCGCGGCAATCCATACCATGGTACAGCGAGTGGATTGCCGCGTCGCTGGGGCATTTGCCCCAGCCTGTCCTGAGCGGCTGGCTTGCCAGCCAGTCGAAGGGCTCCTCGCAAAGACGAGTCAGAGCAAGTTCATTTCGCTCTAACCAAACGCCTGAAAAAATACGCTTGTCGGGCAAGTGTGATATCTGTCATAAGCCATGACAACGGTCGCGCTAATAACCAAAACATCGATTCTCTCCAGGAGACGTTGACATGCGCGCACTTTTCCAGCGTCGATCCGCTATGCTGGCAGCAACCCTCATTCTATCGGCTGCGGTGATCCGTAGTGATGGCCCTGTAGCGGCGGCCGATCATTTTGATCCACCAACGCGTACTGACCTTGCGGTCAATGCCAATGCCGATGTCGCGGCGGATTTGGCCGATCTTTATGTGTTTGAAGTTGGACGCACTGCAACTACTCCGTCATTGCCTTTGGCGATTGGTATCGGGCTTGGCTTTGCAGGCCCGCGCCCGACCAATATCACGTCCACTTATGACCGCGATGTGCTCTATACGATCTTCGTTTCCAATGACGCTGATAAACTGACACCCGAATTCAAAATCCAGTTCAGGTTGGGTCAGGATACGAGCAAACCCTTCGCTTATGGCATAAGGATTGAAGGACTGCCCGGCACGACCACGCCGCTGATTGGCCCCGCTGAAACAAGGCTGACAACCGCAAACGGCATTCAGGCGATCATTGGCCTTTATGATGATCCGTTTAACTTTGACGCAATGGGCCTCGCTGAAACGCGGACGACAGGGCGGCTTTCGATCCGCAATGATCGCAACCGTTTCACAGGCCTCAATACAATGGCGCTGATGATGCAAATTCCGGCAGGGCTAATCGTCAACGGCACCAACCCGATTGCGGCATGGGGAACGTCACAACGCATTCCAGCGGGGACAGCAGGATGACACGCACAGCACTCCTTATCGCCGCTGGATTGAGCCTTGCGATTGCACTTTCAGGGTGCAAAGTGGGAGAATCGCTGACCGCGCAAGCGCCCGTCGCGGTTGGCCCTGCCCCACCGCCGCCCGTTCAGGGCACATCGTTCACGGTTCAAAAATGTCTTGATCAGACGACAAGCGATGGGCGGACAACGCGGCAAGTGATGATCCCCGATCTCGTCACGCTTGATGTGACTAAGCCCGCCGCATTCCCCAATGGCAGGCGATTGCAAGATCCCGTGATCGATATCGAGATTGCCTTTCTCTTTCTCGATCTCACGCGTCATTCGCCCAATACCTTGGTGAATGTGCCCTTAAACCCGCTTGGCCTTGATCAGCCGCTTCGCGCGGCATTTCCCTTTTATGCCAATTCATTTGGGAGCGCACAACTATCGACGACTGACGGCAGTAACTTCAATTTCCGCGCCAATGCCGAAAGTGAATATGTGCGCGTTGAGCGTGTTGGCGTGCCCGCTATTTCAACGATCAATGTGCTCGGCCCGCGCAAAATTGCTTATAATGAGGGCAACCCCAGCCAAGATGTCGCGCGGACATATGAGGCTGATATCACCGCAGGGCTTGAGAATCTGGCCGCTTTGATAGTCGATGATTTGCAAGGGCTGAGCCTGACACCCTGTGCTGTTCCGAGGTGATTACCGTCGATGAATAAGCAATTGCGTGGTTGGTTTCGGCCAGCCGCCGTTGTTTTGCTGGCGACGCTCGCACTCGCAGCGCTTGTGATTTTGAGTAAGCCAAACGCTGTTCCCCGTAAGCTCGGCCCCATCCTCGGCTCGCCCGCGCAAAGCTCTGCGCCCGCTGCTATTAAGGCGCTTCGCGATGATATTGCAGGCTATGAACCGATTGCGCGCGCGGGGAATGATTGGCTTTATTGGGGAACCATCGCGCAAGATTCACTCGGACTTGCTCAACTCTCAGGCAATTATGATGATTTCGCGCGGGCGCAGCGATCGTTGGATGAAGCGTTCAAAATTGCCGCAGACCGCGCGGGGCCACACGCGTTGCTAGCCTCGTTCAATTTTTCCGTTCACCGGCTCCACGCGTCGGAGGCAGCACTTGACCAGACCAAGCGATATGCTTTGCCTGATCCGCCGCACCAGCAAGCCGAATATCTTGCGATGCGCGGCGATATTGCGCTTTACAGTGGTGACTATGCCAAGGCGCTGGCCTCATATGCCAAGGCTGCGGTCGACGGCGCGCCAACATCTGCGCTCTGCCGTCGGGCTCTGCTTGAAAGCTGGATGGGCAAGGCCGATGAGGCGTTAGCGACGATAGATGCTTGTGAATTATCTCCCGCCACGCGCACGCCGCAATTCGCCGCCTCAACTGCGATGCAACGCGGCATCATCGAACTCAACCGGGGCAATTGGGACGCTGCGCGCGCGCATTTCACCTCGTCGGAAAAGGCGTTTCCGGGCCACTGGGTTACACGGATGCGTCTGGCGCAAATGCGCGCGCTGTGCGGCGATGTCGACGGCGCGATTGTGGACTTTACCGTGATTGCCAATCAAACCAACAATCCTGAGCCGATGGATATCCTCGCGGGACTTTACCGCGCGAAGGGTAATGCTGCGGCTTCAAAAACATGGGCGACGCGCGCGGGCGCTCTTTGGGCCAAGCGCATGAAGCAATTTCCGGAAGCCGCCGCTGGCCACGCGCTTGAACATGAACTCGTTTTCGGCGATCCCAAAGCCGCGCTGGCACTCGCGAAAATCAATGTGCGCGCGCGGCCTTTTGCGGAGAGCTATCTCGGGCTGGGCAAGGCGTGGCTGGCGAACGGTCGGCCCGATTTCACTGTCGCGCTGATTGAGAAGGTCATTCGCAGTGGATGGGTATCGACGCAGCAATATTTGCTGCTATCAGAGGCTCAAGCAATCCGGGGGCAGGCGGACAATAGCGAGGCTGCACGCATGATGGCAATCCAGATCAACCCCCGAGCGGGTGACCGCAATCCCGCCTTCAACTGGCTCGATCATTGATCCGTATTCTGCTGGCGCTGCTCGCGCTCTTTGCCTTCGTTCCTGCAGCGCATGCTCATTTGACGCCGACATCGTCAGTTGAGCTTGATTTCGGGCGACAAGATATCACCGCGACGCTCACCATCCCGATGGCAGAAATCACTTATGCTTATGGCACCCCTTTGCCCGCTGCGAATGCGCTGATTCTTCCGCGCGTGATCGTCCGCGCACCTAACGGGCGGGCTTGGCAAGTGGCGCTGATTTCGTCGCAACTGACCGGCGACGTGCTGATGCGCGACCAATCTTACACAGTGCGGATGACGCCACCAATCGGCGAACCGTTGCGTCAGTTCAGCCTTACTTACACCCTCGTCACTGATAAAGTCTCGACGCATAATGTGCTCGTCTTCGCGCGGTCAGATTTTGACGGCGGCACGCTTCAGGGCCATCCCGAAATGATCGGCGCGCTGACGCAGGCGCGCGGGGTGATCAACATAGACCGTGGGGAAGGCAGTGTCTGGCGCGGATTTCTGGCGTCGGTTAGCCTTGGAATGCACCATATTGCGCAAGGGTTTGATCATCTGCTGTTCCTGCTCACGCTGCTACTACCCGCGCCGTTGATTACATTAGGGCGGCGCTGGGGTGACTATGCCGGGTTCACGACTACGTTGCGCAAACTGCTCGCAGTGGTGACCGCATTCACAATTGGCCATTCAATAACGCTGATTGGCGGTGCTTTCTTTGGCTGGCAATTGCCGAGCCAACCCGTTGAGGTGGCGATAGCGATCTCAATCCTTGTCTCAGCCGTCCATGCATGGCGGCCTATGTTCGCTGGGCGTGAAGCCGTGATAGCGGGGGGCTTCGGACTGATCCACGGCCTTGCCTTTGCAACCGTGATTGCCAATTTCGGGCTTGAGCCGCTCGCCAAAGCAACCGCGATATTGGGCTTCAATTTAGGGATTGAGCTTGTTCAAATCGCGGTTATCATCTGTGTTATGCCCTTGTTAATCTGGGCGGCAAAAAGCCAGCGCTTTCCCGTCATTCGTACGATAGCCGCTGCCCTTGCGGGAGCCGCCGCACTTTACTGGGCGATTGAACGGACGTTATTCTGGTAGCCGCCACACTGCGAACGATGCGGGGGGGATAGTGACTTCACCGATCACTAATGTCCCATCGTAACTTGGTTGCCACCGGGTCGCGCTCTCGCCGTAATTGAAAGCAAAGTGAAAATCGCCCGCGAGCCGAACGCGGAGGTCGATGGGCAAAGTTGGGTGACTAGCAAACCCCAACTTATCGACGATTGGTCTAAGACCTTCTGCCAAAGGCCACGCCGCGACATAAGTGACCCCCGCCCCGCTCACACTCACGATATCGCCGTCCAAGCGATCAACGTCGATCAGGCTCGTTTCAACATGATCAATCCATCGGTGATGCGCTAGGTCAGGGCGCAGAGATTCCGAACGGATCACTTTAACATCGATCAAGCGTTGCAAATATCCGGGCGGTAATGTGTCAGGAATGGCGAAGTCGCGCGTCTTGCTCCCCGTTCGTGGGCCGATAATGATCTTTGCGTCGCTAGCTTTCAGTCGTTCGACTAAGCCATCGGGCAGGATAGGCAAACAGGGGATGACGATCAAGTCATAGCCATCAAGCGACACGGTCGGCGCGATAATATCGATGCTATCAAAATGGAGCGCGCGCAGTTCGGAATAAAATTCAAACGTCTGACGCAAAGCCGAAAAGCCCTGCCCCTGAGGTTGAACCTTAGTCACCCAATCGCTGTCATACGAAAACAGGATCGCGACTGACTTATGCGCTTTTCCAACCGAGCCAATCGTTGCAATATCCGCCGCCGCTATCCTTGCCTCGTGCGCACCCTGCGCATCAACGCGGTCGGGACGGAGCAGTCCTGCGTGCATCTGCTCCTGTGCTTTGGGAAACTGCCGCCAGCGGAAATAACTGACAAGCTCAGCGCCGTGCGCCATCGCTTCAATCGTCCACAGCCGCACCATGCCGTTTAGCGGCGCTGGATTGTGCCGCGCCCAATTCACCGGCCCGGGCTGTTGTTCCATCACCCACCAGCGTCCGTGCGTCATCCCTCGGTAAAGGTCATGGTGGAACGCCGCGATATCAGGATGGCCGGTGCGGGCGTAGCGTATCTTCTGGTCTTCACTGAACCAAAACTGTTCAAGAAAGCCAAGCGGGTAACTATCCCACGTCGCGACATCAAGATCAGCGCTGACATCATGATGATCAAATTCGGTGAAGAACCCCATATAATTATGGACGACATCACGCGCCGGAGAACTCACGCGAAGGATATCAACTTGCGCGCGGTTGAACGCGACAACTTGATCAGACGAGTATAGCCGGAAATCAAGCAGGTGCGCGGGGTTTGCTTCAGTCACGGTGAGGTTTGGCAAATCAATTTCACTAAAGCTCCGATATTCTTGGCTCCAAAAGACGTTGCCCCACGCGGTGTTGAGTGACTCAATCGATGAGTAGTGATCACCAAGCCACGCGCGGAAACCTGCTGCTGCTGCCTCAGAATAGCTCAGCACACTATCGTGGCAGCCATATTCATTGTCAGTTTGCCACGCGACAACGGCGGGGTGCGCGCCGAAGCGATCAGCCACCGCCTGTGTAATTCGCGTAGCCTCCGCGCGGTAGCCAAGATGCGAAAAACAATAATGTCGCCGCGAACCAAAGCCACGCGGGCGCCCACCTTCATCAACCGCGATCATATCGGGCATTTGATCAACCAACCACTTGGGCGGCGTCGCGGTCGGTGTGCTCATGATGATGCCAAGCCCTGCCGCGCCCAACGTCTCCACCGCGCGGTCAAGCCATCCCCAATCAAACTGGCCTGGCTCAGGCTCAATCCGGCTCCACGCAAATTCCGCGATGCGAACGCGGCTCAGCCCCATTTCAGCCATCCGTTTGGCATCATCCGCCCACCATTCTTCGGGCCAATGTTCGGGATAATAACAAGTGCCAAGCCGCATCGGCGCGTTCCTTCACATTCGATCAGATACTGGCGCTAGCAATTCGCTTTGCCTATGACTAGGCGCGAACGATCAACGATAAGGAAAACGCCATTTCTGATCAAACCCCCTATAACAGGCGCTGGTTGCCGCTTAATGCCTTGCGCGCGTTTGATGCGGTGGGGCAGCATATGAGCTTTACCGGCGGGGCGAACGCGCTTTCGGTGTCACAAAGCGCGATGAGCCGCCATGTGAGCGGACTTGAAGATTTGCTCGGCAAGCCGCTTTTCGATCGCAGTAATGCTAAGTTGGCACTCACTCCAGCGGGCGAAGAATTGCTGCCGGTTATCACCAAATGCCTTGACCGGTTAGAGCAGACGATGAACGCAATTCGCGATGATCGCACCGCCAATCGCGCACTGCGCGTTCATGTGCCGCCATCGCTCTTGCAGCAGCTTGTGCTGCCGATGCTCCGCGATTTTCGCGCTGAACATCCCGATATCCGGATTGATGTTTCAAGCACGCATGTCACCGGACTGCCCCCAAGCAACCTTGATATGGCGATTGTCTTTGATCGGCCCAATATTGATGATCAGGTGACTGATTTGCTGTGGATGGTGCGCGTCGTACCGCTCTGCTCACCACAAACCGCTAAGGCGAGCGCGGGACAAACGATTGACTCTTTTTTACACGAGAATGAGCTACTTCATGTCAAATTGGAGGGCGAAGCTCGCGATTTATTGTGGGGCAGCTACGTGCGCCGATGCGGGCTGTTAGTGGAGACTGATCAAGGGCTGGCATTTGATACTGCTATCGCAGCCGCACAATATGCAATGAAAGCGGGCGGAGTTGCGCTAGCTGATGTTGATATGTTCGCTGCTGAAATTGCGGATGGGCGCCTCGTCATGCCATATGACCGCGTGATCGACGATGGCTATGGCTATTACCTCAAACTCCACGCCGAAGATTTGGCGAACCCCGCAATAGCGATTTTTAGAAGCTGGCTGATCAACCGTTTCGCAGGCGTGATCACGCGTTAGAGCGTGATGACATTAAGTTGATCCACTTCGTCTTTGCGAGCGAAGCGCGGCAATCCATACTATGGTGCCGCGAGTGGATTGCCGCGTCGCTGCGCT
>JAYUAU010000076.1:0-3770 GCA_043741135.1 Sphingomonadales bacterium | reverse complement strand
TGCGAGCGCAAGCGAAGCAATCCAGAATGGCTCAAAAGCTGGATTGCTTCGCTCCGCTCGCAAAGACGAAATGGGTTCACATCAATGCAAGTTGGTATTATGGATTGCCGCGCTTCGCTCGCAAAGACGGCTCATCTGATCGAATCCGACTCTAATACCAAGGCTCATTAAGCTTTGGTACAACCCTCGTCCATCAACGCGTCGGCACCGGTTCCGCGCCGCTATAATCATAAAACCCACGCTTCACTTTGCGGCCCAGCCAACCCGCTTCAACATATTTGTTCAGCAGCGGCGCGGGGCGGAATTTTGGATCGCCTGTTGTCGTGAACAACACTCGGCAAATCTCGAGGCAGGTATCAAGGCCAATGAAATCAGCGAGCGTGAGCGGCCCCATCGGGTGATTGAGGCCAAGCTGGCAGGCGGTATCGATATCGCGGATGCTCGCCACGCCTTCGCCGAGCGCAAAGACAGCTTCGTTGATCATTGGCATCAGCACGCGGTTGACGATGAAGCCCGGCGCATCATTGGCGTGGACGATTTCCTTGCCGAGCGAACGGCCAAAGCCTTCAACGCTTGCCACCGTTTCATCCGAAGTCGCGAGTCCGCGAATGATCTCAATCAATCCCATCACGGGCACCGGATTGAAGAAATGAACACCAATGAACCTCGCGGGATCGGGCGCAGCTTGAGCAAGCCGCGTGATCGGAATTGATGATGTGTTTGAGGCAAGGATCGCGTCCCCTCGCATCACCTTGCCAACTTCAGCAAAGATCGCGCGCTTGATTTCCTCGCGCTCGGTGGCGGCTTCGATGATCAGGTCAGCATCGGCGAACGACGCTGACCCTGCCACGGGTTCGATCAGCGCGAGCGCACCGTCACGAGCCTCAGCGCTGATCTTTTCTTTTTCGACCAAACGCCCCAGCGCCTTGGCAATGCCGTCCTTACCCATCTGTGCGCGCGCCAGATCAACATCGGAGAGCCGCACATGATAACCAGATTGTGCCGATACTTGCGCGATGCCGGCACCCATTTGGCCTGCGCCAATCACCCCGATTATTTCCATTGCCCTGATCCCTCAGACTAGCGTGAGGCGCCGGGCACCCACAAAATATCACTAGCCCCATTATCGTTGACCATGCGCCCCATGACAAACAAATAATCGGAGAGGCGGTTAAGATAAGCGAGCGCCAAAGGGTTGAGCGATACAGTTCTTGCAGCAGTCACCGCAGTGCGTTCCGCACGTCTGCATGTCGTCCGCGCGGTATGGAGCCACGCCCCTGCCGCCGACCCACCGGGTAGTATGAAGCTTGTCAGCGGCGATAAATCAGCGTTCATCGCATCAAGTTCATCTTCCAGCCGCGTGATTTGGTTGCCGACGATGCGAAGCGCCATCGGGCTTGGCGTGAAATCATCGCCCGGCGTCGCAAGGTCTGCACCAAGATCAAACAAATCATTCTGGATCATCCGAATCCGCGCGAGCGATGCCTCATCAAGGTAGAGCGCGACATGCCCCAGCGTTGAATTAAGTTCATCAACATCACCAATCGCGGCCATTCGCGGCGCGTCTTTTGGGGTGCGCGTTCCATCAACTAAACCAGTGGTACCATCATCGCCCGTGCGCGTGTAAATCTTGTTGAGTTTGACCAAGACTAGCCCTGCCGCGAAAGCGAGATGATGAGAACAACGATGATCACCGCAATCGCTTGAAAGCCGATGCGGCCCATCATCATCTTATTTTGCTGCAAGCCTGATTGGCTTGGCCCGCTGATGCCGCTGTTCAAATCAACTTCTGTCGTTCGTAAGAATGCTACGATACCGCGCACAAGCATGACCACGGCACCAATAACGGCGACGACAAGGAGAATGATGAGGAAAGTTTGCATATCTTACAATTAGGGTGCTTCGAGTGCGAATCCAACTGGAAAGCGACCAACCCTCATCTTTATCATTAGTTCATCGCCGTTCACACCCGCGTCACGCAACGATGCGAGGCTGATCGACCCGCGCCGTTTGGCCAGTCGCACACCATCTGCGCCGATGATGAGCGGATGATGATCATAATGCGGAATCGGCAATCCAAGCAGCTTTTGCAGCAGATTATGGATGGGCAATACGGGCAGAAGATCACGTCCACGCACGATATGCGTCACCCCTTGCGCAGCGTCATCAACAACGACGGCAAGGTGATAGCTGGCCAATCCCCCTTTGCGCGCGATGACAAAATCTTCGGGCAGCGGTGCCGCGCCGATTCGCAGTGCCGCCTTGGCCGCGTCAAGCCGCCAGCAATGCAGCACGCTGTCATCATGCGCTTTCGCTCTGCATGTTCCGGGATAAAGCGCAGGCGCATCACCCTGCGGCGCGCTCGCGGCGAAGTCAGCGCGTGTGCAGCGGCATCGGTACAGCAACCCCATCGCGGCAAGCTTTGATAGTGCTTGATCATAGGCCGCAGACCGCGTGGATTGCACCATCACCTCGCCGTCGCACTCAAGCCCAAGCCAGCGCAAATCCTCATAAATGCCCTCAATAAACGCCGCGCGACAGCGGTCGGTATCGATATCCTCAATCCGCAAAACAAAGCGCCCGCCCGCCGCGCACGCGGCGTCATGCGCACACATCGCAGACCAAGCATGGCCCAAATGAAGCGGACCCGTTGGGCTTGGCGCAAAGCGGCTCGTGTATTTTGTGGTCATTTGCGGCTTTGACCCCACCCTATAGTAAATACTGTCTTGGCGTTGTCATGATATCCGGTAATGAGGAGTGAGGAAAAGAGGGAATCAGCGCCACCATGTTTCATCCCGACTTAATGCGACATCCCGATGGATGCCCGGCGCTGGTGCTGAACGCTGATTATACGCCGCTCAGCTATTTCCCCTTAAGCCTTTGGCCATGGCAAAATGCCGTGAAAGCGGTGTTTCTTGACCGCGTGAATATCGTCGAAAATTATGATCGCGAAGTGCGCAGCTCGTCCTTCTCGATGAAGCTCCCTTCAGTCATTGCGCTTAAGCAATATGTGAAGCCCTCCGAACATCCCGCCTTCACGCGCTTCAACCTGTTTTTGCGCGATGGCTTTCACTGCCAATATTGTGGATCGGGCAAGGATTTGACCTTTGATCATGTCACCCCCCGCTCACAAGGCGGGCAAACCACTTGGGAAAATGTCGCAACGGCCTGTTCACCGTGCAACCTTCGCAAAGGCGGACGCACGCCCAAGCAAGCGCATATGTCACTCCACATCGCCCCCATCCGACCGACGAACTGGCAGTTGCAAGATCAGGGACGAAGGTTTCCTCCCAATTATCTGCACGATAGCTGGCATGATTGGCTCTATTGGGATGTTGAGTTGTTGGCTTGATCGCTGCGCGCAAGTGGTGGGGTGTTCGGAAGGTCTCACTAAAGTCTCACCTAAACCGCCCTGCGAAGTGCGCCAGACCTTGTTGTGGATCGGGGCGCGTGGAAGCAGGCTGAGACTGGATAGTTTTCCTCGCGCCAAGACGCAAAGACGCCAAGAGAGCGAGGCTGTCCCAATGAGCGCGGCTTTTTGATTATAACAGAATGACATTTGTACATTCGTCTCCCACGAGGAGCCCTTCGACTGGCTGGCAAGCCAGCCGCTCAGCAACCGTATTGGGTGTCAAGAGGGATTTGTCCACGGGCGGTTCTGCTGGATGATAGCATTTGCGATGATGAGCAGTTTTCTCATGGCGGCGGTGATGGCGACCTTTGGAGCTTTGCCCTCGGCGCGGAGGCGCTGATAGAAGTCTTTGATCGCT
>JAYUAU010000075.1:0-20854 GCA_043741135.1 Sphingomonadales bacterium | reverse complement strand
GAACCGCCGGTAGCGGCCATCCGATATCGTCAAACGCTCCAAATAAGTCAGGCGGTCATAACAGGCTCCCATCGCTCCACTCCTCCATAAGACAACAGAATCATGTCCTGTTGCACTTACTTTTAAAACGCGCGCTTCCTGATAAGCCGCCATCGCCTTTGACGGGCTGAACGGCCCGTAAAGTCGGGCAGCCTGCCGCGCGCGTTCAGCTCCGCGCCGTTTATCAGTGCGCATGTCAGCCATCAGACTATCACCCGCAGCAACGGGATTGTCAGTCACAGCTTGCCGCGCGATTGCCACATCATCATCATCATTTGATCGAGCAAGTTCATTCAGTGTTTCAGCCATTGGCCCTGCCTGCTGTGGCGCGCTTTGTGCCGCCGAGCGCGTGAGCGCATCGATCTTTTGATGAAGGTCAGCGAGCGACATTTGCGTTTCGCCGTGACGTGTACCTTGCCGTTCGTCGGCTTTCTTAAACAAAGCATTGATGTGCTTATGCAGTCCGGCAAACAGCTTTTTAACCAGTTTTTCTCCCGCTGGCTTTGGCCCGAACAGTTGATAGAGGGTGGCGAGCGCGGCTAAAACAGAAAATATTGCAGCAATCGTTGCTGCGGGGTCGTTAAAGCCTATCGCCCAAATACAGACATCGAAGAAGGCTGGCTGATCAGGTGGCTTCGGTATTTTTTCAAGCGCAGTGGAATAGCCTGCTAGCCCCGATACACCCGAAAGGCTAAGGAAAGCGAATGTTGCCTTTGTCCATGCTATTCATGTCTTGAACACCCGCACGCCCCTCTCATCACTAAACATGACGATTAGATTGTTTAAATCAAGGGGGTGCGCAAATATTCACATGGGCAGCGCCGCCAAATTTACGCCGCGACCTTCGCCCTACTCGCCTTCTTGCGTTCATTCGCATCAAGATGACGCTTTCTCAGGCGGATGCTTTTGGGGGTTACTTCGACGAGTTCATCATCATCGATATAGGCAATCGCTTGTTCAAGCGTCATCCGCTTGGGCGGGGCGAGCCTAACCTGATCATCTTTGCCGCCTGATGCGCGGAAGTTGGTGAGCTGTTTGGTTTTCATCGGGTTGACTTCAAGATCATCGGTCTTCGCATTTTCGCCAACGATCATCCCTTCATACAGCACTTCCTGGTGCCCAATGAACAGGATCCCGCGATCTTCGAGGGGGCCAAGCGCATAATTATTCGCCTCGCCGCTGCCATTGGAGATCAGCACGCCGTTTTTGCGGCCTTCGATAAAGCCCTTGTGCGCGTCATATTTTTCATAAAGCCGGTTCATGATGCCCGTGCCGCGCGTGTCGGACAGGAATTCGCCGTGATAACCGATCAGCCCGCGTGACGGCGCAGAAAAAGTGATCCGCGTTTTGCCGCCAACTGAAGGCCGCATATCAGTCATCTCGGCCTTGCGGAGGTTCATCTTGTCGATCACTGTGCCGCTATATTCATCATCAACGTCGATCACGACTTGTTCATACGGCTCGGTTGTTTTGCCCGCTGCGTCTTCGCGGAACAGGACGCGTGGGCGGCTGATGCTGAGTTCAAACCCCTCGCGGCGCATCGTTTCAATGAGGACGCCGAGTTGAAGCTCACCGCGCCCGGCGACTTCAAAACTATCCTTATCCGACGATTCGGTGACCTTGATCGCGACATTGCTTTCGCCTTCGCGCAGCAGACGGTCGCGGATCATCCGGCTCGTCACCTTAGTGCCTTCGCGCCCTGCCATGGGCGAATCATTGACCGCAAAGCTCATCGACAGTGTCGGCGGATCAATCGGTTGTGCGTGGAGCGGCTCGCTCACCGAGACATCGGCAATCGTATCAGCCACAGTTGTGTGCGCCATTCCCGCGATACAAATGATGTCTCCAGCAAAGGCCTCCTCCACCGGAATCCGTTCGAGGCCGCGAAACGCCAGAATTTTGGAAGCACGACCGGTTTCGACGATCTTTCCATCGGGGTTAAGCGCATGGATTGGCATATTGAGCTTCACTGAGCCACTAAAAATCAAGCCAGTGAGGATACGTCCGAGGAAGTTGTCGCGGTCAAGCAGCGTCACGAGGAATTTGAACGGCCCATCAGGATCGGCCGTTGGTTCTGGCACATGGCTGACAATCGTTTCGAACAATGGCGCGAGCGTACCCTCGCGCGCAGACGCGTCGAGCGAGGCATAGCCATTGCGTCCGCTCGCAAAAAGCACAGGGAAATCAAGCTGTTCGTCGGTTGCGTCGAGCGACACGAACAGATCGAACACTTCATCAAGCACTTCTTGAATGCGCTCATCAGGGCGATCAACCTTGTTCACCACCACAATCGGCCGCAGACCGAGCGCGAGCGCCTTGCCCGTCACGAACTTGGTTTGCGGCATTGCGCCTTCGGAGGCATCAACGAGCAAGATAACGCCGTCAACCATCGAGAGGATGCGTTCAACTTCACCACCGAAATCGGCGTGACCGGGCGTGTCGACAATGTTAATCCGCGTATCGCCGTCTTTACCGTGCCATTCGACGCTGGTGCATTTCGCCAGAATCGTGATGCCGCGCTCTTTTTCAAGATCGTTCGAATCCATCGCGCGTTCTTCAACACGCTGATTTTCGCGGAAGGTGCCCGATTGCCGGAACAGCTGATCAACAAGGGTCGTTTTACCATGATCGACGTGTGCGATAATGGCCACATTGCGGAGGCTCATTTGAATCTTCTCTATTTACAAGGAATTTGAACGCGCGCTTAGCTGAGTTTGTGCAGCGCGGCAAGGTAGGGGTGTTTGCGGCTCTGTCTGCCTGTGCTCTCCCGTCAGAGCCGCGCTGTGGATGCGAAGACCCGCGCAAATGTGTGAATGGCTAGTAGGGCGCCAAAGAAGCACCGTAGAGGGTTTTGGGCAACCTTGGCTTCTTACCCTATAAAACACCAAATAGGTTCTCTGATGGGCTTCCTAGCGCCTTTAAGGGGCATGACAGTATAAAGCCCTCGCTCGGATCGAGCATCATACTCGAATTTGATCCAATTTGCACATTCGTCTTTGCGAGCCAGCGCGGCAATCCATGCTTCGGTGCAGCGAGTGGATTGCCGCGTAACTGGGGCATCAGCCCCAGCCTGTCCAGAGCGGCTGGCTTGCCAGCCAGTCGAAGGGCTCCTCGTGGGAGACGACTCCATCCGATCAAGTTCGCGTCTAGCAGATCATTCGACTGCAATTTCCCTGTGCGCTGCATCACAATGCCTGTTCAAAGTTCGGGCTATTGGTGATTCTAACAGAAATTCGTTTCTCGTGTGAAACTATTGATCGCGCGTTCGCGTAGCTTGCTTGCAACAACAAGCGAGTAAAGATGCACGGTCGCGCATTCATCGGTGGGATACGAACGTCAGATTGGGCAGGCTTGCTCGATCAGGTTGATTGGCGTGCCGCTTCGATCACGATTTTTGTGCAGATCGGCCTCTTTACAGCTCTCTTGTGGTCAATCACCACCACCCCGCCCCCTAAAGCAGTGATTGGTAACGCTGGCATCAGTGTTTTTGCCTTGGCAAACGCGCGTGAGCCAGCGCCCACAGTATCAGTCCCCGTTGACGCGTTGATCGTCCCGCCGCCAATTGTGCGGGTGAAGCTCGCTAGCGTGATTGCGAACGTAAAGCCATCGCCAAGCCCGCCTTCCCCGATTTTGTCGCTCAGTGGGCAGGCGTGCGACGTCGCGTCATTTGTCAGAGCAGCGCTGACAAATAGTCCAGACAGTCTCTCAACGCTCGTCGCTATCGATGCCGCAAGCCCGCCGATCTCGCGCGCGAATATGCTGTGGGATGGCGCGTGGGTGCTGCCCGCTTTCGAACGTGATGCCGCATCATTTTCAATCGTTCAGCAATCAGTCGTGCAAGCCATCGCAACCGCGCCGCCAGAATGCCAGGCCGAGCCAATGACAGGGCCGCAATTCATCATGCTGGACGGCGTGAATGCTGGGCGAACAATCATCTTGGTGATGGGATCCGGCAGTTGGTCATGGAACCAACTGTTGCCCAGTGTCGACGCAACCAGCGAACAGATTGACGGAATATGGTCGTCCCGCAGTGAAGGGAGGGCCGCGAACAACCAACCGACGGCATGAACGAATATTTTTTGCAATTTCAAAAACGGGAGTGAAGATAATGAATATACTCAAACAAACGATGATCATCGCGCTTTCAACATCGTGCCTTGGTGCGTTGTCACCAGCGCTCGCATCAAGCCACCGTGAAGCCCCTGCGATCACGGAGCGCCCGAAGGTTGATAGCACTGATACATATGTGTTTCGCAGCTACGAGCCTGGACGCGAGGCCTTTGTAACTTTCATTGCCAATGTTCAAGGTCTGCAAGATGGCTATGGCGGCCCAAACTATTTTACGATGGACCCCGACGCACTTTATGAAATCCACGTTGATAGCGACGGAGATGCGGTCGAGGATCTTACCTTTTCATTTGATTTTGATAATACGCTAAGTGACGGGGGAACCGGAAAGACGATCACCGTTGGTGGCCGCACGCTCCCCATCGCACTGCGCAGTATCGGCCCAATTTCCTCAGCCACTGATCCCAATCTGGGCGAAACTGAAAGCTATACGCTGACCGTAGTTTCGGGCGACCGGCGGACAGGCACCAAGACTTCAGCGGGCACTTTCCGCAAGCCGCTTGATAATGTCGGCAACAAGACGATCCCCAATTACCCCGCTTACGCATCTTCGTTCGTTTCATCGTTCACGATGCCTGGATGTGCTACCGCAGGCCGCGTATTTGCTGGCCAACGCGCTGAAGCTTTTGCGGTAAACCTTGGCCCGGTTTTCGATCTTGTGAACTTTGTGCCCATTGACGCGGCAAGCGGCTTTCCAGGCGGCATTACGCAAAGCCGTGCCAATGATGATCTAGTTGGTGAAAAGAACGTGACCTCGCTCGCGATCGAAGTGCCGATTGCATGCTTGCGCGGGACAGGTAACGGCGTGATTGGCGTATGGCAGACCGCCAGCCTGCCACAAGCCGAAGTGCTTGACCCAACGCCAACTTACCGCAGCCCAACGGGCCAGGGCGGCGCGTTTACGCAAGTTTCGCGATTGGGAATGCCGCTGGTTAATGAACTTGTGATCGGTTTGCCGATGAAAGATGCGTTTAATGCATCCGAGCCAAATGGCGACGGTGCCTTTGCTGATTTTGTCACCAATCCGACCTTGCCTGCGATCTTGAACGCTTTGTTCCGCGGGCCGGTGAACAGCACACTTGGGGCCAATATCGCTGACCTTGCGCCGACAAACTTCCCGCGCAACGATCTGGTAGCAACCTTCCTGACGGGCATTAGAACGCTCAACCAGCAAAGCCGCGTGACGGCTTCCGAAATGATCCGGCTCAACATGGGGGTAAATCCTACGCCGCGTGATCGCCAAAGCACCTTCGGCGTTGCGGGCGATGATCTTGCTGGCTTCCCCAATGGTCGCCGGCCGGGTGATGATGTCGTTGATATAGCGCTGCGCGTTGCGATGGGGCGGCTGTGCCATCCCGTGCCGATCAACGGAACGCCAACCGATCTTGGTCTGTGCACCCCCGCCCAGGCTTCAACGGGGACAGTTGCCTATACTGATGGTGCGCCGATTAGCGCGACCGAACTGCAGAACGCCTTCCCCTATCTGAATAACCCTATTCCGGGTTCACCGCGCAGCGCGCGCCCCCGTTGATAGTCAGCCGGAGAGGATAAACACATGAAACGAGTTCATTATAAATATGCGGCGCTGGCGGGGCTTCTCGTCACAGTCGCGGCTTGTGATAACAGAGTCGATCAACCAGCGGCGCCACCGCCGCCTCCCCCGCCGCCGGTTGGCGTGGTTGATCAGCTTGGCGCAGGTTTTGCGACAACATTCCGCGCGGGATCGATGACCGAACCGCGCAACCCAGCAGAAGGCGATATTGTGCCCGTCACATCTGCACGCGATCCGATTAACTTTTGATCGAGTGATAGGCAAAGAGGGCTGCGGGCGAGCTAATCCTCGCTCGCAACCACTTTGTTGAGCTTAAGCGCGATCGCCAAAGGTTAGGCTTGAAAAGATCGTCAAATACAGGTCTTGTCCCGCAACCGGCGTTGACCAGACAACGTTCAGCAACCACTTTCCTTTGGTGGGAATCGCAAAAGCCGTCCGCCCTTGCGCATTGGTTCGCGCCATCGCAACCGGTCGCTCATCAGCATCAAGATTAGTCAATTTCACAAGCGCCCCAGCCAAAGGGCGCCCCTTAAAATTTACCAGCACGGGCAATTTCTCGCCGCGCGCAAGCAAATAAGGGTGCCGCTCGGGAACGATCTCAAGCGAAAGGCCGACGGGTTTCACAACAGCTCGGCTAGACTTCGCATCGGGCAGTCCAATCTGCACAATCGTCTTTGCGCGGCGGCTATATAATTCACGCCCAGGCTTGTCCGACGTGGATGTTTGATCGCGGTATTGAAATATTGCAGAAAGCCCCTCTTGCTGTATATATTCATTAAATTTCACCGCAGGCAGCACATTGACTATACTCGTGCTTTGCATCGTGAGCATATGCGCGCCATGATCTTTAAGGTTAAGAGTGATAGACTTGGCTGACCGTGCGGCGGGCAACAAATCATTCACCTTTCCGCTCGGTGAAATTGACCGCAACATCACCAAGCGATCAAGCCTATCGCTCCAGCTTTCCCTGAATTGCCCGTGTCCGATGAAAACATCGACGGGCACATCTTTCCCCGACGTAATCGCAAATTGACGCGGTTGAAGCCACAAATCATGCGCGAAGGCGGCACCCGATAGGCCGATAGCCGCAATTGAACCCAGAAAGTGATAATGGCGCATGTTGATCAACCCCTAAAGTGACTAGACACGAATGCGATCAGATTGAATCGTCTTTGCGAGCGAAGCGCGGCAATCCATAACATGGTGCCGCGAGTGGATTGCCGCGTCGCTGCGCTCCTCGCAAAGACGAATGTGCAGATGTGATCGATTTTGAGTCTAATAACGGATAGGCTCTGGGTTTAGATGCAGCTCGTGTTGATATTATACTTCACCCTTGCGCCGCGCCGCTGATCACAAAGCCTTCATAGCCCTTCGCAACGACATCGTTGCATGCCTCAACATACACCGGAAAACCGCCGACATAGGGCATGAAAACGCGCGGTTTTCCAGACACATTCGCGCCCATATACCATGAATTTGCCTGCGGGTAGAGCGTCATATCAGCGACTTCGTTGACATGTGCGCCCCACATTGCCTCTGCCTCTGACGTGGCTTCGATCAGCACCTGTTGGCGACTTTCCAAATGCGCAATACAATCGCTGATCCATTCGACATGTTGCTCGATGGCCATCACCATATTGGTGAGAACAGAGGGGCTGCCCGGCCCCGTGATCGTGAATAAATTGGGAAAACCAGCCACCATCAATCCCAGATATGTGCGCGGCCCCGCTGACCATTTATCGTTAAGCGTTTCCCCGCCACGCCCTCTGATGTCGATCTTGGCAAGCGTTCCCGTCATCGCATCAAAACCAGTCGCAAAAACAATCGCATCGAGGCCAAAATCCGCCTCCGAGGTTTTAATCCCCGCAGGCGTCAGCGTTTCAATCGGTGTGGCTTGCAAATCAATCAGGCGCACATTGGCGCGGTTAAATGTCGCATAATAATCGCTATCAACGCACAGCCGCTTGGTGCCAAAAGGGTAGGTTTTGGGCGTCAGCAAATCAGCGGTTGCGGGGTCTTTGACGGTCTCTTTGATCTTTTGCGCAACAAATTCAGCGACAAATGAATTGGCAACGGGGTCAATCCCTTGATCAGCATAAGCGCCGCCAATTCTGAAACCGCCAATTTTCCAGCGCCGCTCCATTTCCACCGCGCGTTCCTCAGCAGGCGTTTCAACCGCAAGTTGCTCAGTTGGTTCGTTCAAAAACGCAAAGCCTTCGCTGCGCGCTTGGTTGCGATTGGTTTCGCGATTAGCAAGCCAATCCTCGGCGCGTTCCGCACTCAGCCGGCCATTATGCGCGGGCACGCTATAATTGGGTGTCCGCTGAAAGACAGTGAGTTCCGCCGCTTGTTGAGCGATAATCGGGATTGACTGGATAGCCGACGATCCCGTGCCAATCACGCCAACGCGTTTTCCCGTAAAATCAACGCCGTCGCGCGGCCAATCGGATGTTTTGTAAATCGCGCCAGTGAAGCTCTCAACGCCCGCGAAGTCGAGCTCTTTGGGGGTTGAAAGGCAGCCGGTCGCCATGATGCAATAGCGCGCTGCATAATGATCACCCTGATCGGTTGCGACGTTCCAGCGGCTTGTGCCTTCATCAAAACGGGCTGAGATGACGCGGCTGTTGAGGATGATATCACGCCGCAGATCAAACCGGTCTGCGACATGATTGAGGTAGCGCAACAGTTCAGGCTGACCGGCGTATCGCTCAGTCCAGCGCCATTCATTTTCAAGTGCTGCGTCAAAACTATAGCCATATTCAAGGCTTTGTATGTCAACGCGCGCACCGGGATAGCGGTTCCAATGCCATGTGCCGCCGACGCCGTCTCCCGCTTCAATGATGCGAACTGACAGGCCAAGCCTGCGCAATTTGTGGAGCATATACATTCCCGCAAACCCTGCGCCGACCACAATTGCATCAATTTCTATCGCCATAACATCCTCCGCTCAAGAGTGTATGCGCATCGCGCGCGCTGTCCACAAAAAAGCCCGCCGGATTGCTCGGGCGGGCCTTTCGGTAGGGCATATGCTGGCAGGTTAGAATTTGAAGCCAGCCTCAACCCCGAATGTGCGTGGTTCGTTGACGAAGCCGGTGAGATTGTTGAAATCAATCCCGCCCACCGCTGACGTATCCTTGGTGATGTTGCGCACAAATCCCGCAACATCGAAGCGGTCAGTTTTATACCCAATCCGCAAACCGCCTTCGAGCAAGTGGCGATCCTGAAACTCAACCGATTCGTAAAGGAAGAAGTTGATTTTCGAACGGTAAGCCCAATCAGTGAAGGCGTAGACTTCGCCATCACCCACCGGAACGCCGTAACGCGCTGTCCAATTGGCAATCCACTTTGGCGCTTGGGGAAGGCTATTGCCATCGATGTTGACGATGGCGGCTGAGAAGGGTGCTGCTGGCGTCACGATTGGATCAAGGATCGTGCACAGCGAAAGATTGCTGAACGTGTCAAGGCGAACAGCGCCACATGCCGCCGTCGTTAGGCCGGGACTGCGGATTTGCGTGTTGTTGTAGCTCAGCCCAGCGGTCAACAGCAGCGCTGGCACTGGTTTGAGTTCAACATCAGCTTCAAAGCCGTAACCGCGCACATTTTTAGCATTGATCAAGCGGTTTGCATTCACTCCCCCGCCAACTGCGGTCAGCTGTGCGTCTTTGAGATTGTAAAGGAAGCCGTTCACGTTGAACCGGCCGCGTCCATCAAGGAAGGTCGCCTTCACGCCCGCTTCATATGATTGGATCGTTTCCGAACGCCCGACTGTCACCCCTGATTCAAGCGGCGTTGCGGTGGCAGGCGGAAACAGGATGCGTCCTTGAATGCTCGGCGCGCGATACCCTTTGGCGACGCGCGCATAGAGGTTCACATCATCGGTGGCGGCATATGTTGCGCTTAAATCCCAGGTGATATTATCATCTTTGACCGAACGGCGAACGGTGCCGAGGGGGTTTTGCAGGAAGCCAGGGAATTGCGTATCACGGGCACGCAGCACTGAATAAGTCCGCCGATCATTATTGTAACGAAGCCCGCCGGTTACGCTAAACTGATCGCTTAGTTTGTACGTCAGTGATCCAAAAACGCCGTAAGCCTCGCTCTTTTGCCGCTGGTCAACAAGGATATTGATGCCGCCGCGCGCATTGTTGGGATCGCCAAGCGTCGAATAATTTTCGCTGACGATTTGCAAATTTTCGTCAAAGTAAAAGAAGCCCGCTTGGTAGCTGAGCGCATCCGCGCCGTTGCTCGCGATCCGCACTTCCTGTGTGAATTGCTTGAGCGTGGGCACGCTATCGCGCGTTTCAGCAGTGAACGGAATTTGGCCTGGGCCTGTGAGATTAGGTGGCAAGAAATTCGCGCCAAAGCCGCCGTCAACATCGCCAACCGAGGTTGCCTTGCCCTTCCAATAGCTTGTCACCGATGTCAGCGTAACTGGCCCGGCATCAAGCGTGATCTTGCTTGAGAGGTTCCACGTATCAACCGCCTGCTCGTTCCGGCCATCAGTGCTGACGCGGTTGCGGTTAAAATTGGCGTTCAGCCCAGTTTGCCCGCGCGTGAATATATTAGCGCGGAAAACGCGCGCGGTGCCATCAAGCGAGCGCACTTGGCCGCCGAGCAAAATATCCAGATTATCACTTGGTTTCAGCAAAAACTGCACGCGTCCGGCGAATTCGCGGTAACCCTCAAACACGTCTTTGGTGGTGCCTGATGGCAGGACATTATCGATATAGTCATCCTGACGCTGATACAGCGCCGAAATCCGCACTGAAACCGCATCATCAATAATCGATCCGCCAACCGCACCTTGCGCGTTGATATTGTTATACGTGCCATATGAAATCCGGCCATAACCGTTCAGATCATCGCTAGGCTTGACCGAATCAAACTTGACGATGCCAGCGGGCGTATTGCGGCCAAACAGCGTGCCTTGTGGCCCGCGCAACACTTCAACGCGGTCAATATCGAAAACGGGAAAACCTTTGAGAATCGGGTTTTCGAGGACAACATCATCATAAACCAAGCTAACCGGTTGTGACGCATTGAAATCAAAATCGGTATTGCCAAGCCCGCGAATATAGAAGCGCGGGAAGGTGCGCCCGAACGAGCTTTCAACGATCAGGCTCGGCACGCGCGCCGAAAGCGCACGGATATCAACGCCGCCTGCGGTGATAGCGTCAAGCTTTTCACCCTTCACGGCAGTGATTGACAGCGGCACATCTTGCAGGTTTTCCTCGCGGCGTTGCGCGGTGACGACGATGTCAGCAAGGCCGTCAGTTGCAGGGGTGTCTTGCGCAAAAAGCGGAGAAGAGGCTGTAGTAAGCAGCGTGACGGCGATAAGGCGACGCAGTGAGGATTGGCGCATGGATAGAGTCCAGATAAAATGAAAATGATGTTCCTGCGATGCCGAGTGAGTCAGTGATGAGTCAAGCACTACCCCGTTGCCGTTTAACTATTGCTAAACAGTGTGACTAAAATGTTACGCTGGACGCTTATACCAAAACTCAATGTGTCCAACCCATCACCGCTCATCCTGAGCTTGTCGAAGGACTGTCCTTTCTTATTCTAAACCATTGGAAAGAAAGGACAACCCTTCGACAAGCTCAGGGCGAGCGGTTGGTGGAGATGAGTCAATCTCAATGCAGTTTGGTATTAGTGACAAAGCGTGGCATCGATGCATAATGACTAATCACGCCCCCCTTTCATCGCGCGCGAATATGCTGGCGCTTAATCAAATTCATCAAGTTGAAACCAGTTCGCTTGACGCACGCGCGCTTGATCAAATGCTAGGTGCAGCCTTCTATGCCGATGCAGCTGGCGAAGGCACTGACGGTTTCATCATCACCTTCGATCAGGACGGCGATTATGACAGCCCCAATTTCCTGTGGTTCAAAGCGCGCTATGATCGCTTTGTCTATGTAGACCGGATCATTGTTGCCGATCACGCGCGCGGGCAGGGATTGGCACGAACATTCTATACCAACCTGTTTGAGCGGGCGCGCGGTGCAGGCCATATTCGGGTCGTTTGCGAAATCAATGTTGAACCACCTAATCCGGGATCAATGGCGTTTCATATCGCGCTTGGCTTTGGTGAACTTGCGCAAGTGCGTATCGGCAATGGCAAAATCGTCAGTTATCAGGAGTGTCTGTTGTGAAAGACTGGTCATGGAATCCGCCTGAGGGAAGCGGTATCACGGTGCGGATGATCAGCGTCAACGGCGTTGAACTCGAATTTGCTGAGCTGTCGGCAAAGGATGGCAACACCGCGCGATTGGCGCTCTGCCTCCACGGCTTTCCTGAACTCAATTTTAGCTGGCGGTTTCAAATGCGGGTGCTCAGCGAACGCGGGTGGCGCGTATGGGCGCCCAATTTGCGCGGTTACGGTGCTTCGTCAAAGCCAAAGGGCGTCGCGGCTTATCATCTTGATCATTTAATTGCTGATGTCGCCGCGCTGATTGACGCAAGCGGGGCAAAGGAAGTGATGCTGGTCGCGCATGATTGGGGCGCGGTGATCGCGTGGCAATTTGCGATTAAGCGCGCGCGCCCGCTGACTAAGCTCATCATTATGAATGCCCCGCATCCCCACATTTTCGCGCGCGAACTCAAGACATGGTCGCAAATTCGACGCAGTTGGTATGCGCTTTTTTTCCAATTGCCTTGGCTGCCCGAATGGCACGCGGGACGAGATGGTGCTGCGGGAATTGGGCGGGCTATCGTGAATATGGCAGTCGATAAGAGTGCGTTTCCACCTGAAGTGCTTGACGTGTACCAAGCCGCCGCCGCTCGACCGGGCGCACTCACCGCGATGATCAATTATTATCGGTCGCTCGTCAGATCAGGCAGCAATAAGCCGCGCGGGAGCGGGATGATCGATGTGCCAACTTTGATGATTTGGGGCGAAGAGGATAAGGCGCTGGGGATCGGATGTTCACGGGGCACGGAGGCTTATTGCACCGATTTCACACTTCACCGCCTGCTCGGCGTTTCGCACTGGGTTCAGCAAGAAGCGCCTGAGGCGGTGAACGCATTGATTGGGGAGTGGCTTGATCGTGCGACTGGTTAGATTGGTCGCCGGAAAATCTAATCATTCGTCTTTGCGAGGAGCGCAGCGACGCGGCAATCCACTCGCCGCGAAATAGTATGGATTGCCGCGTCGCTTCGCTCCTCGCAAAGACGATTCAGCGATATGTCATCTCACTTTAATCCTTCACTGGCTCGGCGCTAATTTGGTGTTGAGAACCCAACCAACATTATCATTTTCGTCAGCCACTTCCCACCACAACCCCGCTTTATTTCCCGTCGGATACACAATCGATCCCACTGGCAATGTGCGGATAACTTTGCCCGTTTGCGCGGCAATTGAGCGCATCGCAACGGGGCCTTGTGCTGTGAACGTTTTGGCAGGCGCTGCTTCCGCGGTTCCGGCGGAACCTGGCGTTACAAGCCCCAAGCCGTTCACCATTTTGGCATAGGCTTGAATGAACGAGAGCGTGATCACGCGTCCAATATCGGTGCTTTCATACCCACCACCACCGCCACCACCAAAACCGCCGCCGCCCAGAAATCCGCCAAGGCCAAAGCTGGTATCTTTCTTGATCGCATAGCCATCTTCAACCGCAATCGTTTCAGTTGTCCGCACGTTGGTGAGTGAAAGAACCGTATTGGCCTCAAGCTTTTTTGTTTTGATACCGCCCAAGAGACCGCCAACCAAGCGACCGCCGAGCAAGCCACCAAGCCCCGCGACCGCGCCACCGCCTGAGACATTATTGTTCGCACCCTGAATTTCAGCAACAAGCACATAATCAGCGGCCTTGATCTGCCCCTGACCGACATTTGAGCGCCGCTGCAACCCAAGATTGCCCCCGATATTGCGCTCAAGCTGAGCCGCATTGAGGCCCGACCCGCGATCAACCAGATTGAAACATCCCGAACGCTGAACAAGCACACGGAGCAATTTTGCTGGCGGTCCCAGATTGTGCTGTGTCCAGCCGTAAGGATCATCGCCGTCGGCAATTGAGAGTGTACCAAGCTTTCGCGTGCAGCGCGGCACATCGTTCACCGCGGCGACTTGCTCGCGTTGCCCGCTGCTTTCTTTGGGCTTTTTCGCTGAGACGCTGGCGAGTGGGCTAACCACCATCACCGAAGCGGCAAGTATGGCAAAAACAGATAGACGCACGTTGAATCTCCTCAATAGACTATACGCCACTAAACCGTTCGCACAGACTGGAATGTGCACCGCAGCACAGGCCAATCAAAAATCAGCTCATCACACCCGCATCGGCATCAAGACATACAGCGCGGCGGCCTTATCATTTTCACGGATCAGCGTGGGGGCGGCAGCATCGGCCAAATGGACTTCAACCGAATCGCCCTCAATCTGGTCAAGGATATCCATCAAATAGCGCGCGTTAAAGCCGATTTCCATTGCGTCCGAACCATAATCGCCTGAGACTTCTTCAGCAGCTGTGCCGTTTTCGGGGCTGGTCACAGAGAGCGTGATCTTGTCGCGCTCAACCGCCATTTTAACCGCGCGGGTTTTTTCGCTCGCAATTGTCGCAACGCGGTCAACGCCTTGTTTGAAGCTTTTGGGATCGATCTTGAGAAGCTTGTCATTGCCCGTTGGGATCACGCGGCTGTAATCAGGGAACGTCCCATCAATCAGTTTTGACGTCAGCACCGCCGCGCCGAGCACGAAGCGAATTTTGCTGGGTGAAAGTGAAATCTCAACCGATCCTTCAACTTCATCAAGCAATTTGCGCAGCTCTGAAATGCACTTACGCGGCACAATGATGTCAGGCATGCTCTCTGCGCCATCAGGCCGCGCGGTTGTGTAGCGGGCGAGGCGGTGGCCATCGGTAGCGGCAGCTTTAAGCACCGGATCAGCATCATCGGTAACGTGCAGGAAAATACCGTTGAGATAATAGCGCGTTTCTTCGGTGCTGATCGCAAACCGCGTCGAATCGATAATCTGGCGGAGCGTGAGCGCGCTTAGCTCAAACTTTATGGGCAAATCGCCCTCGGCAATCACCGGAAAATCATCGCGCGGCAATGTCGAAAGATTGAAGCGCGCACGCCCTGCATTGACCGCCATTTTGCCGTCGGCGGCTGAGAGCGAGACTTGGCTACCTTCAGGAAGTTTGCGCGCAATATCAAAAAGCGTGTGCGCTGAGACGGTCGTTGCGCCTGCGGTTTCAACTTGAGCTTCAACGCTTTCGTTAATCTGGAGATCAAGATCGGTGGCCATCAGCCGGATCGATCCATCGCCGCTGGCTTCGATCAAAACGTTTGAGAGAATGGGGATTGTATTGCGGCGTTCAACCACCGATTGGACATGCCCAAGGCTTTTCAAAAGCGTTGCGCGTTCGATTGTGGCCTTCATGTCTTATAACCCCTGCAAAAATACTGTTCTATTGCGCACTGGCTTATAACGGCTCTACCGCTAACTGCCAGCGTCTTTCATGAACAAGATTCGCGTTTGGGGCAAGTATCCAGCGATAGCAAATCGCGACAAAGGGAATAGGTTATGACGTTGCAAGGCCGCATCTTTATCGCTCGCCACGGCGAAACCGTTTTTAACGCGGCGGCCAAGATGCAAGGGCAGAAGAATATCCATACGCCGCTCACCCGCGCTGGCTTTGCGCAGGCTGACGCGATGGGGGCGGGTTTGGCTGCTTGGTTAGGCACGCGGCAGACGCTCTCGCTCTGGTCGTCAAGTGCTGGCCGTGCACTCCAGACGCTCGCGGTGATTGCTGAACATATTCACGCCGATTATCACGGCATTGCGGCCGATGCACGCCTCGAAGAAATTGATGTCGGCGATTGGTCGGGGCTAAGCTATGATGAAATCGGGCGGACGCAGGGCGATTTTCTTGACCGAGCGCGCGGGCTATTCACTGTGCGCCCGCCCGGCGGTGAATTTTATGACGATATTGCACTGCGCCTGCGAAGCTGGATCGATGATACCAAGCATGAGCGCGGAGACCGGTTGATCGTGATGCACGGCATATCGTCGCGCGTACTGCGCGGCATTTTGCTTGGCTTGCCCGATGATCCGCAGTTCGGCGCGCCGATTGCTGATGGTCTGCCGCAAGGGACACTGGTGATGATCGGTGGCGGCGTTGAGAAAATCATTCATCAAGGCGGCGGCGTGAGCCACGCATGAGGCGGTTGATCCTTCTCGTTGCCCTAATCGCATCCCCCGCGAGTGCACGCGATTCGCTTGGCGTTTTTGAGGGCTGGGGCGCGTTTCGCGATGCAAAACCGTTCCGCTGTTATGCGATTGCCCAACCTGAGAGCAGCAACGGCGGCAAATGGAAACCGTTCGCGACAGTCTCGAACTGGCCCACAGAAGGCGTGCGTGGACAAATTCATATCCGCCTCAGTCGGGAGATACGCGGCGGGGCACGGATAACGCTGACCATTGATAATCGCCGCGCGGTGATGATCGGCTCAGGCGCCGATGTCTGGGCACCCAGCCGCCAAGTTGACGCCGCCATCGTTTCCGCGATGCGCAACGGTCGCAGCATGAGCATTGAAGCAGTCGCCGCAACCGGCGGCGGCTTCGCTGATACCTATGCGCTGAGGGGCGCAGCAACCGCAATTGACGCCGCAGCTCTGGGCTGTGCGCGGGCGCGGTGATTGACTTTTTGTTGGCTTGATCGTATCGCCCGTTCATCCAGTCCCCGGCTGCATCCTTGAGGCGCTCGAAAGAGCAGATATCAGCTCAAGGCTGCTCCCGGGGACATTTTTTTGGCGGAATGACCATGATCGAATCCATCGAACTCCAAAGGCTCGCCCGAGAAGTGTTCGCTAAACAATTGCCTGACGTAGAGCTTGAGAATTTGAGCGCCGAAGCCTTTGTTGGCAGCGAGGGCGACGAAATGCTCAGGGTCAAACTGCTTTTCGACCCGCAAGAGGTCGAGGCGATCACCGGTGACAATGCGCTCAGTCTGCTCCTTGCACTGAACGATGCCTTGCAGAACGCCGGAGAGGAGCGGTTCGCGAGTATTGAATACGCGACGACCGACGACCTGCCTTATGACGAAGAATAGGCGGTGTCGGCATGGCGATACTCATTCCGAGCCATTTGCTTGAGCAAGCCGAGCGCCTTCTGGAGCCTCGCAAAAGTGGAAGTAAGCCCGCACTGGTAAGACAGGTGGATCGCAGGCGCGCCATCTCGTCGGCTTACTACGCGGTTTTCCACGCAATCCTCACCGATCTCGCCGATCAATTCATTGGTCGGGATCAGCGCAAGTCGAGCTGCTATGCGCTTGCCTACCGGCACATTGATCATAGACAGCTCGAATCGCTTTCTCATCAGGTCATCAAGCAAACTCCGGAGAAGAGGTATCTGCCGTTCATGCCCGATGGCGGATTCGATGACTCGATCCGCAAGTTTGCTTCTTTAACCATTGAGCTTAAGGGAGACCGCAATTCGGCCGATTATGACCCATCGCGATGGGTCGGTATCACAGACGCACGCTTGGCCATTGCACAGGCGAGAGATGCAATTTCACACTTTGCAAATGCACCAGACCAACAGCGGTGCGTATTTCTGACACTGCTCGCCTTCCCGCCCCGCTAATGCAAATTCCCGGCCATATTGATCCCGTCCCCGTTCCCCGCGCGGCTACCCTGCGCGAGGATGGCCGCGTTGACCTCATCGGCCTGCCAAAGGCTGAAATCCGCACCGTCCTCGAAACCGCCGGTATGGAAGCCAAACAGGCCAAGCTTCGCGCAAAACAGCTTTGGCATTGGATGTATAATCGCGGCGTCACTGATTTTTCGCTGATGACTGACATTGCCAAGACGATGCACCCTTGGCTTGATGAGCGCTTTGTCGTCAGCCGCCCCGAAGTCGTTGAAGCGCAAGTGTCAACTGATGGCACGCGCAAATGGTTGCTCCGGTCTCCTGACGCACAGGATTATGAGATGGTTTTCATCCCCGATGCTGACCGTGGGACGCTCTGTGTATCATCCCAAGTCGGCTGCACGCTCAATTGCCGTTTCTGCCACACGGGCACGATGCGGCTGGTGCGCAATTTGACCGCGAGTGAGATCGTTGGCCAAGTGATGCTCGCGCGCGATTCGCTTGGTGAATGGCCGTCCGCGCAGGAGGGCCGCATGCTCACCAATATCGTGATGATGGGGATGGGTGAGCCGCTTTATAATTTTGACAATGTCCGCGATGCGTTGAAGCTCGTGATGGATGGTGATGGGCTTGCGCTCTCGAAACGGCGCATCACGCTCAGCACATCGGGAGTGGTACCAATGATGGCACGCGCTGGCACTGAGATCGGCGTCAACCTCGCAGTCTCGCTCCACGGCGTCACCAAAGAAGTGCGCGACGAGATTGTGCCAATCAACCGCAAATACGGGATTGAGGAATTGCTTCAGGCCTGCGCTGATTATCCCGGCGCGAACAATGCGCGCCGGATCACATTTGAATATGTGATGCTGAAGGGCAAAAATGATAGCGACGCTGATGCGCGTGAACTCGTCCGCTTGATCATGCATTATAAATTGCCTGCCAAGGTCAATTTGATCCCCTTCAACCCTTGGCCGGGTGCTGCTTACGAATGTTCTGATCCCGAACGCATCCGTAGTTTTTCAAACATCATTTTCAGGGCAGGGGTCTCTGCCCCCGTCCGCACGCCGCGCGGGCGCGATATTGATGCGGCGTGCGGTCAGCTTAAAACTTCATCTGAAAAGAAGAGCCGTGCCCAGCTTGATGCGCTAGCAGAGGAAAAGCAGGCCGCGCTGGGGTGATGCAACCGCGCCGAACATTAGGCAAAACCCGTGCGCTCGTGGCCGCCACGCGCGCTGCCCTCATGGTGCCGCGCTGGCGATTGCTGCGGCGAAAATCCCCCAAAAAACGCGCGCTTGAACAGGCATTCTATCGCCGGATTGCGCGCGGCTTTGTTGCGCAGGTTGAACTGCGCGGCACGGCGAGCCAGAAGCCCGGTACACTCTATATCTGCAATCATATCACCTGGCTTGACATCCCCGTGATAGCGAGCGTCATTGATACTGAATTCATTGCAATGGATGATATTGCGGGCTGGCCACTGGTGGGGGCAATGGCTGCGCGCACCAATACATTGTTCATCTCACGAACGCAGCGCACGCACGCACAGCAGCAAATCGAAGATATGATCGCGCTACTGCAATCAGGCGTCAATTTGATGTTGTTTGCGGAGGGTACTACGTCGAACGGCGCTGACGTGTTGCCGTTCCGCTCAAGCCTATTCGCAGCGGCTGCCTTTGCCGCCGCTGTACAACCGGTTTTCATCGGGTATCGTAAGCGCGGTGGCGCTCGGCTCAGCGATGATGAGATGGCGGCAATTGGGTGGACTGAAGATGGCGGCCCGCTTCCCAATGCAAAGCGCATCGCGGCAATGAAGATTGAGGCGGTGTTGACTATGCTTGATCCCGCTCCGCCCAGCGCCTCAACAAACCGCCGCGCGCTGGCGCACTATTGCTATGATGTGATATCAACCGGCTATGCCGCATTCCGAAGCGAGTAACTTATCTCCGCTTCTGTTCGTATCTTATCTCTGTTAGGATAAAGGTTAATTCGATTAGATTGAATCGTCTTTGCGAGCGAAGCGCGGCAATCCAAAAGGGTGGTGCGGTGAGTGGATTGCCGCGTCGCTGCGCTCCTCGCAAAGACGAATGTCAAATGTGATCGATTTTGAGTCTAATCAGAGCGGACAATGAGGAGCGTGACCCCGTGATTGATCAACCCCCTAAGTACAATCTGATATTCCGCCACCGCCTTTCGACGCGCATCTGGCATTGGGTGAATGTCGTTGCGGTCTCGGTCATGTTTATGAGTGGGCTGATGATCTTTAACGCTCACCCTAGGCTCTATTGGGGGCAATACGGCGGCGCACCCACCGATGCGCCCTGGCTTGAGCTGCCGCGCTTTCCTAGCTGGATCACGATCCCGGGCGAATATAGCCTCGCGATGGGGCGGCTATGGCATTTTGGTTTTGCGTGGATATTTGCGTTTGGGTTCTTTGGATATTTGACGTGGTCGCTGTTCAACGGCCATTTACGCAAGGATGTTGCGCTGTCGACTGCTGAGGTTGCGCCATCGCATTTGTGGGAGGATATCAAAAAGCACGCAAAGCTCGATTTTCACAGCGATAATGCGCGCTACAATCCGTTGCAGAAAATCACTTATAGTCTGGTGCTTTTCGGGCTGATCCCACTCGCGATCCTTACAGGGCTAACAATGTCACCGGGGATGAACGCCGCACTTCCGTGGCTTGTCGATCTGTTCGGTGGGCGGCAAAGTGCGCGCAGCTTGCATTTCATTGCAGCGTTTGGCTTTGTAGCCTTCACGATTTTGCATGTGACGCTGGTGATCCTTGCTGGGCCGATCAATGAAATCAGATCGATGATCACTGGCTGGTTCCGCATCGGAGGGAAATCGGCATGAGCAAAATCATCACACGGCGCGCAGCAATTACCGGTTTGGCGGTTGGAAGTGGCGCTCTGCTGACCGGCTGCGACGCGCTTAACGAAAATGCGCAATTTCAGAATTTGCTCGGCAAGGTTGAAAAAGCAAATTTCGCGATCCAGCGCGGACTGACTGACCGGATGGCGCTTGCAAAGGAATTCAGGCCGGATCAAAGATCACCGATATTCCGCGCCAATGGAACGCGCGTTCCGGTTGGTGATGCTTATGCTGAGCATGTGGCGACAAAGTTTGCCAATTGGCGGCTGGTGATTGACGGGCTCGTCACGCGGCCCCAATCGCTCTCGCTCGCGCAAATCAAGACGATGCCCGCGCGCAGCCAAATCACACGGCATGACTGTGTTGAAGGATGGAGCGCGATTGGCAAATGGACGGGTGTTCCGCTCAAATTGCTGCTTGATGCCGCTGGGATTCGCAGCACCGCCCGTTTTCTCGTGTTCCACTGTGCTGATTTATACGGCGGCGAGGGCGGAAAGCCTTATTATGAGAGCATTGATTTGGTTGACGCTATTCATTCGCAAACCATATTGGCATGGCAGCTTAATGATGCGATTTTGCCGGTTGGTAACGGCGCGCCGCTGCGGCTGCGCGTTGAACGTCAATTGGGGTATAAGCACGCCAAATATGTTCAACGGATTGAAGCCGTCGCTGAT
>JAYUAU010000074.1:0-8813 GCA_043741135.1 Sphingomonadales bacterium | reverse complement strand
GGCAGGGGTCCAGTCCCAGACAAAAAGAGTCTTTGTTAAGGTCTGGACCCCTGCCTCCGCAGGGGAACGATTCAACTAATCCTCATCCCGCTCTAGCGTTGGCAGCGGCGCTTAGCCAGAACAAGCGTTTCTGCGTGCTCTATCGCGCTATGGACGAATTAACCTTATGCCCTTAAGAGCGTACGCGAATATGATGTTAACGCGCGCTCTTCTCCTGTTGCTGGTGATGATGACTGGCCTTTCTCCAGCGCAAGCTGCTGAGAATGCGCGACCCGTTCGCGGCACGCTCAGCCTGAGCGCAGCGCTCGCGCAGACCCGCGTTGTGGCGGCTGAATTGGTCGAAAAGCGCAACGTTTGTGATTTTGCCCGCGTCAATCAAATTGATCAGTTCGTAACTGCGTTGGTTGGCAATGATTTGGCGCCCGCATTGGCCGTGCCATTGGCACCCAGAACCTATCCGTCAGACCGCGCCCGCACTTAGGATCGCGGAGACGCCGCTCATACCGGCGTGTTCATCATGACATACTCGGCTGTGGGTGCTCGAAACGCGCCATCATTTCATCAGCTTGCTTCAGATAATCGATAAGGAATTTTTCATGCTCGGCGGCATTGCTAAAGCCATTTTCGGATCGTCAAACGATCGTTACGTAAAGTCTCTTCAAAAAACCGTTGATAAGATTGCTGGATTTGAGCCAACGATATCTGCGCTGACCGATGAGGAGCTCGCACGGCAAACCGTGATTTTCCGTGAGCGGCTTGATAATGGCTCATCGCTTGATGATATTTTGCCTGAGGCGTTTGCGACAGTGCGCGAAGCGGCAAAGCGCGTGCTCGGCCAGCGCCACTATGATGTCCAGATGGTTGGCGGGATTGTGCTCCACCGTGGTGAAATCGCTGAAATGCGCACGGGGGAAGGTAAAACGCTCGTCGCTACGCTGGCCTGCTATCTCAATGCGCTGCCTGGCACCGGCGTTCACGTTGTTACGGTGAATGACTATCTGGCGCGCCGCGATGCTGAGTGGATGGGGCAAGTATATAAATTTTTGGGGCTGACCGTGGGGATTATCGTCCCCAACCTTGGCGATAGCGAGCGCCGCGATGCTTATGCTGCGGACATCACTTACGGCACGAATAACGAATTTGGTTTTGATTATCTGCGCGATAATATGAAGTATGAACGTGCGCAAATGGCGCACCGCCCGTTCAATTTCGCGATTGTCGATGAAGTCGATTCGATCCTCATTGATGAAGCGCGAACCCCGCTGATCATTTCAGGGCCGACTGACGATAAGTCTGAACTTTATAAATCAGTCAATGCTGTGGTGAAGCATCTTGATCCGATCGATTATGAGCTTGACGAAAAGCTGCGCTCAATCGTTTTGACCGAGGATGGCACCGAAAAGGTCGAGCGTTTGTTCGAAGATGCTGGGCTGCTCGAAGGCAGCAACCTCTATGATTTTGAGAATACGCAAGTTGTCCACCATCTCAATCAAGCGCTTCGCGCCAATGTGATTTTCAAGCGCGATACTGATTATATCGTCAAGGATGATAAGATCATCATCATCGATGAATTTACCGGACGGATGATGGACGGGCGGCGCTGGTCCGACGGGCTTCACCAAGCGGTTGAGGCGAAGGAGGGCGTCAATATCGAACCTGAAAATCAGACACTCGCATCGATCACTTTCCAAAACTACTTCCGGATGTATCCCAAACTGTCAGGGATGACGGGGACTGCGGCTACGGAGGCGGCTGAGTTTTTTGACATTTACAAAATGAACGTCGTAACAATCCCCACCAATGTGCCCGTGCTCCGCGTTGATGAGGAAGATGAGTTCTACAAGAATACGAAAGACAAATTCGCAGCGATTGCTAAATCTATTGCTGAAAAGGCGCGCTCGGGCCAGCCGGTTCTGGTGGGTACAGTTTCAATCGAAAAGTCTGAATTGCTCTCTGAATATCTCGAAAAAGAGGGTGTGACGCATAATGTGCTTAACGCGCGCTTCCATGAACGCGAGGCGCATATTGTTGCACAGGCCGGTCGATTAGGCGCTGTCACGATTGCCACCAATATGGCGGGGCGCGGCACCGACATTCAACTTGGTGGCAATGTCGAATTCCTCGTTGAGGATGAACTGTCCGAACTGCCTGATGGCCCCAAAAAGGATGAAGCTATCGCAACGATCAAGGCCGAAGTTGCGGCTGAAAAAGCCAAGGTTCTCGAAGCGGGTGGTCTGTTCGTGTTGGCAACTGAGCGTCATGAAAGCCGACGTATTGATAATCAGCTGCGCGGTCGTTCAGGGCGGCAAGGTGATCCGGGGCTATCACGCTTTTATCTTAGCCTTGATGATGATCTGTTGCGGATTTTCGGCCCCGATACGATGTTCTCAAAGCTGATGAACAGCAGCCTTGAAGACGGCGAGGCGATTGGATCGCGCTGGCTATCAAAAGCGATCGAAACCGCGCAGAAAAAGGTGGAAGCGCGCAACTATGATGTGCGCAAACAAGTCGTTGAATATGATGATGTGATGAATGATCAGCGCAAGGTGATCTATGAACAGCGCAACGAAATCATGGATGCTGATGCGGTTGATGATGTCGTGATCGATATGCGCGCCGAGACGGTCAATGCCATCGTTGGGGAAGCGTGCCCGCCCAATAGCTATCCTGAGCAATGGGATATCGAATTGCTCAAAACGCGCGCGCGCGACGGGCTTGGGCTTGATCTGCCGATTGATGATTGGGCAAAGGAAGACGGCATTGAGCCTGAGATGATCGAAGACCGTGTTCGCGAAGCGGCGGACGCATCGATTGAAGCCAAGAAAGTCGATCTTGATCCGACCGTGTGGCCGCAGATTGAAAAAAGCGTATTGCTACAATCGCTTGATCATCATTGGAAAGAGCATCTGACAACTTTGGACGCGCTCAAACAAGTGATCCATTTGCGCGCTTATGCGCAGAAAACCCCGATTAACGAATATAAGCGTGAGGCGTTTGCACTGTTTGAACGGATGCTGTCTTCGATTCGAGAAGACGTAACCAAGGTGCTGGCTTATGCGCAGTTTCAGATGGAAATGCCTGATCTGCCAGACATGCCTGATGTGTTTGCGATCCATCCTGAAGCCGATAATGGTATTGAAGATAATCTTGGCCTTGTGACTACGCGATTGCCACCGCTCCAATTGGTGCAGCCTGATGAGGATGATCTGAGCGAGGATCCAGCCGAGTGGGTTGGCAAAGTGAGCCGTAATGCGGAGTGCCCTTGCGGCTCTGGCCTCAAATATAAGCATTGCCACGGCGCACACTAATGGGCTGGATAGCAGTCGCCTTTTTTATAACAGCGGCGCTCTATGCAAGCGTTGGGTTTGGTGGGGGATCGACTTACACCGCGCTGCTTACGCTGGCGGGTGTTAATTATAGAATTCTCCCGGCGATATCGCTCATCTGTAATGTGATCGTTGTGCTCGGTGGCACGCTGCGATTTGCGCGCGCGGGTGAGGTTGAGTGGCGGCGTGTGTTGCCGCTCGTCGCGGTCTCTGCGCCGCTGGCTTTCCTTGGTGGCCTCACGCCGATCAAACAGCAGACGTTTATGATCGTGCTTGCGCTCAGCCTTTTGATCGCGGGGCTCTTGCTGCTTTTTCAACATAACCGCCATGCGCAAAGCGTGCCGCTGCGCAATAAGGCGAATAGTTTTGATGTGCTTGCGGGCGCGTCAACGGGATATCTGGCGGGGCTTGTTGGCATCGGCGGCGGGATATTCCTCGCACCAATTTTGCATTTAACGCGCTGGGGCAGCCCGCGCTCAATCGCAGCGACGTCGAGTGTGTTCATTCTGGTGAATTCGGTGTTTGGGCTCGGCGGGCAACTGACAAAGCTGGGTACGGCGCAGGCTGTCGGGGCGATAAGCACTTACTGGCTATTAGGACTGGCTGTCCTCATCGGCGGGCAAATCGGCAGTTTTGCGAGCGTGAGACTACTTTCGCAGACGTTTGTCAGGCGTGCGACGGCACTGCTCATTCTCTATGTCGCGGCTCAATTGCTATGGAAACAATTGGGCTGACCCCCTTCGTCTTTGCGAGCGAAGCGCGGCAATCCACTCGCGGCACCACCCTATGGATTGCCGCGCTTCGCTCGCAAAGACGAATGTGCAAAACTGATTGGCTTTGCTCTAAACCAACTCAATCCCAATCGCCGTGCCTTCGCCACCACCGATGCACAGTGCGGCCACGCCCCGTTTCAGCCCCCGATTTTGGAGCGCCGCGATCAGCGTCGCGATAATCCGCGCGCCCGATGCGCCAATGGGGTGGCCAAGTGCTGTGCCGCCGCCGTTTACATTGAGCTTATCGGCTGAAATATTAAGTTCCTTCATCGCGATCATCGGCACCATCGCAAAGGCTTCGTTGATTTCAAAAAGGTCGACATCGGCGACGCTCCACCCTGCTTTATCAAGCACTTTTTGAATGGCTTTGACAGGTGCGGAGGTAAATTTCGACGGCTCTTGGCTATTCGTGGCCCAACCAACAATTCTAGCCGCGACCGCAAGCCCTTGCGCCTGCGCCACACTCGCCTTGGTGATGACAAGTGCTGCTGCCCCATCAGAAATTGACGACGCATTGGCCGCCGTAATCGTTCCGTCCTTCGCGAAAGCGGGCTTGAGCGTTGGGATTTTTTCAGGACGCGCGTTGCCAGGTTGTTCATCAATGCTGACAGTTTCAGTGCCTTTGCGCGTCACCACATCAACCGCAACGATTTCGCGTTCGAACGCACCGCTGGCGATTGCGGCCTGCGCGCGAGTGAGCGAACGCAGCGCATATTCATCCTGCGCCTCGCGAGTGAATTGATATTCGGTACAGCTTTCTTCGGCAAAGCTGCCCATTGCACGACCCGGCTCATAGGCATCCTCAAGCCCGTCAAGGAACATTGAGTCCTTTAGGCTGTCATGACCAAGCCGTGCCCCCGAACGGTGCTTGGTGAGCATGTAAGGCGCATTGGTCATGCTCTCCATCCCGCCCGCCACAACAATGTCTGACGTGCCCGCGATAATCGCCTCTGCCGCCATCATTGTGGCCTTCATGCCAGACCCGCACACCTTGTTGATCGTCGTAGCACCAACTGACAAGGGAAGCCCAGCGCCGAGCGTTGCCTGACGCGCAGGGGCCTGACCAAGCGCGCCGGGCAACACGCAGCCCATGATCACTTGATCGACATTTTCAGGCTTCACGCCCGCGCGTTCAACAGCGGCGCGGATCGCGGTCGCGCCGAGCTGCGTCGCGCTAACGTTTGACAATAGGCCTTGCATTGCGCCCATCGGCGTGCGGGCATAGCTGGCAATGACGATGGGATCGGATGACATGGCGGAATTCCTTCAGGGGCGAATCGCGTCGCCGCGCTCTATGATGCCGCTTTTCATTACCACACGTACATTTTCAAGCACTGAGATATCGCTCAACACATCGCCCGCCACTGCGATCATATCAGCATAGCGGGCGGGCGCGATGCTACCAATATCAGCCGCTTTGCCCATTAGGGCGGCGGCCACCACCGTCGCGCTTTGGATCGCCTGCATCGGTGTCATCCCGAATTTGACCATATAGGCAAATTGCCGTGCGTTGAGGCCGTGGGGATAGACGCCCGCATCAGTGCCATAACCAAGCTTTACGCCCGTCTTCACAGCCTTGCGGAAACCCTCACGCTGTGCATCGGTTGTCTCGCGGTTTTTGCGCAGATACTCAGCTGGCCATCCTTCTTTTGTGCCAATTTCCTCAATATAATCACCGTCATAAATGTCCATGACGAGCCACGCGCCTTTGGCTTTGGCAAGTGCAATGCCCTCATCATCGATCAAGCTGGCATGTTCAATAGATCGCACGCCGCCGCGTAGTGCGGCTTTGATGCCTTCGGCGCCGTGAGCATGGGCCGTCGCATATGTGTTGAACTTTTCGGCGACCTTTACTGCGGCAGCGATTTGTTCTTCGCCTAATTCAATCGTGCCGGGTTCAGTGCCAATCGCGAGCACTGCGCCGGTTGCAATAATTTTGAGCTGATCAGCGCCTTGGTTGAGAAGGAATTCGGCGCGTTCAGCAATTTCAGCGGGCGTTCGCCCAACGCCAAGCTGCATATCTGCCTGAACGGGGCCAACACCGTTGAGTTCCCCGCCACCACCCGGAATCGTCAAATAGGCGCCGGATACGAACATCCGCGGGCCGGGCACATATCCTTTATTGATCGCATCACGCAGCGCAATATCGGTGAGGCCACGGTAAGTGCCCATATCACGAACGGTCGTAAAACCAGCCATGAGCGTTACACGTGCGTTGCGGGCACCAATAAGAGCGGTCTCAGCAGGCGATGTTTTGAGCGGTTCAGCGACATCCGAAGACTGGCTCACATCAGCAAGGTGCGTGTGAAGATCAATCAGCCCGGGCAAGACGGTAAGGCGCGACCAATCAACGATTTTTGATCCCTTTGCCGGGGCGCGCCACTGCGTGACTGCAACAATCCGGTCAGCTTTGATCTCAATGCGTTGATTGCTGAGTATTTTGCCCGCCGTGACGTCAACCAATTTGCCCGCATGAATGTAGATGGTTTGTGCAGCGATAGGCGATGCCCAGATGAGCAGGGCGAGGAGGCGGAAAATCATACGCCCTCAATCGCCATACGCCCCAATCTCACGCTCAACCTTTTGCTGCCGAGAATCTGGCTTTGGTTTGACCCGACGAAGATATATTCGTTCGTCGCTTTTGTCGGCGTGAGATTGAGCACCATATATCCACGGTTTGATGTGTCTGCCCAGCGTAGTTCAGGGCTCGCCTCAACCAAATCTCTTGCGACGTTTTTAGGGTCAACTTTAGTGAAACTCTCAAAGCCGGGTGACGATACGCTATGTCCGCCAAATTCAACGCCTGCGAGCTTCCCGCCTTCGATCAAGTCATTTGCCCACGCATTGTGGCTATCGCCTGACACAATGATCAGATTGGCAGCTGCGGTTTGTGCCGCCTTCAATAGCCGGCTGCGCGCGGCGGGATAGCCACCCCAATTATCAAGGTTATACGGTAGTTTCGCCTTGCCCGCCGCAATCCCCAGTTTTAGATATTTCTTTGACCGTTCCGACGCATCGGGTGACAGCCAGCTTTCGGCATTTTGCGGCGTGTAACTCTTACCAATGACTGTGCCTGATCCGACGATTTGCCATTGCTGACCCGAATGCACTGATCCCCGAAGCGTATGCGCGATCCAGTTTTCCTGTTCAGTGCCAAACATTGTTGCAGCGGGGTCAAGCCAGCTGCCATCACGGAAATCTGCGAGAGCCTTGCTTGGCTCCCGATCACCCAAGACTTCCTCATATGACCAGGGACGGCTGCGCGCGATCATTCGGCTGTCAGTGCGAAGATATTGGCCAAGCGTGCCGATGTCATAGGATTTCCAAGGCGTTTCTCCCACCGGCATCCATTCACGCCAGACTTGCATTGCGGCTGCGCGCCGAACATTCCAATCGCCTTCTTCAGCCTGATGATTTTGCGCGCCGCCTTCCCACGAATCATTGGCACCTTCATGATCATCGGTGTTAGCGATCACTGCATAGTTCTGATGCATCGCCTGAAGCTGAGGATCAGAGCGGTAGCTGGCATAGCGCAAGCGATAATCGGCAATGTTGAAAATTTCAGTTTCAGGTTGAATTTTGAGAACACCCGCAGCGCCCTCCTGATCATAGCCACCACGCTTATATTCATAAATATAATCGCCCATGTGGAACACGAGATCGATATCCTTGCGCGCCGCCGCGTGGCCATAAGCTGCAAATGTCCCAAAGCCGAGGTTCGAGCACGAAAAGATCGCGATGTTGAAATTTTTGACCATGCCAATCGGAAGCGTCTTCGTCCTGCCAATGGGAGATTTTGATCCATCAGGCGCGATAAACCGGTAGTGATAGAGCCTTCCCGGCGCGAGGCCATTTACAGTGATCTTTGCGGTATGATCACGCCACGGCCCCGTTACCATTTGTCCGCCGCTTATGATTCTGGTGAAATCCGCGCTCTCTGAAACTTCGACACGAAGCTTAACTGCGCCGCCATCTGCGGGTACGAAGCGAGTCCAAAGCAACATAGAGTCAGCGGCAGGCTCACCGCTTGCCACATTGTGCGTAAAGCCCTTAGCCGCCATGATCTGCGCGATCGCTGCCGTATTGCCTAACGTAAGTGCGCCTAGCCCGAAACCGGCGGCTAATAGCAATGAGCGACGATCAATTGTGAAGGACATCCGATACTCCTCAGTAGATTGGATTATGACGCTTAATTCGTGGCGAATGCAGCCCAGATGGGTTAGAGCATATCATTATGACAAATGCACTGCGCGCGCTCACGAATTTTGAAATTGATCCGCACGCCGCACAAGGCTTGCCCGGCTGGGTCTATCATGATGCCGATTTCTTCAAGGTCGAGATGGAGCGGCTAATCCGCCCTAGCTGGCAAGTTGTTTGCCACATCAGCGATATTGCTGGCGCGGGCGATTGGCGCACGCTTGAAATGCTCGGCGAGAATATCATCGTCATTCGCGGCGCTGATTTGGAAATCCGGTCATTCGCCAACGTCTGCCGCCACCGCGCGTCTCGTTTGGTTGACGGCGATCAAGGCTGCGCAAAGAAGCTGGTCTGCCCCTATCACGGCTGGACATATGAGAGCGACGGACGGTTAAGCGGCGTTCCCGGCAAGTCGGACTATTCAGGCCTTGATATGAGTGAGCATGGCCTGAACCGTGTTGAGCAGGAAATCTGGAACGGCTTCGTCTTCATTCGTCTGGTCAGCGGCGGCCCCAGC
>JAYUAU010000073.1:0-8860 GCA_043741135.1 Sphingomonadales bacterium | reverse complement strand
GGTGACCCCTACGGGAATCGAACCCGTGTTTCAGCCGTGAAAGGGCCGCGTCCTAACCGCTAGACGAAGGGGCCAGCGCGCTGGCGAGATGCGCCATTACGGATTCGGACAGCGGAGGTCAAGCGGTTGGCTTGCTTGTTTTGCAGAACAGCGGAATTTTGATAAAAACAAGCGATTGCGTGCCGCCGGTGAATATGTCATTTATTCACTAATACAAGTATTTGGCGGCATTTTGACCGTATAAACTTCATCGTTGGGTATCGTTGCGAGACTGTCGAGGAGGATTTGCAAATGGGGTTAGAAGATACAGCAAACCGAAATGGTGGTGAACAGAAAGCGGACAGTGATAACGTTGCGGTCAGCTTTTGGAAATCGCTGCCGGGTATCATGACGGCGGCGGGCGGCGTTATCGTATCGATCACGGGGCTTTTGATTGGGATGAGCCAGATCGGCTTGATTGGCCAAAGTGACAAGTCGCCACCAGCTGTGATTGATAAGCCAATCGTTAAATCGGATGACGCCGCAGCGGCTCACACGAAAGCTGTCCCCGCGCCCAAACCAGTGTCTCTGCTGGGTGCCGAGCGAGAGTTTAAGGTGGGCAAAATGAGCGACGGCTTCGTTTGGGTGCGCAGCGAGCCAAGCGCATCGAGCGATGGTCTCGTGCAATTGCCATCGGGAACGCATGTCATGTGCACAAGTCGTGCGGTTGCGGATAATATCAGCACGGTTAACCGCACATGGCGCTATTGCAGCGCGCATGAGGGCTATGTCAGTGCGCGACTACTTTTGCTTTTGGCTGGCTGATCAATCGCACCACGCGGCATCGTCGATATGGAGTTCGGCGGCCTTCCGCGCGCCCCAATCATCGATTTTTGCGCGGCCTGCGACCCATAAGCGGCGGTCTCGCGGCGCGCCGAGGATGGCTTGGCCAAGTTCAGTTTCGCTCGCGCGGAAGGCTACGCATTTGAGGCTGCGGCCATCATCGCCCGCCATTACAGCACGGACATGGTTGGTGCCGACGATATCGGCTTTGATGACGCGAAGCGGCCCGGCGGCGATACGCGGCGCTGGCCAGCCCATGCCGTATGGCCCGCCTGCTTCTAACGCATCGACGAAATCAGGCGTGACTCCGCTTGGGGCAACGACGGCATCAAGCAAGAGCGCGCGGTTTTCGCTGGCTTTGGTAACAGCGGCGGATAATCGCGCGTCAAGAAATTCAGCCAGCGCATCAACTTTGTCCGCTGCAATCGTCAGCCCTGCTGCCATCGCATGCCCACCGCCTGCGACGAGCAAGCCCGCTTCCTTTGCCGCAAGAACGGCCGCGCCCAAATCAACCCCCGCAATCGAGCGGCCCGATCCCTTACCTACACCGTCTTCATCAATAGCGATGACAATCGCGGGGCGGTTCATTTTTTCCTTCAAGCGGCCCGCGACAATGCCGATTACGCCCGGGTGCCACCCAAGTCCGCTGACCAAGGCTACCGCGCGGTTGGCTTGGCCAAGTGCTGAGGCTTCGGCCTGTTCCTGCACGCCGGCTTCAATCGTTCGGCGATCATTGTTGAGCTGATCAAGTTCCTGCGCAATATCGCGCGCCTCATCGGAGTCATTCGTGGTGAGCAAGCGCACGCCAAGATCCGATTTCCCCACACGCCCTCCCGCGTTAATCCGTGGCCCCAGCGCAAAACCCAAATCCGAACAGAGCGGCGCGCGGTTGAGGCGAGAGGCGGTGATGAGAGCATCAATCCCGACATTCTTTCGCGCGCTCATGACTTTAAGACCTTGCGCCACGAAAGCGCGGTTTAAGCCCCGCAGAGAGGCCACGTCAGCCACTGTTCCCAACGCAACGATGTCGAGAAGGTCAAGCAGCTTTGGCTCTGCACGGGCGCTAAAATGGCCCTGAGCGCGAAGGTTGCGGATCAACGCCGCGCCGAGCAACCACGCGACGCCCACCGCCGCTAGATGACCGAACGCTGAGCCTTCCTGTTCATCAAGCCGGTTGGGATTGACCATGGCATAGGCTTGCGGGAGCGTGGGCGTACATTGGTGATGATCGACCACGATCACATCAACGCCCGCCGCTTTCGCCATAGCGAGTGCTTCAAACGCTTGTGCGCCGCAATCGACGGTGACGATCAAGCTTGCCCCCCCTTGGGCAATTTTAACAAGCGCTTCGCCTGAAGGGCCATATCCTTCCATCAATCGGTCTGGAATATAGGCTTGTGGACTAAGCCCGAGATCGCGCAAGATACGAACAAGGAGTGCAGCGGAGGTTGCGCCGTCAACATCATAATCGCCAAATATCGTCACGTTCTCGCCGTTGAGAACGGCTTTGGCCAAGCGGTCGGCCGCGCTATCCATATCGCGGAAGATTGAAGGATCGGGCATGAACGCGCGGATGCTCGGAGTGCGGTAGGCCTCAAGTTGATCATGCGGACATCCGCGTGCGAGCAGTAATTGTGTGACCAGATCATCGCTCTCAATTCGTTCATCGCGGCCATCAACAGATGTGCCGCGCCAGCGCCAAAGCTGGCCGGTGATTGAACGCGTGAAGGGCAGGGGGCTGGTCATATCTCTAACGCTGCCTTTTTTCAGATGCGACTGGCTCAACTGACAACCCGTTGCCGTCGAGTTTGACGTCAAGGTCAACGCCGCCAATATCGGCCTTGAGCGTGACGCTATCATTGCCAAGTTCGATGCTTGAATTGCCAAGGTCGATTGGTAAGTCAGGCATGATCGATTTGTCCTTCTTGGGCACAACTGGCTTAGTGAGCGCAGCACCTTTAATCGCTTGCCCCATGAAATCAGCCCAGATGCGCGCGGGGAGGCCACCGCCGCTAATTCCCTTAAGAGGCTTATTATCGTCATTGCCCACCCATATGCCGACAACCAAATCACCCGCAAAACCGATGAACAAAGCGTCTCGATTATCCTGACTTGTTCCGGTTTTTCCGTAGGCCTTAACGCGGAGTGCGGCTGCACGGCCGGTGCCCCGCTTAATCACCGCGCTGAGCAAATCGAGCAAATAGGCGTGCTGATCGCTGCCAAAGCGCCGCTCACCGCTCCACAATTGAGCGAAGAATCCGGGTTCCTCTTCAGCGATAGCGTGCGGAGTTATCGGGTATCGGTTGGCAGCAACGGCGGCATATGCTGATGTCAGTTCGAGAAGTGACATGCCCGATGACCCAAGCGCAACGCTAGGATCCGCCGCAATACGGCTCATGATCCCCAAATCGCGCGCTGCCTTTTCTACCGCATCATGGCCCAGTTGCTGATAAAGGCGAATAGCGGCGACATTGCTTGACTGAGCGAAGGCTTCCCTCAGGGTAATCTTGCCACGATATCTGCCGCCGCTGTTTTTGGGCTGATACGGCCCTGCGGTGATGGGGGTATCATCAATGATCGAATCTGGCACCATGCCAGCGCGCAACGCGGCGAGATAGACGATCAGTTTGAAGGTTGATCCTGGCTGGCGCTGCCCCTGTGTTACACGATTAAAGCGTGATTTGTCGTAGCTCCGCCCGCCGATCATCGCGACGACTTCACCGTTTGGGCGCATCGCGACAAGCGCAACTTGTGCCGAGCCGAGCGCGGCGCGGTTGATCACGCTGCGCGCAATCTTTTGCATCCGTGCGTCAAGTGTCGTCTTGATCTGCACTTCGCTGTAGCCGCGCGTTGCGGTTAGCCGAGCGGCGGGCATCGCCCAATCGGCAAAGTAAGTTCCCGTTGGCAGTGTGTTTTTGGTGCGGACGTCTAGGCTTGCGGGTTCAGTTAACGCGGCTTTGGCGGGTGACAGGAACTCAGCGGCGGCCATTGCGCTCAAAACCATCTTTGCCCGTTTGCGCGCGGCGGCTGGATTGCGTGTCGGGGCAAGGCGTGACGGGGCTTGGACAAGACCCGCAAGCATCGCAGCTTGCGGCAATGTCAATCGCTCTGGCTGGCGAAAGAAATAGTGGAGCGATGCTGCACGAAGCCCGTAAACATTATCACCGAAATAGACGTTAGACAGATAACGTTCGAGAATTTGATCTTTGCTAAGCCAAAGTTCCAGCCAGAAAGCGATCAGCATCTCTTTGCCCTTTCGGACATAAGTGCGGTCTGAAGAAAGGTAAGTCACTTTGGCCAATTGCTGCGTGATCGTGCTGCCGCCTTGCGTACCGCCCCCGGTTAGATTGTTCCAGAACGCGCGCGCGAGGCCAATGGGATCGATGCCGAAGTGACGGTAAAAGCGGCGGTCTTCAATCGCGAGGAAGGCTTGGGTGACGTGCGGCGGAAGCTTTGTCACTTCTACGCGCCGATCAATGATCGCGCCATTTCGCGCAATCGGTTGACCGTCTGCGGCAAGCAAAGTGAGGCGTGGTGGCGCGATGGGGAGGTTTGACTTCGCAATTGGTGCTGTGATGGCAAGCCAGATCGTGATCGCCATCAGCAGAAGTAGCCCGAGCGCTAAACCGCGCTTGCCCCAAAACAACCGCCTTGGCCATTTGGTTGGCGGCGGAACGGGGGGCGTGGCGAGGTCAGGGAAGGGGTTAGAAGGTGGTAATTGTGCTGCTATCACATCGCGCGATGGTTGCCACGAAAACATTTGTGAGGGGGCAACGTCGTTCATCACGTGCTGTATTATCTAGCTATCACGCCATAAGCGAGCGGGAATTTTATGCTTTGGCAGGGCTTCGCGCTAGGATTTGTTCGAGGATGAAATGAGGCAAAGTCAGGATCGAAAGCAGTATGAAGGTGGCGCGCACCGCTGAGTCGCTCATGGTGAGTGTTTGGCTTTGCGTGAAGATCCACACAGCGATGCCAAGCGAAAGACTGACAACAGCGATGATTATCGCGCCTTTTTTAATATGAGATATCGGGCCTGATTGCGCGACCGCATCAGCAAAATGCCGTGGCGAGTGCAATCCGCAAAAGAACAGAGCAAATGAGGCAAGCGGCGGAAGGAATACGGCTGCGAACAAGCAGGACGCGACATGAACGGCTGACTTGTGATTGCCGCGACTATATGCATCATGGCAAAAGGCGATGGTGACTAAAGCGGCAGGTACTGACGAACAGGCGAGCAGCGCGCACAGTGTTGCGCCGTATTCAACACCGACCAATGTGTTGAATATCGCAGTGACGTCTTGGGGGTGGCTCAGCGCGGGCAGTGCGACAAGTGCCCATCCGACTGTCATGCCGAGGAACGGCTCGGCATTGTCGCGCCAATCAAGGCCAAAATGCAATATCGAGATGATCAGAAACGCTACGAGTGCGAGCGGTGGGGCGTAGAGCCAGACCAACGTCATCAACAGCGCGCATGTTGCATAAGCAATCGTCAATTTGGTTTTGGCCAAGGCACCAGCACGACCCAAGTGACGCGCTAAAATTTCGATGTCGAGCGATCCGTGCGGCACGCCTGCGAGCAGGATAGCGCTGGTGAAGATGAGGCTGGCGGTGACGGTGGTTAAGCTTTGCACAAAGTTATTCACGAGCAGCAGCAGTGCGGCTAGTGAGGGAAAAAGCAACAGTGCTGCAATAGCTGACTGCGCTCTTTCAGGTTCAAGCGTGGATGTTGATTGGCGCATTCAACTTCCTTTTTGTGACAAAAAAGAGGGGGATCAAGATATGCCGATCCCCCTTTAGTTTTGCTGCGACCCTCCGGAGGGGATGGAGGTTACGCTGTTACGGAGCCGTATTCGGCTTCGGACTTGCGCACAGCAATCATGTAGATCAGCACGCCAACACCGGCTTTTGCGATCAAATCGGCAATTGTATATCCAATCTGCACATATGTTTCGACGGCGGCACCACCCAGATTGGTATAGGGGATCATATAAACGATGGGGTAAAAGCCCCATGACGCGAAGGTGAGCAAGCGGGCTTGCTTGACGAGGCCCTTTGCGCTTTCAGGCTGGCGTTCGATTGCGGCGCTGAGACCACTGAACAATTGCCATACTATATATACGAATGGAATTGCGGAGAGTGTGCCCCAAATCATTCGCGTCGTATTATTGTCAGCAATTTCACCCGGGTAACCAAGAATGATCATCAGCGCGGCGGCCGCGCCTAAGGTCGTTGATTTTGACAATGTTTCTTCTTTGGACAAACGCATCACGAGGATGAGTTCAACGAGCAATAATGGCACGGTCAACAACCAGTCGACGTAACGATAGGCATCATTAAACGCGAAGCCGGTTGCAGTCAGAACGCCATTCTTTAACTCATAGGCGTCGTTCCAGCTTTCGAAAATGCGGAAATAATGATAAGCAGCAATTGCGGTGACGAGGCCCGACACTGTGAGCGCAGTCTTGTAAGCAGGGCCGACTTGTGACCGGCTAATCCACAGAAATAATGTGGCAGCGGCCATTGTGGCGAATGTAAAAGAAAAGGCATTATAAACCAGACTGAACTGGTCTGCGGATAAGGTTTCCATGAAATCAAGCTCCCCACGCGAGCCTCGATCATTCGGGTGACATCGCGCATGATGAAGCGTAGACTGCACTTCAAGGGAAACAATATCCACTTTGTGCTGTATTGAGTTACAAAGGTGGGTCTGTTTGGGGAGGATATGTTAATGGTTGAAGCTAGCAATGCTGACGAAAACAATTTGGGCGGCATAAGTGATCCGGTGGATGGCAGACTTTCGGCTCTGATTGTCTCAAGCCCAATCGCTTCGGTAATCAGCAACCCACGGCTGCGCGACAACCCGATCATCGCCTGCAATCAAAGCTTCATCGATTTAACCGGTTATAGCGAAAGCGAAATCGTTGGTCGTAATTGTCGCTTCCTTGCTGGGCCTTCGACCGAGCCATGGCTAACAGAGACAATCCGTAGCGGGGTGCGGCGGCATGCGCCCGTTCTGGTCGAAATTCTGAATTACAAGAAAGATGGCACGCCGTTTCGAAACGCCGTTCTCGTTGCGCCGATGTTTGACGAAGCCGGCGAACTTGAATTTTTCCTTGGGTCACAGGTTGAGTTAGAAGCTGATGCGCCGGGGCCGAATTCATCGCGGCGAATGGCATCAACCGCGCTTGTCAAGACGCTCACCAAGCGCCAGCTTGAAGTGTTGCGCGAAATGGCGACAGGGCATCTCAACAAGCAGATCGCGTATACGCTTGGCCTGAGTGAGAATACGGTGAAGATGCACCGCGCGCTGCTGATGGAGCGGTTAGGTGTGCAAACCACCGCAGACGTGATTCGCATTGCGGTTGAGGCTGGCTTTTAGAGTGGGATGGTTTTAGGTTGATGTTGCACAAATCCATCCGCATCCCTGAGCCTGTTGAAGGGTTGCCCTCCTTTACCAAGTGAAGGACAGCCCTTCGACATCGACCCGTCGGGAGACAGGGTGGACGGCATTTGCATCAACCATTTGTCATTACACTTTAGCCGACGGAGTGAAGGCGGTGCTCACCCTTTATCCAACGCACGGTGCCACTGCTTGCACGCATCACGACGCTCTCGGTGGTCATGATACCGTCACGGCGACGCTTCACGCCTGAGAGCAACGATCCGTCGGTCACGCCGGTTGCGGCGAAGATGCAATCGCCTTTGGCCAGCTCGCTCAGATCATAAACATGGTCGAGATCAGTGATACCCCATTTGCGCGCGCGGGCGCGTTCATCGTCGTTACGAAACAGCAAGCGGCCTTTGAATTGCCCGCCAACGCAGCGCAGAGCTGCTGCTGCCAGCACACCTTCAGGGGCCCCGCCGCTGCCCATATAAATGTCGATTGTCGTATCGGGATTGGTGGTAGCGATCACGCCCGCGACATCGCCGTCAGGAATGAGCATGATGCCGCAGCCCAAAGTGCGGAGCTCAGCAATCAGTTTTTCATGGCGCGGGCGATCAAGCACGCAGACAATGATTTCATTCGCGGGAACGCCTTTCGCCGCCGCCACCGCAATCACATTATCAGTCGCTGATTTGTTGAGGTCGATTATTCCGTCAGGATAGCCGGGACCGACTGCCAGCTTATCCATATATACGTCGGGCGCATTGAGCAGATTGCCATGTTCGGCAACTGCCAGCACCGCGAGCGCATTTGGCCCAGCTTTCGCCGTTATCGTCGTACCCTCAAGTGGATCAACGGCAATATCGATTTTTGGCCCTTTGCCAATTGCGCTGCCGACTTTTTCACCGATGAACAGCATCGGTGCTTCATCACGTTCGCCCTCACCAATCACAATCGTGCCGTCCATATAAAGTTCGTTCAAAGCAATCCGCATCGCCTCAACAGCCGCCGCGTCGGCAGCCTTTTCATCGCCGTGACCAATCAGCTTTGCCGCAGCAATCGCGGCCGCTTCGGTGACACGCACCATTTCGAGAACAAGAACGCGGTCGAGGTCGTGGCTAGCGGCTACCATAAGTGATGACTTTCGTAAGCTTGTGATTTAAGTGTGCGGATAAGCGTTAGAGGTTGTAATGTCGAGTAAGCTGCTGCTCTTTGTGATCCTGCTGCCGACGAGTGCCCATGCTCAAGGCGGAGTCAGCGCTGAGACCGCGCTCGCAAAGTATAAAGCGCTCTTTTCGAACATTGTCGCAACGTGCGACCGCGCAGCGGCACCTGATGAAATAATTGTATGCGCACGGCAGCGATCAAAATACGCGTTGCCATTTCCTGAAGATCGTGAACCTCGCGATACTGCCCGTCAACCGACCGGCGAGATACCCAGTGCCGTTGGATCCTCACCACCCTGTCCGCCTCGTGGTTGCCCAGGTGGGGGTAAGTTGTTTGAAAGCTTGTTCAAGCTAGGAACGGCAATTTTGGATCCAGATAAGTAACGCTAGAGCGGGATGAGGATTAGTTGAATCGTTCCCCTGCGGAGGGCACCCATCAAAGTAATACTTTGATGGGACCCAAGGCAGGGGTCCAGACCTTAAC